>DIEU01000023.1:52286-55736 GCA_002418775.1 Firmicutes bacterium UBA5766
GAGGGAGTGGGATTCGAACCCACGGGGCCCGTAAATGAACCCAACAGTTTTCAAGACTGCCTCCTTCAACCGCTCGGACACCCCTCCTGTTTAGATCACACATTTAAAAGTATAATATCCAACCCCGGTATTGTCAATCAGGCGCTTCCTATTCTATGTATTTGCCGCGGTACATAATCATCGGTTTTAAATTCTCTTTGTCTATATCCGCCGCAACTACCTCGCCGACAAACAGAGTACGGTTACCCGCCGGATATTGTGCAGCCACTTTGCATTCCATGTTGGCCAGGCAGCCGGCCAACTGGGGAACCTTAACCACAGTAGAAGGGATTGTTTCGATTTTAAGCTGTTTGACTTTATCGACATTCCGTCCGGAACGGGAGCCGCAGACGACCGCAATTTCCTTTTGTTCCGAACCAAGAATGCTGACCACAAATTCGCCTGTTTCGGAAATCATATTATGAGTGTACCTTGATTTATCGATAGAGATAATCAACTGCAGCGGGTCAGCGCTGATCTGGGTTATCCAGGCCACGGTCATTATATTGTGCTTTTCGTTCTGTGTTGCGCCAACCAGGCAAACCGGCCAGACCAGGCTCCGGACAGCCAGGTTCATAAGTTCTTTATCCAATTACAGACACCTCCAGTCCAGTTTATTATAATTATGCGTTATAATTGCCAAATCCTGCTTTTAAAATAACAAAAAAATTTTTTATTAAAGATAATAATATGCCCTGTTTGAACTCATTTTGACAAGAGCTTTAAAATGGTCAATTAGTAAGAACAGCAATATCATTCTTTTTTTGCTTTGCTTTGTACAGAGCTTGATCAGCAATTTTAATGATTTGATCTTTACCAATTTTCGAACCTTCTTTTATTGAAGCAACGCCAATACTGACACTGATTTTAAAGGTACTGCCGTCGTATGAAAAATAGCGATTATTGACGATAAGTCTAATTCTATCTGCAATTATAAAGGTTTCTTCCGGCCCGGTTTGAAAAAGAATTACAGTGAATTCTTCACCGCCCCACCTGGCGACCAGGTCATTTTTTCTTGTGCAGAATCGAAGAATTTCGGCAAATTGCTGTAATACCTTATCGCCTGCCATGTGCCCAAATGTGTCATTGATACATTTGAAATTGTCAATGTCTATTAGTAGCAGTGAAATTAAACCTTTTGATATTAGCCCGGATAATTTTTCATTAAAATATTTTCTGTTATAAAGTCCGGTCAGCATGTCAATATGTACCTGCCTGTTCAATTCTTTGATTTGGATGACGTATATTATACCGATTATTATCTGGATAATTGCAAATAAAACCCAGACCGGGACCTGATTAAGACTGTTCTGCCGATCTTGAAAAAATGTGATCAGCCCGAAAAATACCCAGCCGGATAATAAAATAACAATAGGAGCAGATCTGTAAATTCTATTTTTCATCAAAACCACAGGTAACAGCCCCCCCACTTTTAAAGAGAATCACAGACAGTATTTTACATTAAATGTTGGCTGAAGGCAAATAATAATTATATGCAATGGGCAAATTCAGCTAAGGACAGAACTTAGATACAGTATTTATAAAAGTGAGGGTGAATGAAAATAGGAAGAAAAGAGATAGATAATAAAAATATTGGCCAGAGGATGCGCCGTGAGAGAGAAAAACTCGGGCTATCACGGGAAGAGCTTGCAGAAATAATAGGACTTTCGGATTATTATGTCGGTCAGTTGGAGCGGGGGGAAAGGCAGATGAGCCTTCCTGTTTTCGTGAAAGTGGCCGGTTGCTTGCATGTTTCCCTGGATTACCTGGTCTGGAGCAAAGACTCACACAATGATAAATATATCCGTGATGAGGGCGCCGCTTACGAGATATTTCAGAACGACAAAGATTCTGAAGAAATAAATGAATTAATCGGAAAGCTTTCAACAAAAGAAATCGAGTTAATCAAAAAAGTTATCAAAACTATTATTCCATACCTGGGCAAAGATTAAGACCAACTGTTTAAGGTATTACAATATACTTTCCCCCAGCGCCTTCCCGCCTGTTTTTTACTAATAAGATACAAATACCTTACTCTTCTGTCTCTATAGAAGTTTCCTGCAGGCAGTTCCGGACCCCCGTGATTGACATTGTACATACATAGAAGTATAAAAGATTTAAAAAGCAAATTTTCTGGAAGGGGGTACTTGCAATGACGGAAAAGAATAAGATCCCTGAATTTATTAGCGAGGAAGAGGCAAGAGATTTTTTTGATCATCATGATACTTTGGACTTGATGGAAGAAACAGAACCTGAATCGCTGGAAGTTGGGGCTGATTTACAGAAAAGGCTCCGTGAGCAAAGAGAACAGAAACAAATGATCACTTTAAGAATTAACTTTTCTCACTTAAAGAGAGTCCGGCGCATTGCCCGCAAAAAAGGTATTCCTTATCAAACTCTTATTCAACTATGGATTGCGGAACGGTTGGAGAAGGAGTTCGATCAAACGTTGTAAGATCGGATTTAAACCAAATATGAGAAAACAGGGAAGGCAAGCAAGAACCGTTCCTACTTGCTTATTGACTGTCACCTAATCGTGTGCTACACTTAATTACGTGGAGGTGATTGTAATGGAGTATCAAAATATTACTCTGTCCCTGCCCAAGGATATTCTACTAAAAGCAAAACATATCGCTATAGAAAAACAAACTTCGCTATCCGGTCTTCTGACCAGAACGCTTGAAGAAATGGCAAGAAAAGAAGATTCGTATAAAAAAGCGCGTGAACGGCATTTGGCAATATTAAACGATGTTCCCGATCTGGGAACCGCCGGCAGCATAAGCTGGTCCAGGAGAGATATTTATGAACGATAATCCCGGATTGCAGTTTGTGGATACAAATATTCTTGTTTATGCTCATGATATCTCCGCAGGAGATAAACATATCCGCGCAAAGGACCTGCTTAATGAACTTTGGAATTCCGGACTTGGCAGCTTAAGCATTCAAGTACTGCAGGAGTTTTATGTCACGGTAGTACAAAAAGTAGCAAGACCGATGCAGCCTCAAATGGCCGCTAGAATAATTTCTGATTTATCGGCATGGAGGTTGCATGTGCCGGATGTGAGTGATATCCTGGAAGCTATTGATATCCAACAGCGAAACAAGCTATCATTTTGGGATGCCCTGATCATTTGCAGCGCCAAAAAACTTGGCTGTGTCGTGCTTTTGACTGAAAATCTTAATAGCGGCCAATTTTATGAAGGAATAAAGGCACAAAACCCGTTTGCTTAAAGTGAGATATGCACGGCGGGGCTATCGTTTAGACTATGGCGGCTTCAACGAAGGGAGATATTTTTTGGTGGTTTTCCCGAATATGAGAAAACCGGGAAGGCAAGCAAGAGACGTCCCTACTTGCGTAAATAAAAAATCCGGGTCCTTTTAAGGGACCCGGATTTTTTTAACTCAAGTTTA
>DIEU01000068.1 GCA_002418775.1 Firmicutes bacterium UBA5766
TCCATTAAAAGTGCAAAAAATTTACAAAAAATTATAGATTACCGCTTGGTACTGATAGCTTCTATACTGCCGGATATTATTGACAAGCCTTTAGGCGGTGTCATCTTAAAAGAATCAGTTGGAAACGGACGTATCTATGCCCATACTTTTTTGTTTCTTTTATTTCTTTTTGGTTTAGGTATGTTTTTTTTGGTTTAGGTTTAAAAGGGCGGGAGTTTTAATTCTGGCATGGGGCAGTTTTATACATCATATCTTAGACAGTATGTGGGAGCATCATGAAACTTATCTTTGGCCTGCATACGGCTGGAGTTTTCCGAAGGGTAATCCGGAAGGCTGGTTTTGGCAGTGGATAGAAACTCTTTTAACTAATCCGTGGGTTTATATACCTGAGATAACCGGGGGATTAATTCTGCTGCTATTTTTTATAAAGATGGTTTATAAAAAAAAGATACAAAATTTCATATACACCGGAAAGTTGTAGGCACGTAGGGGTCAGGTCTTGAAATATCGGACAGAGGGAACGGTTCTATTGTCTTTAAAGAAGAAAAGATAAGCGGGCGCAAACCGGCCCAGGCCGCCAAGGCCCACCGGCAGGCCGTGTCCTATATGGGTACGGGCGCGGCGGTGGCGAAGCCGATCGCGCCACAGAACAGGTGGTTTCCTGTATTGTCGGGGCAACGCGGTGAACATAAGCAAACGACCGGCATTCGGCAGTAAAATTACCACGGCGCAAGCCTCTGCGGGTGGCGGGGGCGGCGAAGGTGTTCAGTTTTAGCGGCAGCATTGTTCATCTTTGGCGGTCGAGGTGTTCTCAACTAGCGGAATATGCAGCGCGTAAGCGTCACCCCGTACGTCATTCCGCAACGGCTTCCTTCTGTTGTGTGAATACTGGTCTATGCATACGTTTGCTTATGTTGCTAAGAACGGTATTTGACATGCCAGAATACGCAGACGTAGTGGTCAACTTTGCCGCCGAATCGCATGTAGACCACTGATGAAGTTTACGGCTCTTTAGAGGCCAATGGGTACTTTACAGAAGAAAGTCTACTTAACCCCAGCAGTCCTTATTAGGACAGGAGCTAAAAGAGGTCCTTTTTAAAGCCGGCAATTTTATGGAAATCTTAAGAGATGATGATGAACTATTATCCCGTTTTGGACAAGCCTCCATGTCTAAGGCTTACCCAGGAGTAATTAAAGCCATCCGGCTACCGCCCGGCAAAGAGAGTTCATGTCCACTACCTGTAAACGTCCGGCGCAAGGTTATTTCGTTGGGGGGCACGTAAGACGCCTTTGCTTAGGGCTGCGGCTTAAGCGCCTAAGTGCTTTAAGGTGCTCTGGGGAAGTCCGGCGGCCCAGCGCCCCAAACCCAAGAAACTTTCCGCCCCGGATAAAACAGCGCAAACGATTAAGGTGAGCACGACCGAAGACTGGTGCCGGACGCCCCGGGGCATCCGGGGTACAGTCACTTCTTTAAGGCACGTTAAAAGCTCCTCGACGGACAGCCGGTTAAGGTCCGCCAAGGGATTTTTCCCCATTAAGAGCGCCGGGCTTAAAAAGGGGGCGGTCAGCCACTGCCGCGCCTCCTGGTGCAAGGGATGGACCAAAATAGTCTTGGCTACGCCGTGTTTATAGTAGTACCCGGCGTTACGGCGAAAGCCGCGGGTCTGCCCCAAAGGGATAAATCCAGCCGCCCGGTAACAGGTGCCGGCAAAGCGGGTGTGGTCGATAAAGGTTTCGGTCAGCCAAACGGGGTGGTCATAAACCTTTACCCAATCCTCTGGCAACCGCTTTAAATTGGTGGCTAAGATTTGGGAGGCCAGGTTTTTGACCCGCACTCCGGGCAAGATTAAAAACCGCGCGTTGTTGACCGAAAACTTTAAGCGCTTGTGGCGGGTGTCTTCATCCCAGCCGATCCAATGGTCCCTGGGGCCGCTTTTGTAAGCGGCGCTGGTCCAGCGAAAGCCAAAGCTACCCACTGCCCGTTAAGCAGCGCAACATAACGGATGGACTCCCCCACCAGGTGTTTTAAGCCCAGGTAGTGGTGGTCGGCCATAAGCTGGTCCCAGTTCTCGCGTTCTTCGCCCTGGATCGGGCGGACAATCAGTTCTCTTTCCATCAGGCTGTTCCTCCCGGACTAATTTGATCCGATTGTAGAACATCCTGATTCAAAAAGCCAGGTAATATTTGGTAATTAGCAAAATTGTTGACTTGATTTCATTATGTCGTGCTCAAACGGGAATTCCTTCTGGAAATATTCTTATGTCAAGGAACGTGCGTTTGGAAAACTTTTAACTCTCAAGTTATGAGTTATCCTCCCTTTCGGAGGCTTTCCGCGATTCTGACCTGGCTTTAATTATTGTCGGCCACGAAGAATTTAAATTTCTTCATCCCCAGGAATTGGGCAAGCTGATGCGCCGCCGGGTGGTGGTGGATACCCGCAATTGCCTTAACCATGGTTTGTGGCGGGCCGGCGGGTTTGCCGTTTATGTATTGGGAGCGGGAGATTTGGCGAAAGATGAGGTAGGCTGATGAAGCAGGTATTGTTAAAAGGAAAGCAAGTGGTGGTAGAGAAAGTTCCTTCACCTGTCCCGCAGGACAAAGAAGTGCTGGTGAAGACCTGCTGTTCGGTAATCAGCAGCGGTACGGAGAGGGCTGCCGTGCAGGGCAGTGCCCAGGGGCTGGTAAGTAAAGCGATAACCAACCCTGAACTGGTTCAAAAAGGCCTGCAGATAATTCGGGAGCAAGGAGTAAAAAAGGCCTGGCAGATAATCCGGGGTCTGGAGGGTACGTCCTCTCCGCTTGGTTACAGTCTGGCCGGAGAAGTGGTTTCTGTTGGCCGGGGCGTGACAGATATTAATCCGGGTGACTTGGTGGCCTGTGGGGGGGCACAGTGCGCCCACCACGCCGAATTTGTTCGTGTGCCCCGGAACCTGCTGGCCAAAGTACCACCGGGAGTGGTACTAGGGGAAGCCGCCTTTACTACTTTGGGGGCCATTGCCATGCAGGGCTTGCGCCGGGCCGCTCTTTCCTTTGGCGAAACGGTGGTTATTACCGGTAGATAAGGCAGGGGAGGCTTACGGATGGCTGACCGGGAAAAATAAATCTTTGGGTATTCTTTTGGAGTACGGCAACGGGACGTTGGCCCAAAACAATAAGTGCCTGGTTAATGATGAGCCTAATGATGAGCCGGAGAAAAAAGAGGTAAAGAGTGAAGAGCGGGAAATTTTTACTGCGCCGGTAAAAGCATTTATCCCCCGGGAAAAAATACGGGTGGCCGTGGTGGGGGCGGGCGGCTTTGTTGGACAGGTACACCTGCCCAACCTTACCTCTTTAAGGGACGATTTTCACTTGCGCGCCATCATTACTGCTCACGGCCATAAGGCGGCAGACCTGGCCAAAAAGTACCGGGCCGATTATGCCGATACCGATTACCAAAAGGTATTGGCTGATCCGGAGGTGGACTTTATTCTTCTCGGTACCAGGCACAACCTTCACTACCCTATGATTATGCAGGCGCTGGCCAAGGGTAAGCCTGTGTTTACGGAAAAACCCTTGTGCCTTAACCGGGAAGAATTAAAGGCCGTCAAAGAAAAGATGGCTTCCAGCGGGTTTCCTGTTTATGTGGGTTTTAACCGCCGCCATGCTCCTCTGGCCGTCAGTATGAAGGAAAAGCTGGCCTCTCTTCCCCGTCCTTATCTTATCCATTACCGGGTCAATGCCGGTTTTCTTCCTCTTGAACATTGGACGCAAGATCCGGCGGTAGGCGGGGGGCGGATCATTGGTGAAGCCTGTCATTTCTTTGACTTTTTCCTTTATCTAGTGGAACAGACTGTAATTGATGTCCGGGTCAGCTTTCTTCCTGTTGACGGGAGAAGTGTTGTAGCCAAAGATAATGTTGCCGTGCTGGTAAAATTTGCGGACGGCTCCCTGGCCAGTCTGATCTATACTTCTTTAGGCCATCCCCCGCTGCCGAAAGAATATGTAGAAGTATATGCCGGGGGTAAATGTTTTGTTTTAAATGATTACCGTTTTTTGGATATTTATGGGGTGAACGGCAAAAAGCAGCAGATAAAACTAAAGAGGCAGGAAAAAGGCTGGCGCGAGGAACTGGTCTGGGTGGCTGATTGCCTGAAGGGTAAAAAAGATAGCGCCCAGGTTATGAACCAGGCTTTTGAGGCCATGGAGGTAACGTTTAAAGTAGTTGATTTGTTTTAGGGTCTGCAGGGTGTGTTCCTCATCACCGGGGTTGACCCGCTCCGGGGAATAAGCCAGGCGAAAGTCCTGGCCGTAGATAAAGCCTGATTCCTGCTCCAGGATCGGTTTGACCACTTCTAAACAATATAGATAAAAATTCGTCATATAACCAAAAAATCCT
>DIEU01000075.1 GCA_002418775.1 Firmicutes bacterium UBA5766
ATTCACTTTGAAGATTATATGCTTCATCGGATTTTGTAACATGAGGTGCTGTTTTATCTTGTTCTGTATAAAAGGCAACATATATTCCTCCCATTTCCCGAATGGCTCTTCCAACCCGAAGCGCCGGTATTCCGCGATTTGCTACTCCTATTTTAATACCTTGAATGGCGGGTGGTTTCACTCTCCTTATTCCTTCCCTTTAAAATTTCCTCTTAGTCCATTAAGATACATAAAAAGACGGCCGTTTAAAAACCCCTTGGCTGTTGTAAGAAATGGCCTTTTCAACGGTCGCAGTAAATTATAACATGCATAAACTTAGACGTCAACCAAGAAGGAGAGAAGAATCACGGCTAATTCATGAACCCATTTAATTCCATAATTTATGAGAACGAGTTTTAAAAAATATGGATAACGATCGCGGCGATAGCGGCTTTCTTGCCTCTTGGCCTTTGAGAGAAGAATGAGGACTTCCTTTCATCAATATTTGGATACAGGAAAACCAGCCGTCCCATGGCGGAAACAGACAGTCCCTTCCTGTGCTCCTGCAGTGATCCTCGTCTTTGTCAACATCACGGATCGCAGATCAATGTCCTTGGAAATTCATCTGGATCAACAGATCCCGGTATTCAAGCGTGTTTTGCATGTTGGCTTTGCGCATAGNNTAGGTATTGTTAAGGCTCAAAAGGCGACAAAAACCCGCCACTTGAGCCTTTTTCACGTGCAAAACTTCCAATTGAACCCTTCAAGAACCGTCCCCTTGTGTTAGGGAGAGGATTTCCTTGAACCGGGAATCTGTTAGGCCTGATATTTTAACCTGTTTGTGACGGTTGGTCAGTCCGCTGATAATTTTCACCCTCGACTTGGAGATGCCCAGTTTTTCCGCCAGAAAAACCCGGCAAGCTTCATTGGCCTCCCCTTCAACAGGGGCTGCGCTTAAGCGAATTTTTAAAGCATCCTGGAAATAACCCGCCAGTTCATTTTTTGCGGCCCTGGACTGGATATAAACTTTTACAATCAAATCATTGCCGTCATAACGCAGATTGAGCATTTATCTAAACGCCTTCAGGGTGTTTTTTATTTTTCCGCGGCAATCAAGGCAGCCCCGTATGCACCGACCAGTTGGGCTTTTTCCGGCACTTGTACGGCCTGTCCAAGGACACGGCTTAAAATGTCAACCACGGCGGCATTTAAAGCCACACCGCCCGTCATGGCAATCTCGGGCTGGACATTCAAACGCAGGGCCATTCCTTCCAGGCGGTTGACAACTGCTTCAAAAAGCCCGCGGATAATCTCATCCTTGGGTCTTCCCGAAGCAAGGTGGGAAATAACCTCCGACTCGGCAAAGACTGTGCAGGTGCTGCTGATGGGAACCTGTCCGGTTCCCCGCCTGGCCTGAACTACCATGTCTTCCAGGTCGCTTTCCAGTGCCCTGGCCATAACTTCCAAAAACCTGCCCGTACCGGCCGCGCATTTGTCATTCATCACAAAGTCGACAACACGTCCATGAGAATCAAGGCAAATTACCTTGCTGTCCTGCCCGCCCACATCAATTACCGTGCGAAGTCCCGGAACAAGGCTGTGCGCGCCGCGTCCATGACAGGTAATTTCCGTCACTTGCTTGTCGGCAAACGGTATATTAGCCCTGCCGTAGCCCGTGGTCACGATCCGGTCAACCTGACTGGAAGAAAACTGTGCTTTCGCAAGAGCCTTTTCCAGTGATTCCTCCGCGCTGGCCCGGTTATTAATACCCGTGGGCACCAGGGCGTCTCCGCTCCACAAACCGTCCGCCACAACGACAGCTTTAGTGGTTGTTGAGCCGACGTCAATACCTGCAGTAATCAAATTTCCCTTGCCCCCCTGGAAAAAGGTATATTTATAATCCTATAAAATGCAAAAACCCAAGCAGTATTCTTTGGACAATTCCCAAAGCAAAAATAGCGACGATCGGCGATATATCGATCATGCCGATAGGGGGTATAATGCGCCTGAAGATATTCAGCCACGGGTCAGTTACTTCATAAACAAACCTGATTGCCGAATTGTAAGGGTTGTGTGGAATAAATGATAAAAATATGCGTGCGATAATCAGCAGGTAGTAAATATAAAAAATATTACTAATAATTGAATCAATACTCATGAAACACCTCTATTTCAAGCTGCCGGAAATTTCCCTGGAACGTTGGGCGGCTTTATCCACTGCCTTCATCAGGGCATAACGCAAACCCCTTTTTTCCAGGGCCAGAAGTCCTTCAGCTGTAGTCCCCGCCGGTGAGGTTACCATATTTTTGAGTACGGCGGGATGTTCGCCTCTTTCTAAAACCATTTTTGCAGCGCCAAGCATGGTCTGGGCGCTTAGAAGAAGAGATACGTCCCTGGATATGCCCTCCCTGACGCCGGCGTCGCTAAGCGCTTCCAGGATCAGAAACATATAAGCCGGCCCACTGCCGCTCAAGCCTGTTACGGCGTCCATCAATCCCTCGGGCACCTCCGCCGTTTTTCCAACTGCTGATAAAACGGCTGCCGCCCGGTCCCTGTCAACAGAAGTAGCATGTGTACCGGAACTGATGGCGCAGGCGCCCTCCCCAACGAGGCACGGCGTGTTGGGCATAACCCTGATTACCCCAAACGGAGCTTTAAGAAAGCTTTCTATATATTTTATGGGCACCCCGGCGGCGATAGACATTAAAGTGCACCCCGCCGCTAAGGAACCGCTTATTTCAGCCATTACCCTGCCTACTATGGATGGCTTGACAGCAATAATCAGAATATCCGCCTGCCCGGCTAAAAGGCAGTTGTCGTCAACCGGGTTAACTTTTAATGCGGAAGAAAGGTAATCCAGCCTTTCCCTTCTGATATCGCTGACATAAAGACTGCCCGGAGCCAGACCGCTTTTAACCAGACCTGCCAACAAAGCTTCGGCCATGGCTCCCCCCCCCAGGCAACCAATTTTAATATTCTGTAAAGACAATAGATTTACTCCTTATGAATTTATAATTATACCTGACGCATCCATGAAAAAAAACTGTGGTCACTTAACTTGGATTCATCCTTTAGCTCAGAATCAATTTCTACGTTATTCGGAGTAAAAAGAAAGATGCCGTTTCCGACTTTGCGAATTGAGCCATTCAGAGCGTATGTCGTGCCGCTTATAAAATCAACTACACGCTTGGCAAGATCCGCGTTCGCCTTTTCCAGGTTGATTATTACAGTCCGGTGATTTTTTAAGTGATCGGCGAAATTCTGGACGTCATCGTATACTCTCGGTTCGACGACAACAACTTTGACCTGCCGCTGAGCATGTATGTTTACCACCTGACCCTTTTTGCGCCTGGGCTGCGCGGCAAACCCGTCATCATCACGGTAATGTTCTTCCTGGGCATTCTCCTCATCGTCAGGGGACTCTTCCCAAATACCCATAAAACCCAACACCTTGTCCACTAACTTTTTAGCCATGTTATCCTCCTTTCCTTTTTATTTGCGCGGGCCAAAAATTGCCGTTCCCAGACGCAGCATATTGGCCCCCTCTTCAACAGCCACTACAAAATCGCTGCTCATGCCCATAGAAAGATATTCCAGATCAACACCGGGCAAATTATTTTTTATCCTCCCGGCCAGAAACCTTAGATCACGAAAAACAGGCCTGACCTGTTCGGGATTTACGGTCTCAGGAGCTATTGTCATCAGGCCCCGTATCCTTAAACCCTTGAGTGTGATAACTTCTTTTACAAAATCAGTTGTTTCAACGGGAGACAAACCCTGCTTTGAAGCTTCTTTTGCTATGTTAACCTGGACTAAAACCGCAACCTGCCTGTCGGTTTTTAAAGCAAAGTCATTTATTGCCAAGGCCAGTTTCCAGCTGTCCAGGGAGTGTATAAGACTGACTTTCCCAACAACGCTCTTAACTTTATTGCTCTGCAGATGCCCAATAAAATGCCATTCAAGATCAGGCGGCAAAAGGGGCTGTTTGAGGAGCATTTCCTGTGCCTTATTTTCCCCCAGGACGGTAACACCTGCTCTGACGGCATGCTTAATCACATCCGCCGAAACTGTTTTGGTTATGGCAATCAGCTTTACGGATGCCGGATCCCGGCCGGTTTTCCTGGCGGCAAGATCTATTTTTTGCTTTACTTCACGTAAGTTCTCACCGATGGTCAGGCTTCTTTCCTGCTCAACACTCATCTTTTCACCTGATTGTTCAAGAACATACAGGCCCATTATAGCACTTTTTTGTAATATTCACCATTAGTAACTAAAAATTTCTCCAATTGCCAATGGGCTGGTCAAATAACCAGCCCACTTTGCATTGATATATTAATTTTTACTAATTCAATTCTTTGTGCTCTCCGGTTACCAGGTAAACTACCTCCTCGCCGATATTTGTGGCGTGGTCGGCTATTCTCTCCAGGTAGCGGCAGACATGCAAAAGATAGGTGGACTGCATCACTACTTCCGGATTTTCCATCATGCAGTTGATTAATTCCCTGAATACCTGGGCATAAATATAATCCACGTCATCATCCAGAGCGCACATGGCGCTTGCTTTTTCAATGTCGCTGTTGACATACGCATCAAGCCCCTCTTTGACCATCTGCTGGGTCAGTTTGGCCATTTGTGGAATATACTCAAGCGGTTTGACCGTCAGAGTTTGGCCGCTCAAACACATGGTTGAGCGGGCAATATCCACGGCATGATCCGCCATCCGTTCCAGATTCAATAAAATTTTTATGCCCGTAATAACCACTCGTAAGTCCCTGGCAATAGGCTGCTGGGTAGCGATTATCTTAATACACTTTTCCTCTATTTCCAGAAACAGTTTATCAATCATATCGTCCCCCACAATAACTTGTGAGGCTCCCGTCACATCCACCTTGACCAGAGATTGGACGGAATCGTATACAGCCTGTTCCACAAGGCTTGCCATGCGCAAAATATCTTGCTGAAGTTCCTTTAAAGCTTTATCAAAAGCTCCGCGGGTAGTCATTTATAAAAAACACTCCTTTAACCAAACCGTCCTGTAATATAATCCTCTGTACGCCGGTCCTTGGGACGGGTAAAAATCTCGTCTGTAATGCTGAATTCTATTATCTCACCATTTAAGAAAAATGCCGTGAGGTCGGAAACCCTTGCAGCCTGCTGCATATTATGGGTGACTATGACAATCGTATAGTCCTGTTTTAAAACCTGGATAAGTTCCTCCACCTTCAGCGTGGAAATCGGATCAAGAGCCGAACTTGGCTCGTCCATCAAAACAACTTCCGGCCCAATGGCCAGCAAACGGGCTATGCATACCCTCTGCTGCTGTCCGCCCGACAACCCCAGGGCTGATTTAAACAATCTGTCCCTGATCTCATCCCACAGGGCGGCGCTCCGCAGACTGCGTTCCACAATTTCATCAAGCCTGCCTTTATTCCTAATTCCATGAACGCGCGGTCCGTAGGCCACATTATCATAAACTGACATCGGAAAAGGATTGGGCCGCTGAAAAACCATCCCCACCCGCTTGCGCAGGGTCACTATGTCAACTTTCGGGCTGTATATATCCTCTTTGTCAAGAAATACGGATCCTTCAATGCGTACTCCTTCAATTAAATCGTTCATCCTGTTTAGTACTCTTAAAAACGTTGATTTGCCGCAGCCGGAAGGTCCAATCAACGCCGTAATCCGGTTAGTTTCAATTTCCAGATTAATATCTTTTAAAGCCTTATAATCAGTGTAATAAAGGTTTAAATCCCTGGTGAGCATCTTGATTTTTTTCATCTTTATGTCCAACCTTTGGTGATAATTTGGAGCATTTTACTTTGACAATTTTACTCCTTCTTTTCATCAATCGGAAGGGTAAAAGTAAACTTGCTGCCCTTGCCGACAACGCTTTCTACTCCTGTTTTCCCGCCGTGCGCCCTAATAATGTGTTTGACTATCGCCAGGCCCACACCAATGCCGCCCAGTTCCCTGGAACGGGACTTTTCCACCCGGTAAAACCGCTCAAAAATTCTGGGAAGGTTTTCCGGCGGGATGCCTATCCCGGTATCTTCCACATCAACTCTTACATTCTCTTCGTTGGCGCTGGCCCTTACAATTATCCGCCCACCTGCGGGCGTGAATTTTATCGCGTTGTCCAGCAGGTTGATCAGCACCTGCGCCAGCATATCCGGATCACCTCTGACCACGGGAAGTTCTGCGGGCAGTTCGGTGACCAGTTCAAGGCCTTGTTCTTCTGCCTGGGCCTGAAACATTACTACCGCCCTGTTTACCGTATCTAATAACTGGACAGCCTGCCAGCGGTGGACTACCTGCCGTTCTTCAATCTTGGAAAGATTCAGCAGATCATCAATCAACCTGGTCAGTCTGGCCGTCTCCCTGTTGATAATCTCTAAAAAGCGGCGGACGGTTGCTTGATCTTCAATCTTACCCTCTAAAAGAGTTTCCAGGAAACCCCGGATTGAAGTCAAAGGTGTTCGAAGCTCGTGGGAAACATTGGCAACAAATTCAGTGCGCATATCTTCAAGTCTTTTACGCTGGGTGATGTCATTAAATAATACAACTGCGCCGCCTTTTTGACGGCCATGTCCCTGCAAAGGGGTTGCATTGACATAAAAAACTTTTGGCTCCGGATAAATAAGCCTTATCTCCTGGCTGACCGGCTTTTCAGTTCTTAAAGCCTTTTCCAGCAGACGTTCAACATCATAATTGCGAATTACGCCAAGTATGTTTTTTCCCTGGCTGGTTTTCTGGTCAATTCCAAAAACCTTTTCAATCACCGGATTGATAAATAAAACTTCGCCGGATTTGTTTACTGCGATAACACCGTCTGCAATGCTGTCCAGGATGGCTCCGGCCTGGTTCCTGGCTTCCGTAATCTCGTCAATGGTGTTTTTCAGCTGGCGGGCCATATCGTTAATACTGCGGGCGAGTTCTCCAAATTCGTCGTCTGTGTATATGTGCAGTTCCTTGTCCAGGTTACCGCGAGCCATTTCCCGGGCTGCAGAATTGACATCTTCAAGCGGTTTTATGACACGCTTCCATAAAAACCAGGCCAAACCTATCGAAAACGGTATTATAACAGTCAACGCTCCTGCCAGGTTAAGCCTGTTGGCCACATACAAATCAAAAAGGCCGTAAAAGATCAGCAGCGCGACAATAAAATAGGCAACCGGCCTCCAAATGATTCCCTTGACTAAAAAGATCTTTTTTGCCATTACAAGTTTTCTCTGAAGCGGTATCCAACACCGCGGACTGTTTCGACAAACTGCGGCGATTCAGAAACCTGTTCCAGCTTTTGGCGAATGTGCCTTATATGTACATCAACCGTGCGTGAATCGCCTATATAATCATACCCCCAGATGCGCTCCAAAAGGTATTCGCGTGAAAAGACCCGTCCCGGTTCACGGGCCAAGATATATAAAAGATCAAATTCCTTGGGGGTCAGATCATACTTTATACCGTTCACTGTTACAGAAAATCTTTCCGGATCAATAACCATCGGACCTCTGGTAAAATGCCCCGAAAGGCCGTCCTGTGTTTTAGCGTCCCGGCGCAGCCTGGCTTTGATCCTGGCGACCAGTTCCCTTGGGCTGAAAGGTTTGGTAACATAATCGTCAGCGCCCATTTCCAAACCAAGAATTCTGTCTATTTCCTCAGTACGGGCACTAAGGATGATCACAGGAATCCCTCTTGTATT
This sequence comes from Firmicutes bacterium UBA5766, assembly GCA_002418775.1. Classification (GTDB taxonomy): domain Bacteria; phylum Bacillota; class Desulfotomaculia; order Desulfotomaculales; family Nap2-2B; genus 46-80. Next base: position 7,679 of record DIEU01000075.1, read on the forward strand.
AGGGTCAGAGCGTAAAATCCGGCAGACCGATAAACCATCCTGCCCGGGCAACATCAGATCAAGAATAATCAGGTCAGGCTGCTCCGAAGAAACCTTTTTAAGAGCGGCATCCCCGTCACCTGATGTAATTACTTCGAAGCCTTCCCTTTCGAGGTTAAAACGGATGAGCTCCACTATATGCTCTTCATCGTCCACAACCAGTATCCTGGGCACTGCTGTCCCCCCTTAAAAAGGGCTTTATACTGTATTGGCGCCGCGGAGCACTTTATTTCTAAGGTATACTGTTTGATTAGAAATTTTATCATAAAAAATCTGTATTGGCTATATAATTCTCAAAATTTAATCAAAACCACACAGAAACTTAACATTGAAAATCAAACCAAGCTGATTTTTTTTGCCTGCTCCCAGGTAATCTCTTTAAAGCCGGTACCATCTTTAAGTAAAGGCGACGTGAGGCGATCCGGAGAAAATACACTGTCTAAAACATTCCGTCCTTTAGCGCAGGTGAATCCTTTATTTAACGGGTGTTCAAGCAGGCCGCTGATTCTGGTTATTTCCCCGTTCTCAATTTTGAGTTCCATTCCGCAACTCATGTGGCAGAGTCCACAGGCAGTTTTAGCGATCCCATCCGGCGCGGTAATTTTTACCTTGTTCAGCTAAAACCCTCCTTTTTTTAGCTGGTTTTTACATCTACAAATGCTCCAGATAATACTCCCAAGGGCTTTGATCAGGATAATTGACACATCTCTTAATAATAGGGAATATATTATTGTGTAGACACGTCACCTATCCTTGACAGCGAAAGGCCTCCGTCGTAAACTGGAAATACCGGATATAGTAACATTAAGGAGTGATTGGCAAATGCCGGTTTATGAATTTAAATGTGCGGAATGTGAGAGCCGTTTTGAGAGGCTGTGCCAAATAGGCGAGACGGGCCAAAATCTCAGTTGCCCAAAATGCGGCAAACCGGAACCATACAGGGTAATGAGCAGTTTCGGGACAGGCGGGAAAAACGGCGGCGATTCTGATTCTTTCGCAGGCAGCAGTGGAGGCTGCGCCGGGTGCAGTTCCGGCAGCTGTGCAACCTGACATTAATCATGAATAAAAACCTGGCGCAGTTTGCGCCGGTATAAATTAGAGAACGGTTATTTATTTCACCATAACCGTTCCTTGTTTTTTGGATTATTTTTATCCTGGTTTAGATCAACAACATCCCTTAGATCAACCAGAATAACATCCATCCCGATTTTTTTTATTTTCTCCCAGGGAATAACAACTTCCTCTTCACGGCCGAAAAATGAAACCAGCCGGCTTGGGCCGGGCATGATTATCGAAGTAATGCAACCCTTCTCCAGGTTAATGTCAATATCCTTTATAGGGCCAAGCCTTCTGCCGTCTGCAATGTTGACGACCTCTCGAACTTTTAAATCGGATATCCTTGCCATTGCCCGCGCCTCCTCAAGATATTTATATATGAGAAAGGCGAAATATATGAGTTAAAAATTATCTACCTGAGCAAGTAGGGACGGTTCTTGAAGGGTTCAATTGGAAGTTTTGCACGTGAAAAAGGCTCAAATATCAGGCAACTCCTGGTTTTGAGCCTTAATCATCAACAACGAGCTATAGCTGTATCGCAAAATTTTCAATTGCCGAGAAGAATGAAGTCGCTCTGCTCTCAGCTATGGAATTTCAATCTCTTGTTTTTGCTTACAACTCCTAAGTTTAATAGCTCTTTTTAATTAAACAATATCACAAAAAGAGCATCAGAGCTGACGCATGAAATGTTTTTTAAATCTTGCGAGGTAAGGAATTGACATTTTCGCAACTATTACCTATCGGGTTTTCCATAAATTACCGATTTATCCGCATCAACACATCCTTAGGAAACGTAACAAAATAACTGTTTCATTTAGTGGAATTATGTTACAATAATTACAATAAAGAGGCATGGAACATGACAGAGCGGCAGATTTCAAAAA
>DIEU01000071.1 GCA_002418775.1 Firmicutes bacterium UBA5766
ATTAAATAGGGCTGTGAATAGTAACGTGGCAAGACCGTTTTTAATTGAAATGCCGAGTACTTTCGTGTCTTTGGGGATTACTTTGAAAGCATTTTCAGTTAACGGTTGACTATTGATTAATTCCTCCAGAGCAGCTCTGGCTACCTGGGTTGTTTTAGGTATGGTATGTTCTTCACGGACCAGAAATAATTCCGTGCCAGTATCTTTAAGAAAGTACAGCGCAACCTGCATTGTTTCCGGTTTTTTCTCTTTCGGGACATTGTAAGGAGTACCTTGTGTTCCTTTTTTGTCGGATGTCGCGCAGCCGACAAAACAGGCGCAGATTATAAAACATAAAAAAAGATCAACGAAGATTCTTGTAAAAGATCTTTTCAAGCAGGATCGCCCCTTTAACGCAAATCTTTCCTTCAGTCCTAATTATAATTAGTATATCTTAAACTTGCCGGTTATAGTAAGGTATTTGAAAACAAACGGGGGAGGCAGGTATTATAGCTCCCCCAAATAAATAAAGCGGTGGCCTTTGCTTATAATATACGTATATTTCATTTTGGATTTGGGGGTGGGAAAAATAAAAAATTTAAGAAAAAGTATTTTACAGCAATCTGTAGCCTACTCCCGGTTCGGTGATAATATGGCGGGGACGTGAAGGGTCGCTTTCAATATTAAGGCGCAGTTGTCTGCTGTAAACGCGCAAGGTCCGTTTATTTGTATAGACACTGAGCATGAAGGCGCCGAACGGAACGGCCAGCAGGGTAAGCAGGATTACAAAAAGCAGCAGCTGAAAAATGTCGCTGACAGGAAACATCATAACACCTCCGCTTTAATAAGACAGTAAACAAGATAAGCAAGCATCGCCGCGGATAACACCCCGCCAAAAATAAAGTCTGTCAATATTTAGCCTCCTTACGTCTTATTCATTTATTCTGCGCCGCCCAGGTTTGTTAATTCATTTTCTGTTTCTATATTAGCTCTGTTAGGCATAAAAAAGGGATCAAGAAGACTTGCAAAGATATAAAAAATATATAAAGATTAATAGCAGCGGATTATACGCATTAAAGGTATTTTTAAACTTATCGGGAATTGCCCGGTGAGAGATTTATGGAGGTTTTTTTAAGCTTGCCTGTCTACTCTTTTGATGGGAACGATTTAAAAATAATGCTTCGGGGAGCTGTTGACCTGCTTGGAGAATCGAAAGGGGAAATCGATTCCCTGAATGTCTTTCCCGTGCCGGACGGGGACACCGGGACAAATATGTTCAACAGTCTGAGGAGCGCGGTCCGTGAAGCCGAAAGCGCCGACACGGAGAAGATTAGCCTTGTCGCGGCTGCGGCCGCAAGGGGATGCCTGCTGGGCGCCAGGGGAAATTCTGGCGTAATCCTCTCACAGTTTTTAAGCGGTTTTGCCGGTATCCTGAAAGACAGAGACACAGCCACGGCTCAGGATATTGCACGCGCATTCAGGGAAGGAGCGGTTTTTGCCCGGCAGGCAGTTATGAACCCGGTCGAGGGAACTATTCTTACGGTATTCCAAAAATCAGCCGAAGGCGCCGGAGCAGCAACTACGCAAAGCGACGACCTGCTCAGGCTCCTGGTTTCCATCTTAAAAAAAGTTTTCCTGGCGTTAAAAGAAACGCCGGATCAGCTTGAAATCCTGAAAGAAGCGGGAGTGGTGGATGCAGGCGGCAAAGGTTTTGTCGTCATCTTGGAAGGTATGCTGCAGGCTTTAAAAAAAGCTTCCCCATCTTCTTCAAAGGAAACCATGCTGGCGGCTGAAGAAAGGGAATCTTTGTTTAAAGGCGACCCACAGCTTATGAATACCACATATGACAAGATCGGGTTTGCTTACTGCACCGAATTTTTAATCAAAGGTAAAGAGATACCGGTTGACAAAATAAAAGATGAACTTGCCGGCCTTGGTGATTCGATGCTTGTTGTGGGGAATGAAGGAATAGCAAGGGTCCATATTCACACCAACCATCCCGGTACCATTCTGGAAAACTGCCTCTTATACGGCCTTATTGATAACATAAAAATAAATAATATGCTCGAACAGAGCAAAGCGCTGCTGAATATGCCGGCGGAAGAAACAGCCGGACCAAAAAGCGAAAGTACCGGCGGGGAAAGCTGGAACAGGAATTATGCCGTTGTATCTGTCGTATCTGGAGACGGTTTGAAACAAATCATGAAGAGCCTTGGCGTTGATGTAATAATACCGGGTGGGCAGACGCTTAACCCGAGCACCGGGGAGATCTTTAACGCTATCGAAGAAGCGCCGGGTCAGAGTGTTATTGTGCTGCCTAATAACAAGAATGTTATTCTTTCGGCAAAACAGGCGGGTGAAGCGTCCGCCAAGGACGTTGTTGTAGTCCCTTCCAGGACTGTTGCCCAGGGTATTGCAGCCCTGCTGCAGCTTGACAGGGAAGACAGCTCTGATCAAGCGGTCCTGAAAATGAATTCCGCTCTGTCTTCCGTTTCGTCGGGTGAAATTGCCTTCGCTGTTCGTGAGACAGTTTATAACGGGCTTAAAATAAACAAGGGTGATCTGATCGGTATCTGGAACGGTGAACTGAAGTCAGCCGGCAAAGAACTTGGAACAGTACTGGCCGATCTATTATCCAAAGGAGTAGACGGGGAAGGAAGGCTGATTACCTTCTACTATGGTGATTCCGTCGAAAGAACTAAGATTGAGAATATTGCAGCAGAGATTAACCTGCGGCATCCGTCCTGGGAATTGGAGATCCATTACGGCGGGCAGCCGGTGTACGAGTTGATAATTTCTGCAGAGTGAGGCTTGAAAGGAGAAAACTCTTGCAAAAGCTGCATATTGTTACAGACAGCACGGCTGACCTGCCTGAAACTTTGGTCAAGGAATATGATATCACGGTAGTGCCGCTGCATGTTATTTTTGGATCGGACGAGTCATACTTAGACGGCGTGGAAATTTCAACCGCTGAATTTTACAGGCGACAGAAGCAATCAAAGGAACTTTCCAGTACCTCCCAGCCTACGCCGGCTGAATTTGCATCTGTATATCAAAAACTGGCCGGTTCCGGCGAAAGCATTATCTCCATTCACATTTCCTCGGGATTGAGCGGAACTGTGCAGTCGGCCAACCTGGCATCCCGCATGGTTGAGGGAGCGGACATAGAAGTGATAGATTCCGGGGCCGTCAGTATGAGTCTTGGAATTATCGTCCTGGAGGCGGCCAAATGCGCTCGGGAAGGCAAAAACAAGCAGGAAGTCATCGGCGTGATCAGGAAGACAGTTGAAAAGATGGGGATCTTCTTTGTAGTGGAAACACTGGAATATCTGGCCAGAGGGGGCAGAATAGGCAAAGCGCAGTCCTTCCTGGGGACTGTCTTGAACATCCGGCCCATCTGCACTATAAGGGAAGGGATTATTCATCCATACGAAAAAGTTCGGGGGAAAACCAAATCGATCGATCGACTTGTCCAAATTGTTTCGGAAAGAGCGGTTCAAAGGCCGGTTATCTGTTCTTTTATTCACAGCGCCGACCCTGCCGGTCTTGAAGAACTTCGTACGAAAGCCGCAGCAAAGCTAAACCTTCTTTATCCCCCTATTGAATCTGAACTTGGGGCTGTCGTAGGAACGCATGCCGGGCCCGGAGTGCTCGGAATTGTATTTTTACCCGTCTGATTCCTGACGAGAGTGCTCCAACTCGAAAGGCCAGGCAGACAGGCCCCCTTCCATAAATTTTACGTCTGTAAACCCGTGCTCTTGAAGAATTAGCTGAGCTTCGTATGAGCTTAGGCCGTTTTTACAGAATATTATTATCTCTTTCTCCCGGGAAACTTCGCCGGTGCGCTCGCGAAGCTGGTCGAGCGGAATTAAAAAAGTTTTCTTGTATGGCAGGCCAACATCCTGAAACTCCTTGGGGGAGCGTACGTCAAGGAAAATCTTGTATGGCAGGCCAACATCCTGAAACTCCCTGGGGGAGCGTACGTCAAGAAAAATTAAGTCGTCATTGCGATCGATCTTTTCTTTAACTTCCAACGGACTGATGGAATTAGCCAATCCCGCCATCTTGTTGCGCAGGGAGTTTGCGGCGTGCGCAAGCGGATCAATAGCGGTGGAAAATGCAGGCGCGTAAGCAAGGTCCAGTGAAGCTAACTGATCCACAGTCGCCCCCAGGGTAATTGCGCAGGCTAGAACATCAATCCTTTTATTGGCGTCACCAGGTCCGACAATCTGTGCGCCCAGAACCTTTCTTGTCCTCCGGCAGGCCAATAGTTTGATAATTATAAAATTGCTCTGTTTAATATAATGCTCCCGGTCAGATTCCGCAGCAATTATGGAAACTGGCTCAAAGCCCAGTTTGACAGCCTCTTTTTCTGTAAGCCCTGTTCTCGCAACAGTATAATCAAACATCTTCAGGATGGACGTTGCCGTAGTCCCGAGAAATCTGTCTTCTCCGCCGGTTATGTTGTCGCCGATTACCCGGCCCTGCCTGTTAGCCATAGACCACATTGGCGTATAAACATGCTGAGCGGAAACAATATTAATGCTTTCTGCGCAGTCTCCGCCGGCGTATATGTCAGGGTCGCTTGTCTGCAGGCGGTCATTTACCAGAATGGCTCCGTTGGGACCCAGAGCCAGCCCCGCATTTTCAGCCAGTTCGACATTGGGGCGCACGCCAGTAGAAACTATGACAAGATCGGCTTCAAAGGTTCCGCTTTGTGTAACCACTTTTTTGACGAATCCTTCGTCTCCCTCTAGCCGCAGCACTTTTTCGGAGAGGAATAAATTCACACCGCCGGTACGAAGCCGTTTCTCTACCAAGAAAGCCATATCCGTGTCGAGAAGACCGGGAAGAATATGATCCTTTACTTCAAAAATGGCAATCTCAATATTATCTCTTCTTGTTGTGATAAAAGTTTCGGCCAGTTGAATGCCGATCATTCCGCCACCTATAATGGCCAGTTTTTTTGTCTTTCCACTTTCAAGAAACGCTTTTACAGCCTGAGCGTCTTCAATATTCTTCAAGGTATACACATTTTTTAAATCAAGGCCGGGGACAGGCGGGAGCGCTGGTCTGCTGCCTGTTGCAATAACCAGCTTGTCATAAGGGATAACTTCTACCGCGCAGGTTGACAGATTGGTTATGTGCACAGTTTTGGCAGCACGATCTATTGAATCAGCGTGCATCCCAGTAAGAACTTTGACGTTCTTTATTGCCTTGAAAAAAGCAGCGTCTCTGAGGACACCGAGAGACATAGACGTAAGCTTGGTATGTTCCTTGACCAGACTGCTGTCGGAAGTAGGAATGCCGCATCCAGCGTAGGAAAGGAAGCCCCCTTGTTCAATAATAGTTATCTGGGCGTCTTTATCCAGGCGCCGGGCTCTTGCCGCCGCTTTCGGCCCTGTCGCCACACCGCCGATAATAACAATCTGCAGACCCATCCTAAGATCACCTCCTGCGAACTATTAAGTTAATATTCTGCAAAATAAAACGATTTCCTTCCGCAACTCGTCAAATTATTACAAGGAAAAAGCAGGAAACACCTTAAATGAGATAGAATCAAAAAAAGCGAATGTATTGACAACAGCCTTTGCCGGGCTGAAAAAATCCGGGGTGTTTCTTTTGAAACCTGAAGAAAAGGCCAGAGTAGTAATTGACAGCCTTCTGAAAGCTGCCGGCTGGGATATTCAGGATTTAAATAACTTCACCCTGGGGGCTTCCCTGGGTGTGGCTGTGCGTTTTTTTCCTTTAAAAAGTGGTGAAGCAGATTATTTACTTTTTGTAGACAGAAAGGCTGCCGGTGTAATTGAGGCTAAACCTTTCGGCACTACTTTAAGCGGGGTTGCGGAACAATCGGAAAAATACCTGACTGGTGTACCGGATAATTTACCGAATATACAGTTGCCCTTACCGTTTGCCTATGAGAGTACAGGAATTGAAACATTCTTCAGGGATTTAAGAGATCCGGAACCGCAGGCTAGAAGAGTTTTTTCTTTTTATAAACCGGAAACCCTCCTGGATTGGCTCTCTCAGGGTGACACAGTAAGGGCGAGGTTAAAGAATATGCCTGTCCTAGTCAGGGAAGGGCTATGGGATTGTCAGTATGACGCGATCAGTAACCCGGAGGTTTCCTTTGCGGACGCCAAACCAAGGGCGATTATCCAGATGGCAAGGCCAACGTCCTTCTCTTCGATAGGAAACCAGCAAGTGAGAAACCCTGGATGGAAAAACTCTGGATTTATGATCTGCGGACCAACAAGCATTATACCCTCAGAACAAACCAACTGGCTGATCAGGACCTGGAAGACTTTATTAAATGCTATAATCCTGAAAACAGGCATGAGCGGCAGGAAATGGATCGCTTTAAGGTCTTTACATATGAAGATTTAATGCAGCGCGACAAGGTCAGCCTGGATATCTTCTGGCTGAAAGATGACAGCCTTGAGGATTCCGAGAACCTTCCTGATCCGAACGTCCTCGTCCAGGAAATAATCGAAAATCTTGAAACTGCGCTGGAACAGTTCAGCAGCATGCTTACTGCGCTTGAAACCGAACCAGATAAAAATTAATATTCCCTTTTCCTGGTTTTCTTATTGTGGAGGACAAGGCCCCGTTTCCTCCAGGTAAGGTTAAACACGTTACACGCAAATGCACAGATGAAGATTTTAATAAGCCTATGGAAGCTGTTAGCCCAAGCCTCAGAGACCTGATGTTGAAAATGGGTACGGCTTCTGTCTTGCAGAATGGCGATGATCGAAGTGGGACTGTTTGATAAAATCAAGGGTCCGATATTTTATAAGGATGATAGCGAAGCGGAATGGCAGCTCGAAGTTTTAAAGGAGCTTAAGCAAACTGCTTCTGGTGAAATTACTGATACCATTGAAAAGGAAATACGTCTAGTCGAAGCCGGAATTGCCGGTGAAAAACAAGTTCGCTTTGAGTTGGAGAACAGCCATATTCCGATGTATGTGCTTCATGATTTATTTTACGAATATGAGGGCCTTACCGCACAAATTGATTACCTGATTATTACTCGGAAATATCAGTTTGTGATTGAATGCAAAAACCTTTACGGCAATATAGAGATTAACAGTAACGGCGATTTTATACGCACATTCTCCTATGGCCGCCACTCTAAAAAAGAAGGAATCTATTCTCCTGTCACACAGAACAGACGTCATCTTGAATTGATTAAGCAGATACGCGGTGCGGAAAAAAATGCGTTGCTCCAGATCGTATTCGAGAAGAATTTCTATAACAACTACCGTTCGGTTGTCGTATTGGCCAACCCGAAAACGATGCTCAATGCAAAGTTTGCCAAGAAGGAAGTACGCAATCAGGTTATCCGTGCAGACCAACTGGCTGAATATATCCGGAAGGTAGATGCCGAGCCGGACGCTATGTCGTTTAACGAAAAGCACATGGAAAATCTGGCGCAGTTCTTTGTAAGCATTCACAAACAGCCTAAAGCGGACTATACAGAGAAATTCCGCATTTTGGTCAACAAAACTTGAAGTATATCCATCAGGCGAAGTACAAAGTGGGCCTGATGTCGAGAGCAATCAGGACGTGATTATCTGCCCGAAGTGCGGAGCACCGATGGTCCGGCGCAAGGCTAACAAAGGATCAAATGCTGGAAATGAATTCTATGGCTGCTCGAAATTTCCGAAGTGCCGAGGGATCGTGAATGTTCAATAACTTTTAAATTTCCCTATACTTTTTAAGTATTCCTCGGCCGCTGATTTTGCAGGGTTAGCAAACTCCTGATCCGGCGGATCGCCAACGACAACTACACAAAACAAACACGGGCTTCAGAAGTCAGCTATTGACCTTGAAAGCCCTTATTTCAAGTCCTTTTCGGCGCATTTACGCAGGAGAGGGCTTTTTTTTATCAAATCCTGCACGAACATAGACAGGAAACCGGCAAGCGAAAAATCGTGGACGAAAAAAACTCTGGAACAGTTCAGCAGTATGCTTACTGCGCTTGAAACCGAACCGGATAAAAACTAACATTCCCATTTTCCGGCTTTCGTATTGAAAAAATTAAACTGGAAAAATGGCGGGTGATTGTTTAAAATAAAGAAAAGAAAGGGATGATGGATGCAGTATGTTAAAAACTATACTTATTGTCCTTGTCCTGGTTATTGCAATTGCCGCAGCAGTTGTTCTAGCCATTTTTTATTCCCGCAAAGCGGAAATTGAGAAGCTCAAGCAGAAGTACAGGCGTTTGACCTTTATGTCGCCGAATGCGGCCGACGAGACCCTGCGCCTGCAGATAATCAAACTAAAGAATAAACAGCCCGGACGTACTGAAAAATGGTACATAGAAAAGGCGATTTACGACCTGGAAAGAAACAGAAGATAAAAAACTCAACAGGGAATTTGATCAGCACAGAACAGGGAGAGGTGGTCTTAATTGTCCAATGTCGTTGATTTGGGAAACAGAGTTTATCAAATGGATGTTTACGGAGAAGGAAGGCCGGGAAGGACTTCGTCTTATCTGATCAGGGGCAGTAAGATGGCCATATTTGAAACGGGAGCGGCCAACTGTCATGAGCGGCTGCTGTCAGGGCTTGCGGAACTCGACGCGCGCCTTTCTGAAATTGACTATGTGATTGTTTCACATGTCCACCTGGACCACGCCGGGGGAGCGGGCACATTAATAAAGAAACTGCCCAACGCACGTGTAGTCGTGCACCCGGAGGGGGCAAAGTTTCTGATGGATGCTCCCAGGTTGGAAAAGGGAGTAAGATCCGTCTATGACGTGCCGAACTTTTATGAAATTTTCGGCCAAACGGAGTCGGTAAGCAAGGAACTCCTTTACACGCCTGCGGACGAGGAAGAGATTGATCTCGGCGGCGGGCGGGTGATTAAAATTTACCATACGCCGGGACACGCCAGGCATCACATTATAGCTGACGATCCTTTTTCCAAAGGACTTTTTTGCGGCGACGCCCTGGGCATCGTCTATTACCCGCTTTCAAGCATCATCGGGCATGACTTCATTTTCTATGCTACACCTCCGCATGACTATGATCTTGATGAGGGAATCGTTTCCTGCGAAAAGATTGGAAAACTTGCTCCAGAAAAACTTTATTTCTCGCACTTCGGTGTGATCACGGACGTGGAGGATATTTTAAGGCGCACGCCGGTCTTTATGAAAAAGCTTACCGGCGGAGCGGGTGAGGTTCTGGCCAGAGGAGGCGCTTTAAAAGACGTCGAGGAAGTGTACTGGAAATGTATTGCTGACCAGTTGGCCGAGTTCAGCAAACTAAACTGCCGCGATCACATTCCGGAGATTGACATCTGGGTATGCTCCCAGGGCCTGGTTAAATACCACAGCAAAAAGTAGAAGCCTTCCTTCCAGACTCCTTTCTGGAGAAAGGCTTTCCGAGGAGAAAAAGAGGTTTTAAACTAAATTTTCTATGTGGTGTATTCCTGTCCCGGCGAGAGTATAACCACTTCGGCTTCCGGGACTTCTTTTTTGACCATGTCGGCAAAAACCCCGGCGTCCTGAACCAAGACGGGGAAGGTTTTATAGTGCATGGGAATAACCTTTTTGGCGCCTAAAAGCTTAACAGCCATGGTTGCCTGCTTCGGGTCCATCGTAAAGACTCCGCCGATGGGCAGCAGGGCCAGGTCTATCGGGTAAAGGTCGCCAAGGGTGACCATGGAGGCGAAGACGCCTGTATCGCCCGCATGGTAAATCGTGTAGCCGTTTTCCAGCTTGATTATGTACCCTACGGGGCTGGCCGATTCCGATGAATGAAAAGCCTGGGTCATGGTTACGGAAATACCGTCAACCTCTGCAGTGGCGCCGATGTTCATTCCCATTCCATAGAAGATTACCTGCTGCTCAGGCACCCCGGCGCCTTTAAGCTTGCCGGCCGTCTCAACGGCTGCAATTAACACAGCCCCGGTCTTCTGGACGATCTGGACGGCGTTGGTTATGTGGTCGAAGTGATCATGGGTGACCAGTACCAGGTTTGCCGATGTTATGTCGTTCACGCTGCAGGCAGCCGCAGGGTTTCCTTCCAGCCAGGGATCGATGATGATTATTTTACCGCTGTCGGATGTGATTTTAAAGCAGGCATGGCCTAACCACTGAACTTTAGCCATGTATTAACATCTCCCTCAGAATTAAAATTTGGTGATCTTGAATAATATTACAATATTACTATAACAATAAAACCCCCCCCTTTTTTTCGTCCCTTCTAATGAATTTCTATTAGATAATTCTATTTATTTGGTAAAATTTCCTGCCGGTTAATATTTCGGTTTTCTTCATATTTTACTTTTTTTTACCAATATGTTAACCTATAATATACAAAAAAGCAATAGCACTGAAAAGCTTACTTTGATACTTGCACTGCCGGAGGATTAGACGATTTTTATAAACAGTCTCTTAAACCAGAGCAGAGAATAGTTTTGGAGACCTGGCTGTCCGGCTTAACCCGCGCCAGGATGGAGTTCAGGTACCGTGTGTTTAGAAAGGAGGACGGGGTTCTGGCAGCGGAGGGTATGACCGCTCATGCTTATGTTGGCGCCAAGATCAAACCTTTTGATCTTAAGAAAAGATATCCCATGCTCTGGGAAAAGCTCAGTCTTGCGGCGTTGAAAAATTAGCCCTGAAGTAAAGGCGCCGTTCATAAGTTAATGAAAGGAGTCGGTTTAAACAGTGGAGGATTTCGATCAGCGAATTCGTTATTTGACTGATGATTACCCGGAATGGAAGCGCAGGACGATAGCCGGGCATTTTGATCATGTGGCAGAATTGTTTGCAGACAGAATTTTTATCTGCACTCCGGATCGGGAGTACACTTACGCCGAAATACAGAAAAGATCCCAACTGGTGGCCAAAGGGCTGCTCTTTCTTGGCCTGAAGCCCAGGGAGCATGTGGCCATGCTGATTGGTAATTATCCGGAATTTATAGTTTTCAAGCTTGCCCTGTCCAGGATCGGAGCGGTTGCAGTGCCTTTAAACATGCTGCTGACGGAAAGAGAGATTTCTTTTTTCCTTGAAGACTCCGACGCTGTCGCAGTTGTGTTTAACGATCGTCTGGGCAGGCAGGATTACATCAAGATTATGAAAGTTCTTTTCCCCGAAGCTTTTGAATCAGATAAAACAATAAGAATGCCGTTCTTTTCCCGTTTTCCGAAGATTAGGAATATAATCTGCTTTTCGCCTATGGGAGAAAGCTACCCGGAATTACTTAACTTCAACAGTTTATATGACCTTGCCGCCTTCATCCGGGACGAGGAATTAAGCAGGGCGCAGGAAGCCACCTGCTATCCCGACGATATCTTTGATATTATGTATACATCCGGAACAACGGCGATGCCCAAGGGAGCCATGCTCAGCCACGACATGTGTTTGCGCAACGTATACGCCTACTGTGTAACCAGGGCCATCGAGAAAGGGACGCGTATTTATTCACCGCTGCCCTTTTACCATATCTTTGCCTGGAATTTTGTGATTTTAGCAGCCAGTTTTGTAGGCGGTACTGTGATTTTCCACCCGCAGTTTGTAATCAGCCAGGCGTTTGAATTAATTGAGAAATACGGCGCCAATGAAATAATCTGCGTTTCGTCGATGCTGCTTTCCCTGGTTAATTATCCAGAAATAGAAAAGTTTGATCTCAAACAGTTAACTTCTGTTTTTTGCGGCGCTGCCCCGGCGCCCCTGCCCCTCCAGCAGAGGGCAAAGGAAGTCCTGCAGCTGGAAAACCTGACCGTTGGCTACGGATTAACCGAGGGCGGAGGAGCGATTACCATAAGCCACCCGGGCGAATCAGAAAAGGTTGTTGCCACACACATAGGGCGTATGATGTTGCCCAACTGCAGCGGATTGCCGGAGTTCGGCTGGCAAAATCATCAGCTCAAGGTAGTTGACCCGGTAAGTTTGAAGGAACTTCCCCGTGGTGTTGAGGGCGAGCTTGTCTGCCGGGGGAATGTAGTCATCAGGGGTTACTACAAACGGCCCGATATAAATGCGGAAACAATAGATAAAGACGGCTGGCTGAGGACTGGCGATCTGGTTATCTGGCAAGAAGACGGTTTTTTTCAGTTTACCGGCCGGAGCAAAGAAATTTACAAGACCTCCGGAGAGAATGTTGTTCCCAAGGAGATTGAGGAAGTGCTCAGCGTTTACCCGAAGATTAACCAGGTTTACCTTGTTGGAATTCCTCACCCTGTGATGGGTGAAGTGGGGGCCGCCTTTATAGAACTCAAACCTGGCGAAAAAGCCACCAGAAGGGAAATAATCAATTACTGCAAGGAGAACATGGCTAAATTCAAAATACCGCGTTATGTGTTTTTTGTTGATGTCAGCGAACTTCCGTTTACAGCCACCGGCAAGATAAAAAAACACAAGCTTGTCGAGTATGCCGGGCAGCTTTTAAAGGAAAGCGGTCAGACTGATTTGGAATAAGCTATAAAAACTTAAGCCAAAGGAGTGAATTGTCTTTGAAACAGAGGGTAGTTATTACTGGTATGGGGGCGGTTACACCGGTTGGTATTGGTTTGGAGGAGTACTGGGAAAACCTTAAAAACGGAAAATGCGGTGTTGGGATGATTACACGGTTTGACGCGTCCGGATTGCCCTGCCGGATCGGCGCTGAAGTAAAGGGCTTTATGCCCGATAATTTTATACCCAAAAAGCTGGTGCGGGAAACGGATTCTTTTATGCGCTTTGGCCTGGCAGCGATCAGGATGGCGCTTGAGCAAAGCAGCCTTGACCTTGAAAAAGAGGACCCTTTCCGTATAGGGATAATCCTGGGTACGGCTTTTGGCGGCATCCCGGCCATAACTGATGCGCAGGATAAGATAAGCAGGACGGGATCGGTCCGGATGAGCCCGCATTTCATACCCAGAATACTCGGCAATATTGCTGCTACACATGCCGCCATTACCTATGGTTTTAAAGGTCCGGCTATTACCGTAAGCACTGCCTGCGCTTCCGGAGGGGATGCGGCGGGTTTGGCCTCCATGTTTCTTGAGCAGGGCGAGGCTGATGTTATTATTGCGGTGGGCGCTGAATCCCTGTTCTGTGCGGTTGTAATGGGCGGCCTATACGCTGCAAGAGCGGTGTCAGTGCATAATGACGAGCCTGAAAAGGCCAGCAGGCCTTTCGATCTCAGGCGTGACGGTCTGGTCTTGGGTGAAGGGGCGGGTGCAGTCGTCATGGAAACGCTGGACCATGCCGCGAAAAGGGGCGCTTTCATACAGGCGGAGGTTTTGGGTTACGCAAACCTGGGCGAGGGTTATCATACAACTGCTCCTGCTCCGGATGGACTCGGGGAAATCCGCTGCATGCGCAAGGCATTGGAAAAGGCTCAAGTAGCGCCCGAAGAAATAGATTACATCAATGCTCACGGAACCTCGACTCCCCTTGGGGACCGCGTGGAGACGATGTCCATCAAATCTGTTTTTGGTTCCCATGCCGGCATGATTCCTGTAAGTTCCTGCAAGGGCGCCACCGGACATTTAGTGGGCGCGGGAGGAATTACCGAACTTATTGCCTGCGTCAAGGCAATCCGGGAAGGAATTGTTCCTCCTACAATAAATTACGAAGAACCGGATCCCGAATGCGATCTTGATTATGTCCCGAACCAGGCCAGAAAGGCCGCGGTCAGAACTGCCTTGTCCAACTCGTTTGGCTTCGGCGGTCAAAATGCCTGTCTTATCGTAAGACAATTCTCCTCATAATGGTTCCTTTGAGCAGAAAAAAAATAAAAATAATCGAATAATAATTAGCGCTACAGCGTAAGTTCGTTTTGCGCCTTGATAACTATCCGGTTTCCAGACTTCAATTAACATGTGCTGAAACAACCCCTTGACCAGGAAATTAATGCTGTTCGGGCATCCAGAAAAATCAATATCCCCGTTGTTATGGCTAGGGAAGAGGTAGCGCAGATCATTGCCCTCATGGAGGGAGCCCCGCAGTTGGTTGTTAAATTATTATACGGCAGCGGGCTGCGCATCGCAGAAGCCGCAGGCTGTAACTGGTCTGGTGAATTGCGATGTTATGGCTGCTATTCATCAACCGAAAAATCGCTCATACTCATCATGACTCCCAACCCAGAACTATGTGACCGTATCTTGGTCAAGAATACCCAGAGCACGGTACCCAAGTGTAATTCTTACTGACCAGATATTCTCATCACTGTTAATGCACTTGAAACGCAAAGATGGATGAAAAGGGTTCTCGGTCCAGAGTCGATACGCCTTTTTCGCTCTGCCTCTGATTTCACGGTCGAGCTTATGATACAGTTCCCAGAATGATGGTACAGTGGCGGATTTCATAGCTTCTCGATATCCAAGGGAGTTGCCTTGCCCTCTGCTATTTCTTTCCGTACCCGCCGGGCTGCTGAGACAAGATTGGATTGGGTTCGGGAGAATGACTCATTCCACAGCGCTTCGCCCCGCAACTCTTCAATGTATTCGCGTAGATGCTCAACCACCCGATCCTGGGCTTGCTCCGGTAGTGTCTCAAGCATTTTAATGATTGTCATCGTTGCTTCTGAAGCCATATATTTCATCCTTCCTGTTTTAGAGTATGTTTATCGTCATACAAAAATTTATTGGGCCCTAACGAAGAGATCAACCGGAGCGGTCCACGGGACCGCGATCGGCTGCATTGATTTTGTTATGCGATTTAACAGTTTTGACATACATTGTTTATTCTTGAGCGAAAATCATTTATCAAGGTCAAGGGCTGAGTCATATTTATACTATGTAGTGATTGGTTTAATCTATTTTGAATATTTATAAGATTAAGATTTAATACTACGACTAAGTTCCTTAAATAAAAGGAAGCTATCTTGTCGCCTATCCCACGTATCGTTTTTAAGTAAATGAAGGCTTGATTTATATCGTTATATTGGGCCATCAAGTTCTCAAGGGTTATTTTTTCTAATCTGCGGCTCAATCTAACCATAATCCCGCACCTCAATATCAGGCGTAAGGTTTCTTCCAGGTCTAATCTAATAGTTATGCTGCCATCAGCAAAATAATCATAACATTAAAAAAACCACCAGTCAATTCCAAAAAAGGCTTCCACAAGAAATCCAGGTATCCAGGTATTCTGCGTGGACGATATTCAGGATTAAAGGTTTGAATCAGAGATAGCAAATATGATTTTTCCCTTTATTCGGCCGTCTTTTCAACTGTTTATCCAATTTCTCAATTCATCATATAGCTTTTTCGTTTCAACGGAACTTTGTTGGGAAATGAGCACCGTTTTGCCGCCGCTGCGCAGGATACAGATCCAGGGAAGACTCGATTCCTTCACATATACAAGGACAGGGCCGTATTGCTTTGAAATGAAATTGCCTTTGTAAGCGCCGAACACAGCGCTGCCGTTGGTTTTTAAGCTGAAAGAAACTGGTTGATCAATCAGGACAATTCCGGTTATTTCAGATTTGGCGATATTTGTCCCGTACATCCCCTTGATCTCCATTATCTCTTCTGCAAAACTGATCTTCGGGCTGTTTATAGTGGCGGCAACCAAACCGGTCTCTAAAACTAAGACAACAATCAAAAGGGCGGATATGCCGAAAACCGCGAGATAATATCTCTTATTTGGGCACCCCGCTTCATTGAAATTATTTCCGTCGAAACGCTGAACATAAACAATCATAATCCAAACAGTGACAAATAAAACGGCAAAGGCAGCCTCAGGCGCCCAGTCGACCCCTGCGGATAACAAACCTCCGGCGATAAGAAATGCCATACCAATGACAGCGAAACCGGTACCTGTAGCTCTGCAGATGGCCGGCAAGTCCATTTTCGCTTTTTGCTCCGCAGTCGCCGTATTAATGCCGGAGAAAAGATCATACATTTTTCTGACACCGATCAGATAAGCTAAAAGCAGCATCATTACCCCGACGCCAAAAAGAATAATCGGCATGATCATATCCACTATACTCCTTTCCTTATCTTGCTCTTACTTATTCAATGAAAAAGCATAAGCCACGAGGGTTCAAGTCCTTTTGCATTATCTTAATCATCGCTGTTACTGTTTAGCCCCCTAACGAGATTGGACAGTTAAACCACAATCTGTTATAGTTAAGTAAGGGGGCATAAATCAACAGGCGAGTGCTAATGACAAACCAATAGGAGGGGTCTTTATGAATGACCAGATTTGGGAACAAGTTTTAGCCATAATGAACGATTTCAAACCCCTGACCATCCTAAATTCAAAGTTTTCTACCTTGAACACGGCCTGGCCATTTTAGACGATTTCACCCAATCACGCAGGTGGTGTGAATTTTAAAATTAAGAGAGCGATTAATCCCTTTTTCTCAATGGCAGATGGCAGATATGAAAAGAGCCATATCAGGGGACGGTTCTTCTCGGCAATTGAAAATTTTACATGTTGGCTTTGCGCATAGGTATTGTTAAGGCTCAAAAGGCGACAAAAACCCGCCACTTGAGCCTTTTTCACGTGCAAAACTTCCAATTGAACCCTTCAAGAACCGTCCCCTTGTTTGCTTGTTTGCTTTACGCCTTGCCTTTCAGTTGAAAGAGGTAAACCAGCCTTCTTTTTTCAGCCGGCAGAATGGCTTGTAAAATTCGCTCGACTTCCTCTTTCGTTGGGCCGCCGGCAATGGTTACACCCTCGAGGATGGCAAACCAGGCGTTGTTAACGCCTATCTCGCGCAGCCGCTTTCCGTACTTTCTGGCGTGCAGCTTACCCATTTCCTGGTGGTAAAGCGCGAAAAGATCCGGGTTTTTACTGATTAACTTTTCTATTTCCTGCCAGTATAAATCGCGGTTGCTTCCGCTTTTCAGGTAAAATTTTAATTTCTCGGCATCGCTTTGCCCTTCCCGGTCCTCCGTGAAGGGCAAAGAGGTGATCATGCCAAACGTCGCTTTGGCGTTCTGGTAAGCATCGTTGAATCTCTGCCGGACGTTTCGGCCGAAGGTGAGGGAATACCGGGAAAAGATGCTGTCGTAGATAATTGACCCCCGGAACGGTAAAAGCACAGCTTCGACCATTACGGGCAAATAAGGCCCGAACATTTCTTCAAAAGGAGTGCTCAGCGCAAGCACCCCGTAAGCTTTGGGCGGTTCCTCCGGATCAAGAAAAACAGTGTAATTCTTTAGCTGACGAACAATCAGGAACCTTCCCTGGATAAAATTTTTCCAGTCGCTGACGATTTTTAATTCTTCGGGAGGGAGGTTTGCTTGCTTTTCAGCAACAAACGAGTCAATTACTTCCGGATGTTGATACAACCCGTCCCGGATTTTTTTGTTTTCCTCCATCGGAAATTGCTGCAAGTCCTCCGGGGAATTGATTCCCTCTACGATCTTGAACTTTTGGTTAACGTAGGCCAGCAACTGGTGAAATAGTTTATAGAACAATTTTACGTCTTCTGGTGGTAAATTCATCCTGGTTCCTCCTTGCAGTTGTTTAATCAGTCAAGAATATTACTTTATCCGCCCCCTGACGGATGATTATTCCATAATATTCCTTTCCATGTCGAACATTGCCGGAAAGGCTGATATATGGTGATCGCATTTGGCCATCGCCCGTCCCGAGCGTATGATGCGCGAGAGCCAGGCTATGAAGGACGCTCGATTTTCCGGAACTGTTCGCGCCATAAATCAGAATCGGGAGACGGAAGAGAATCCGTTGCCTTTCGGCAAATGCCTTGAAATTTCCATTGTTAGCCAACCTATTCTTTAAATAGTTGAAATTGGCTGGTATAATTTGAAATTCGCTTTTCAGCCAGTTTTATGTACTCAGGATCAATATCATAGCCGACATAGTTTCTTTTGTCTTTAATAGCTGAAAGGCAGGCAGTACCACTACCAACAAAAGGGTCCAAAACAACATCATCCTTGAAGGTATATAGCTGGATAAGTCTGTGTGGAAGTTCTTCAGGAAATGGGGCGGGATGTCCAATTTGCTTTGCTGAAACGGCTGGAAAAGTCCAAACACTTTTTGTCCATTCTAAAAATTCCTCCTTTTTTATCGTGGCCTCTTTGCCTTTTCTTTTTCTTGAAAAAGTTTCCTTAGAGAAAATCAAAATATATTCATGAACGTCTCTTAAAACCGGATTTGCAGCCGAGAGCCAAGTGCCCCATGCAGTTGAAGGACTGGCGCTTGAAGCCTTATTCCAAATTATTTCCCCCCTCATAAGAAATCCGATATCTTGCATCACTTCAAGAATATAACTATGTAAAGGGATATAGGGTTTTCTTCCTAGGTTCGCAACATTTATACAAGCACGGCCTCCTGGAACTAAAACTCGATATGTTTCTTTCCACACTCTATTTAATAAATCCACATATTCCTTTAAACTCAAATTATTGTCATATTCTTTCGTCACATTATAAGGTGGTGAGGTAATCATGAGATGGACACTATCATCAGGTAATTCGTCCATATTTTCACTCGACTTGCAAAAAAATGAGTTTAAATTCTCTTTTGGAATGTCATTTTCAATATATTTGACTTGTTCCCCTTTATTTATTCCTTCATACAATCGGCTTTCATAGAATTTTGTTGAGTCATGACTAATTCTACCTGGCGTTCCAAATGCGCTAGTCGCAGTTCCGATGCGCCTATATGTCCCTTTATTCATAGATATAATTATTCCTTTCGCTGCGCTCAGGCACAAAACGCTATGAAAATAGTTGCCTTAGCGCTATTCTTTAATTGGTCGTGCAAGTAAACTACAGAGCACGGGGAGGTGAGTGCGTCACCCTGCATTCTTCGGGGAGACCGCATTGTTATATGTGCCGCTCTGCCCGTCAAGCACAAATAAATGTTCAACAATAGACCACGTAGATTTATCTTTGTATAAACAACTCCTTTGTTTGTAGAAGGCGAGCAGTCAACGCTTGTGCAACCACTATACCATCTAAAGAGAGGGGGTGTTTATGCTAAAAATTGTGTATCCTATCTGTTGCGGCATCGACGTTCACAATACCTTCGTCGTTGCTACCATCGCAACCACTGATCACGAAAACATCACAACCTACCAAACCAAACGCTTTTCAACTTTACCAAAAATCTGAGAACCTTAGCGCTGTGGCTCTCAAATAACCAGTGTGTGTATATCTGCATGGAGTCTACGGGCAAATACTGGATTCCTGTCTACAACATCCTGGAACCTTCCTGCCGGATTACCCTGGCACATCCCAAATATGTCAAGGTGATCTGCGGCAAGAAGACTGACAAAAAGGATTCCATTTGGATCGCAGACCTTTACAAGTATAGCCTGGTCCCCGGTAGTTTCATTCTCCCGGCAGATATCCGCGAAATTCGCGACCTGGCTTTAGCTACCGTTCCAAACTGGTTTCCTTTGCGTCCAGCGAAAAGAACCGGGTGCAAAACTCCCTGACAGTTTCCAATATCATGCTTTCCAATGTGGTATCCGATACCTTTGGCAAAAGTACTTCGGCGCCTCGATCGCATTTGTTGAAACATCCTGATGATCAGGACTTTGATTTTCAGCCGCTTTTACACGGCTCAATGCTTAAGAAGCAAGACGATATTGCTTTAAGCGACATCCTTATGGCCTAGCAAGGCCTGTATGGTCCGGATGTCAGTGCCTTGTTGCAGAAGATGAGTAGCGAAACTATGCCGGAAGGCGTGTGCGCTGATACGCTTCATTAGTCCTGCCTTACGTACAGCCACCTTGATAGCCTTGTTGATAACACTGGGGTCGAAAAGATGATTCTGAAACAATCATGAGGGCAATGACCTGCGCTACCTCTTCCCTGGTCATAACAACGGGGATATTGATCTTT
>DIEU01000067.1 GCA_002418775.1 Firmicutes bacterium UBA5766
AGCTTTGTGCCCCGGCTCCACTAGGCAAGGAAGATGATGAGATAATCTAAGACAGGGGGCGGTTAACTATAACCCTGTGGTAAATTATGGTGCACCCAATTGCACAGGTCGAAAAGTTTTGCTTATCTTCTCGCCGTTATATGAAAAGACGACATTTTTACTGTCAACGACAGTCTCAACGTGTACTTTTCTTCCCCATATCTGATGTACATAAGGAAGGGTCTTTTCAAGGTAGAAAACGTCCAACTCAACCCCTTCGTAGATATGCTTCAAATACAGGTCACCTTGTTTTCCGTAATCGCCGTCCTCCACCACAAGGTAGGGGAAACCGCAGTTGGTCAGGCTGCTGACAATCACGTCCCGGACTACTTCCCAATCCTTTTCCACTACTTTCCAATCCGTGCCCTGCTTTTTATACAGGTATAAATCCATCTCCTCGATAAGATCTTTGCTCAGGTAGTTTCTTAAAAAGGAAATGTCGTTTTCGGATTCCCTTACCTCAAAGATCTTGTTTCTTCCCCCGCCTTCCGCCTTTTTATACTTTTCCTTTTCTTTCTTATCCGGTCGGTCCCAGCTTTTTTCAATAGACTCGTAAAGCTTCAGGCCGATTAAATAGGGGTTTAAATGAAAACGGGAGGCCTGAACAACTCCGGTATGCATTTTGGCAAACTCTAAAGCCTCGTCTTCAACCAGGTCTAACTCACGCATTATTTTCAGGTGCCAGTAGGTTGCCCAGCCCTCATTCATCACTTTGGTTTCCATCTGCGGCCAGAAGTAGAGCATTTCCTGCCTGACCACTGATATTATGTCCCGCTGCCAGTCTTTAAGGTCGCGTGAATTCTCCATTAAAAAGAGCAGCAGGTCCTTCTGCGGGCTTTCGGGGAATTTCACGGTATCTTCACTTTTATTTTCCCGGGTGGGCCGGTCAAGTTCCCAGAGGTCATCATAGGGTGTATCTTCGGGTTCTTTTATTCTGTCCTTTTTAGGATTGAGAAAGCAGCGCGGGTCGACATGCTCCTCAATTGAAATAACCGCGTCCAGGAAGGATTCAACCTTGTCTTTGCCGTACTGCATTTCGTAGCCCCTGAACCGTTCCGCCGCCCCCGCCATGGATTCGACCATATTGCGGGCGGTACGTTGAAAATGAACGTTATTCTTAAAAAAATCACAGTGGGCGAGAACGTGAGCAATGACCAGTTTGTTTTGGACAAGCGAATTCCCTTCCAGCAAAAAGGCATAACAGGGATCGGAATTGATCACGAGCTCGTAGATCCGGCTCAGGTTGTAATCGTACTGGGTTTTCATTTTGTGGTAGGATTTTCCGAACGACCAGTGTGAATAGCGGGTGGGCATGCCGTATGCCCCAAAAGTATAAAGTATGTCAGCCGGGCATATTTCAAAAAAGATATCGTAGAAATCAAGCCCGAATCCTCTAGCTATAGCAGTTATCTTTTCAACGGCTTTTTCCAGCAGGCGCAGTTCGTCGTTTGCCATAAGAATCACTCCTAACCAGATACGGCTTTGAAAATTACATACATAAATAGTATATGTTCACTGCTGTGCCTTTTGGATGTCCGAAACCGTTTTTCTTAAAGTTCTTTTCATGGTATAATTTATGTCTATAGAGTGCCCCGCTTGTTCCTGGTGAGTATTCTGTTTGAGGTGAAGAGATAGATTTTATTCCGGGCAGGGAAATTTTTGCGCAGAGGTCCGGGCTGGACAAACCTTTAAAACTTATAATCCTAATGAAATGCTGATAAACACGGGGGAAGAATATGAACTGGAAAGACTTTATCGATCCTCTCACAGGCTGGCTGCTCCATTCGGGGCTGCGCATCCTGCTGGTTATTGCCGCCGCTTTTATTGTTGGACGTCTGATCAACACCATCCTAAAAAGGTTCGAGAACGTGCTGACCAACCAGGAATACGTACAGGAAAACAGAAAGCGCGTCCATACTTTAATAGGGATTCTTCGCAAAATCGTTAAAGTCAGCGCTTTTGTGGTAGCAGTGATCATTATCCTTGATGAACTGGAAATCGATATCAGGCCGATTATCACGGCGGCCGGGATTGGCGGCCTGGCCCTCGGCTTTGGCGCCCAAAGCCTGGTCAAGGATGTAATCAGCGGATTTTTCATGCTCCTGGAAAACCAGATCAGGATCGGTGACATTGTCTCTTTGAACGGAACTCCGGGAGAAGTTGTTTCCATAAATTTAAGAACGACTGTGCTGCGGGACTTAAGCGGTACGGTTCACATATTCCCCAATGGTTCGATAACTTCTGTCTCCAACATGACCAAGGATTGGTCAGGGTATTTGATCGACCTGGAAATCTCCTACCGTGAGGACATTGACTATGTTATAGGGGTACTTAATAAGTTAGGCGATGATTTGTCTAAAGATCCTGAATACAAGCAATTGATCCTCGCCCCTTTGGAAGTGCTGGGCGTTGATAATTTCAACCCCAGCGGAGTCAACATCAAGCTGATGATTAAAACGCTGCCCCTGCAGCAGTGGAAGGTTGGACGCGAACTCCGCAAAAGGATCAAAATGGCCTTCGACCAACTGGGCATTGAAATTCCTTACCCACACATGACTCTATTCTGGGGGGAAGAAAAGAAGTAATTGAAGAAAACCGCTGCACCCGCTCACCCTGCTGATGAATAAATCTTACGGCAGTCCCGGAGAAGCGGGATTAAATCCCCTCCCCAGCACTTTTCCAATCAAATCGGAAGGATAATCAATATGTCCGTATCTTACAGCAAGAGAACGCACAAATGGCTGGTTAAGACTGCGGAAGACAGATTCTGTTTGTCTGTCCGGGAAACTGTTAAACTTTTTTCTATAAGAAAGCCCCTTTATTATTTCTTTCCCCAGATTTTTTTCGCCTGCTAACCACTTAAAATTCTGCTGACCAACCGGTTCCTGCCTCTCCCAACAAGTATCTAATGTGTTTTGACAAGACAGATAAAAGCGTTTAAAGGTGTTTGTATTTTTTCCGCCTGATAACGCTCAATAATTTGTTATTTCAAGCAACAAAATTTGCTTCTCCGGAATAAGCTAATAAATGGAAGGATTATCAGTAAAGAAATAACCTGCTGCAGAGTGAGGCGCCCAGATTGATGTTTGGATTAAGAGAAATACTCTTGATTATAATCAATATATCTTCCATGATCCTTGCGGCGCTTGTTTTTTTTGGATATAACGGACCGGCGCGTATCTTCCTGGGTTTTCCTTTTGTACTTTTTTTCCCGGGATATCTCCTCATTGAGACCCTCTATCCAAAAAATGAAGACATGACAAGAATTGTGAGGATAGCTTTAAGTATAGGCTTAAGCCTCTCTGCGGTTACCCTGGCAGGGATTCTTTTAAACTATTCTCCATGGGGTATGAAGCCCGGCGCCATTTTTATTTCCTTGCTGCTTTTCAATTCAGCCATGTCGGTTTTAGCATGGCGGCGCCGGAATAGTCCCCAAACCGTCTTTTATCCTCAAAGAAACTTGTTCCAAAAAGTAAAAAAAGCAATTCCACTGATCGTATTTACAGGTGTTTTTCTTTTTCCCGCCGCCTATATTGTATGCAAAGTCCCGTCTCATCAGGCGGAAGAAAAGTACAGTCAATTTTATTTACTGGACTCAGCCGGAAAAAATGAAAAATATCCGGAGGAAATTCCAAGAGGTGAAAAAAAGGAAGTAATACTCGTCATTGTCAACCATGAGCGCCAGGATATTGCATACAGGGCTGAGGTGCGTATGAATGGCCAACTTAAGGGGACTATCAGCCCGTTTACATTAAAAGACGGACAAATGCTGAAAGAGACGGTATACCTGAGAACCACGAAGCCGGACAATACTTTAAAGGTAGAATTCCTGCTTTTTAAAGATGGAGATGAAGAGCCCTGCCGCTCGCTGTATTTATGGATAAACGTTATTTAAAATTGCCGGATACACCTATAACAGCTTCTTTTAAATATGGGGCCTTGAGCCAGAACCACTTTTATTTATGGATGTATGTTCTGCTTCTGGCTGCGGCCGAACTGGTTACCGTCTATATCGACCCCATTTATGGTATCATTTGTCACGCCATTTTACTCCTTGGCCTGCTGATCCAGGCGGCTCTTACATTTCAAAAAAAAGTCAATGCTCTGTATCTCTCCTTAACCCTCTTGCCGCTGATCAGGATGATGAGCTTGTCTATGCCTCTAGATAGAACACCACCTCTGTACTGTTACCTGGCGATCAGTATTCCCTTGTTTGCCGCTGCTTTTCTTGTAGTCCGGCTGGCTGGCTACAAACGTGAAGATATAAGTCTGAACTGGGGCAAAATACCTGTACAAATGGCAGTATCCTTGCTTGGTATACCCCTGGGGTTTATCGAGTATCAATTCCTGAAGCCCAATCCTTTGATTACTGAAATCACTATGCGGCAAATTTGGCTTCCCGTATTAATCATGATGATCAGTACAGGTTTCTTAGAGGAATTAATCTTCTGCGGCATGTTGTTAAAGGCCGCTGAGGAAGTCATGGGATTTGTCCGCGCCGTCTTTTACGCGTCTGCTTTCTTCGCCGTTCTGCACATCATCCACCGCTCTGCGGTTGACCTGCTGTTTGTTCTTGCCGTGGCTTTTCTTTTCTCGCTTATCGTAAAAATTACACGATCAATTATGGGTGTATCACTGGCTCATGGTCTCACCAATATAGGGCTGTACCTCATCTGGCCCTTTTTGTGTTGAGTAAAATAAGAGAAAGGAGGTATCCAAGGTTGATTTCCACCACTACGGTTTCAACTGCTGTTAGTACTGTCACCATGAAGACTTCATTGGCGCCTGGCCTCGGAATGCTGTCTACTATCATCCTCTCTGTATTACTCTTTGTTAAGAACCTGGCGGGAGCAACATCGGCGATGACGCCCATCTCTGAACCTTCACTTCGGAACTCGCTTAATAAAGTGCTGAACATAGGCGTCATTCCCTTACTGGTGGCCTTTACCTGTATAGTTATAGAGAAAATTTTACATTTCCTATGACAGACGGGCAATTCCAAAGACTATTCCAGGAAAGGAAATAACCTGGGATCACATGTCTGGTATATAAACTGCAAGGACAAAAGGATGAGCAGCTGAAAAGCATGCCCGGCGGTAAAGCAAGAAACTGCCGGGCCTGCTTTTTGGAACACAATGTAACAATATGCCATATTGTTCATATATTGTCACTATAGCCTTCCATATCCCTATATCGAGGTGTTCGAATGAAAGCGTTTGTTACAGGAGGAGCAGGTTTTATAGGAAGCCATCTGGTCGATTACCTGTTGAGTTTGGGCTGGAAGGTTTCGGTATATGACAATCTCAGCAGCGGAAAAATGGATTTCGTTCTTCATAACTTGAATAACCCCGGATTCAAATTCACAAAAGAAGATCTGTTAAATTCAACCAATCTGACAGAAAGTATAAAGGGACATGATCTTGTCTTTCACCTTTCGGCCAATCCTGAACCGCGTTTAAGCCACGTAGACACCAGCCTTGATCTGAATCAGGAAATCGTAGCCACATACAATCTTCTGGAAGCTATGAGAAAAAACAGTATTAATAAAATAATTTTTGCTTCCAGCAGTGTGGTTTACGGTGAAGGGTCCCAATCGCTTCAGCCTATACCTGAAGATTTTGGGCCTTTGTTTCCGGTCTCACTGTACGGCGCAGGAAAAATGGCCAGTGAAGGTTTGATTTCCGCTTATTGCGGAACTTTTGGTTTTCAAGCCTGGATCTTCAGATTCGCCAACATAGTTGGAGGCCGGGCCACCCATGGAGTTATTTACGACTTCACAAATAAACTGTTGAAGAATAAATCCTCTTTAGAAATTCTCGGCAACGGAAAGCAGGAAAAAACATATTTGCACGTTAGTGACTGCGTCAAGGGAATAATGTACGGTTTTTTGAATTCGAATCAGCAAATTAACTATTTCAACCTGGGCAGCGAATCTACTGTCTGCGTTTTAAAAATAGCTGAGATCGTTATTGATGTTTTATCCCTAAAAGATGTCCGCCTTTCTTTTACCGGCGGGGATCGCGGCTGGCCCGGAGATGTCCCGCTCATAAAACTGGACGTGAATAAAATGAGAAAACTAGGCTGGGAGGCCGGAATTGACGGTGTCCCGGCCATACGGCTGGCGGCGCAGCAGATATGTAAACAACTGAATGCCCCGGAGGTGTATTAAATGCAGGCTGTAATACTCGCAGGCGGCCGGGGAACAAGACTTAGACCTTTAACCTACGAAATACCGAAACCGATGATTCCTGTCCTGGATCGGCCTTTTCTCTTCTATCCAATACAATTATTAAAGTCCTCCGGTATACGAAATATTGTTCTATGTACCGGTCATCTCGGAAATGTAATTGAAGACTATTGTAAAGACGG
This sequence comes from Firmicutes bacterium UBA5766, assembly GCA_002418775.1. GTDB lineage: Bacteria > Bacillota > Desulfotomaculia > Desulfotomaculales > Nap2-2B > 46-80. The sequence goes on from DIEU01000067.1 coordinate 6,409, forward strand.
CGGTCATTTGGGCGTATCTGTTTCTTACAGCAGGGAAGACCACAATAGAATCCTCGGCACAGGGGGCGCCTTGAAAAATGCCGAAAGCCTGCTGGAAGAACGGTTTGTCTTACTTAACGGAGACACTTACCTTGCCATAGACTACAGTGAAATGTTCCGGGCTCATTCCCGGTTGGAGAAAAGCGCCCTGATAGCCGCATATAAAGAGGAAAACCCCGGCCACTGCAATCTGCTCCTCGATGATTCCAATGAAGTTCTGGCTTATGCAAAAAAAGAAACAGCCAAAGGTTTCAACGCTGTTGACGCAGGCGCGGTCATTTTAAGAAAGTCCGTTCTCCAGCTAATTCCGCCTCAAGCCGTTTGCTCGCTGGAAGAGGAGATTTATACCCGGCTGATTGGCAGCGGTAAAATGAACGCTTTTATATGTTCTGAAAAGTTTTACGACATCGGCACTCCTGAACGAATAAAAATATTTTCCCGTTTTCTGGAGGAAATTTCGAAATGATCATCACCCGGACACCTTTGAGAATAAGTTTCGGCGGCGGCGGCACAGACCTGTCGGCGTTCTACAGAATAGAACCGGGAGCAGTTACAAGCACGGCAATTGACAAGTACGTGTATATCATTGTCAAAAAAAGATTTGACAACTCTATCAGAGTCTCCTACTCAAAAACGGAGATCGCTTCCCGGCTGGATGAAATCCAGCACCCGATTGTGCGTCATGCCATGGAGCGTACCGGTGTAACAAGCGGCGTCGAGATCATTTCCATAGCCGACGTCCCCGCAGGGACCGGGCTGGGTTCTTCCAGCGCTTTTACCGTAGGGTTGCTGAATGCGCTTCACGCTTTTCGAGGCAGTCTGCTCCCGGCAGAACAGTTAGCCAGGCAAGCCGCGCATGTCGAGATCGATCTCGTAAAAGAACCGATAGGCAAACAGGATCAGTACATTGCCGCGTACGGAGGGTTGAGGCATATTACTTTTGACCCTTCGGAAAACGTACGTGTTGAATATGTCTTGAGTCATAATAACGTTAAAAAACAGCTGGAAGACAACCTGATCATGTTTTATACGGGCCTGGAAAGAAAAGCGGGCCCTATTTTAATGGAACTAAGGAATAACGCAAAATCCAAATATGAAGTTCTAAAAAGCATAAGAGATATAGCCATTGAGATGAAAAAAGCATTGCTGAAACCCGATCTCTACCGTTTCGGAAAACTGCTGCATGAAGGTTGGATACTGAAGATGCAAACAGCAAATTCGATTTCAAATGAACAGATTAATGAATGGTATAAAACCGGCCTTTTCAACGGCGCTCTCGGCGGGAAGCTGTTAGGCGCCGGTGGAGGGGGGTTCCTTTTATTCTACGCTGAAAAAAGCTGCCATAAGAGAATCGAGAAGGCTATGCCTTTGAGAAGAATCGTTTTTTCTTTTGAACCGGACGGCACACAGTTAATTTATGTTGGAGGAGAAGATAGATTTGAGACTGGAGAACTACAAGGCTAAAGTACTGCAGTGTATTGAAGAAATTGATGAAAAACAATTAGACGCCATAGTAGACACTATCCATGAAACTTATGTAAACAAACGGACTGTCTATATTATCGGAAACGGCGGCAGCGCCGCTACGGCGTCACATTTGGCCCTGCACCTCAGAAAAGGATTCGGTTCTCAGACGGACAATAAAGGCATGCCGGCTCACAGCCTGGCTGAGAATGCTCCGCTGATTACAGCCCTGGGAAACGATATTGGCTACGATGAAATATTTCATGCGCAGCTTCAGCCAATTTTAATAAAAGGCGACTTGATCATAATTATTTCGGGCTCAGGCAATTCTGCAAACCTGACAAAGGTTATTGATCTGGCGCGTTCCAGACAGGCGGCAATAATCGGACTTCTTGGTTTTGGAGGAGGAAAATTAAAGACCTTGTGCGACAGTTCAATTATATTTTCCGTCAGTGATTACGGCCCTGTGGAAGACGCTCACTTGAGCCTTTCGCATATTATACCCAGGTTACTGCGTGAAAGGATAAAAGATGAGTAAAGCCGTTTTTTTAGACAGGGATGGAGTCATCAATCTGGCGCCTCCCCAGGGGAAGTATATTACATCGGTGTCGCAGCTGCATATTTTGCCGCAGGCGCCCGGCGCGCTCAAACTATTGAAAGAATTGGGCTTCCGGCTGATTGTAGTAACAAATCAGCGATGCATCGGTAAAGGCTTGATCTCGGCGGATGAGATGGATAATATCTGCCTATTCATGAACCGGCGGCTGGAAAGCTGCGGCGCCGGCATAGACAGATTCTATTATTGCCCTCACGATTACAGTAATTGCTGCGACTGCCGAAAACCAAAGCCGGGCCTTATACAAACAGCCGCCCGGGATATGTGTCTGGATGTAAAAAGCTCCTACATGATTGGAGACAGCGAAGTTGATGTCGGCGCCGGGCTGGCTGCGGAATGCAAATTGGTTTGTTATATCAGCCGGAAGAAGTATCAAAATAACCGTGTCTTAAACTGCCGGGACATTTGGGATGCAGCCGTAAGGATCAAAGAAAACACACAAGAAGTCCCCTTGTGTTTGCGGAGAGAAAGATGAGTTACGCTAATGTGCTGGTGGCTATACCTGCATATAACGAAGAACTGTACATCAAAAAGGTAATTGAGGAAGCCCGAAAATACGCTCCTGTCGTAGTTGTTGACGACGGTTCCAATGATAAGACGGCTGAGATAGCTGCTTCGTTAGGGACCCGGGTAATCAGCCATAAGGTCAACCGGGGTTACGGCGCCGCCATCCAATCATGTTTTGCATACGCCCTGGAACAAAAAGCCGATGTTTTAATAACTATTGACGGTGATGGTCAGCACTATCCCGGGGATATACCAAGGTTGCTTGACGAGTTTTATACGCATAACTGTGATGTGGTAATCGGTTCGAGATTTTTAGGCTCACAGGAGAATATGCCGGAATACAGGAAGGCCGGCATAAAGATAATCAACTGGCTGGCCAACTTTGCCTGTAAAACCAGCCTCACTGATTACCAGAGCGGCTTCAGGTGTTATGGGAAGAGGGCGCTTTCCTTGCCTTTAAAAAATAACTGCATGTCAGTGAGCGTTGAATTCCTCATCAAAGCAAGAAGAGAAGGACTCATTGTCAGGGAAATACCAATCAAATGTTATTACCACCGGAACAGTTCAACATATAACCCTGTTATTCACGGCTTTACCGTTGCCCTGTCGACTATACTGCTGCGAATTAAAAATCTTTGTTAAACACCCATTCCGCTAAAGCGGCGCCATCAGAAGGATGAAAATGGCATCATACAAGGGAGGGCAATACCTTAAGTGCGATTTTGAGCCTTTATTCAAAGAACGAGAGAACCCGGGGATAAGCGAGGTTACTGTTTGAGGCGCATCGCGCCGAGTTTAACCGAGCCCGAGGGTGAATGAGTTCGTACAAGTATAAGAGGCGAACATGAGCACGTAGGCAGTTGCCCTCCCTGATGTGAATTAATTTTCAGGATAGGATGCGAGGAAAAAACAAGTGTCGGTTGATATTTCCGTAGTAATTCCGGTTAGAAACGAATCGAAAACAATCGAACGCTGCATAGAAGCCATAATGAATCAGTCCCTTGCCCCCTGCGAGATTATCGTTGTTGACGGCTGTTCAACAGACAACACAACCGAATTGGCCGGTAAATATCCGGTGAAAGTAGTTCGCGAATATTACCGTACACGCGCCGGCGCCTGCAGAATCGGTGTTAAGCTCAGTAAGGGCGAGTATGTTGCCTTTACTGACGGGGACTGTCTCCCTGATAAAAAATGGCTGGAAAATTTGGCGGCGGAATTCGGTCCGGACGTTGTTGGCGCAGGGGGCTGCGTGGATAACTGCGGAGAGGATTTCTGGGTTAAAGTTACCAACCTGGCCATGAACAGCTTTTTGGGATGCGGGTATTCGGTCCAGGGAAGGACCTTTGCCGAAAACAGGGTTGTTTCCAGTATCAGCGGATGCAACTCAATGTACCGGAAAGAAGCCATTCTGGAAGCAGGCAGCTTCGAGCCCAGTCTTTCGGGATGCGAAGATGCCCACTTAAACAGCCGTCTTGTGAAAACAGGAAAGCTGATATACACGCCAAAAGCCGTTGTTCACCATGAACACGGGCGAAGCTTAAAAGAATTTGCCCAAAATATGATCAGATACGGACAGGACAGAGCACGGGCCCGTATTTTCGGCCTGCCCCTGCTGCCTGCCCTGGCGGCGCCGGTTATTGTGCTGCTCGGTCTCTTTAATCTGCTTATTTTGAAGCTGGCTTTCTTCTCTTATCTTTTTTTATCCGTCTTTTTTGCCTTTAAACTCAGTCTCGGCCAGAAAAAAATAAATCTTGCCGTTCCATTGATACTGGTCTTTTTTATAGAGCACTCCTTCTATATTTACGGGTTCTGGGCCGGTCTTATTTATCAGCCCGAATACAAATTCCCTCAAAATTATCCTTACTATGAGGTGTTGAAAACATTATGAAAGTTCTCTTGATGACTCCCCCGTTTGTAAAAGGATTTATGAGAAACGCCCGCTGGGATGTAATAGGAATCAGCGGAAGCGACTGGTTTCCCATTTACCTGGGATACTGCGCCGGCTTACTGGAAAAGCACGGCCACACGGCCAAACTGATCGATCCGCAGGTTGAAAATTTGTCCTGCGAGGAAACTTACCGGATAGCTCAGGAGTTTGAACCGGAGCTTATCGTTTTTTACTACTCGAGGAAAGTAATCGATCACGATTTAAAAGTAGCAGCAGAACTGCACAGGCGGACAGGCGGCCAAATATTGATGGTAGGCCCTTCCGCATCAATTGATCCCGTCGGAGTCCTCAAGCTGACAGACGATATAAAACTCCTGGGCAGGGGGGAATTCGATTTTACAGTCCTGGACCTGGCCAATAAAGTTCCTCTAAATGAGATAGAAGGCCTTTACTGGAAAAATGCCGGCGGGGAAGTGATTGAAAACAGGATGCGACCTCCGGCGCCCGCCGCAGCATTGGATGAATTCCCGTTCGTTACCGACGTATACCGCCGCCATTTAAAGATCAGGAATTACAGGCAGACTGCTCACCAGTACCCTCTTATTGATCTGTTCACCGGCCGGGGATGCGCATGGGGGAAATGCACTTTTTGCCTGTGGCCGCATACTATCAATAAAGGCGCCGGCTACCGGATCAGAAATATAAAAAATGTGCTTGAAGAATTCAAGTTTATCAAATCTGAAATCCCCTATGTTAAGGAGATTTTTCTGCAGGATGACACCATGCCCAAAGAAAGGGGCCTGGAAATTGCCGGCGGTATTTTGGAAAGCGGTCTGAAAATTTGCTGGAGTTGCTATATGCGGGCAACGCCCGATTATGACCTGCCCACTTTGAAATTGTTGAAACGCTCCGGCTGCAGAACAATCCATGTGGGATACGAAAGTTATTCCCAAGAAATATTGAAAACTATCAAAAAGGGAACCTCTATTAAAAATATGGAGCTCTTTACCACAAACGCCAACAAAGCTGGCCTGTTTATAGTGGCTGATTTTATTACCGGACTTCCCGGAGAAACTGTTCAGACGATCAAGGAGACAATTGAATGGGCTAAAAAATTACCCGTCCAGCGATATACGATTACACTGCCCAAACCCTATCCACAAACACCCCTGTATGATTTGCTGAAAAAGAATAACTGGCTGGATGAAAACGAGCGCCCTGATTATCCGGAACTTTCCTCTGAAGAAATCTACAAGTGGAATAAGTGGTCGTTAAAACAGGTCTATTTGAGCCCCCATTATTTCTTTCGGATGGCTCTAAAACCGCTGGAGTGGGATCGTATCTTAAGATCGGCGATTTTCTTCTTGCCTCATCTCATATCCGAAAAAGGAGAGCAGGACAACCGCCTGGAGTGGTAATGAAGAGCGCCATAGACTATAAACAAGAGTAAACCATCCATGCCGTTTTAAGCGGCGACAGCTTAAAGGATTAAAGTTTGTACAAGGGAGGTCAATGCCTTAAGTGCGATTTTGAACCTTCATTCAAAGAACGAGTGAACTCTATCAAAGGACGTCGTTGTTCACAGGTGAGCGATATTGCTTAAGTGCCGCTAAGGAAAGCTAATTTTCAGGATGTTTAAGGAGTTTTTAAATATGCCCGGGGAGAAAAAGAAACGGAAAACAGTGCTGGTTATTTCCTTCTGGTTTCCTCCGACAAATGCAATTGGAGCAGTCACTGTCAGCAAAAAGGCAAAGTATCTCCCTTATTACGGTTGGGACCCGGTAATCCTCACAGTGAACGAAGTAAAAAGGGGAATACCCAAAACGTTGGCTGCAGAAATTGAAGAATCAAGGATAGTGAGGACACCATACTGGGGTTTGGCGGATTCTATATCAACCAGGTTAGTGCCTGAAGAAAAATCGACTCTTCAAAACAGTTCCCGTAATCAGGATAAAAAGTACCATATTTACAATTCTCTCGTCACCATGTTTAAGCCTGTTTACCATCTGCCGCTGTTAAAACTCTTCACAACCGAGCCGGCCGGATGGTATACCTACGCCGTTAAAAAAGGACTCGATATGATCAGGGATTACAAAGTTGACGCAATTTTAAGCTCATATTGGCCTTCCACCTCGCATCTGATAGCCGCTTGTCTTCAGAAACGGACTGGGATTCCATGGATTGCTGAATACAGAGACCTGTGGTCACTGGAACCGTATTACCCCAAAACACAGCCATTCCAGTCCCTGGAAGTTTGGCTGGAAAAACTGGTGATGAAGCGCTGCAGCTTGATGACAACCGTTTCCGAACCATGGGCAGGACAGCTTAAAGACATTCACCGCAAAAGAGTCGAAGTAATTACCAACGGCTATGATCCCGAGGATTACGAAAAGGAGGAACCCACAACCGCCAAATTTACCATCACCCATACCGGCCATTTGCAGTCCTGGGATGAAAAACAAATACCGCAACTGTTCATGGCCGCGGCGGACCTCCAAAGGGAAGGCCGTCTTTCCCCCGACACGTTCGAAATCCGGTTTTTCGGAGGGGACATCAGCGGATCCAGCAGCAGCTTCATTCCGCAGCTGGCTAAAAAATATGCTCTGGAGAACCTTGTTTCAGTACATGATTATGTTCCTTACCAGCACTCCATAAAAATGCAAAAAGAATCCACGGTCCTTTTCCTGTCCAGATCAACCGATCCCGTGGGGGGCGTGGGAGTCTTCTCAGCTAAAATTTACGAGTATTTAGGAGCTAAAAGACCCATCATGGCCATGGCTTTGAAAGGAGACGTCATTGATAAATTTTTAAAAGAAACCGGCGCCGGGATTGTGGCTAACGAAAAAGAGGAAATCAAAAGTGTCCTTTCCACCTGGGTGGATGAGTTCGAAAGAAAAGGCGATATTTCAGCTTATTTCAACCCTGATAATGAGGTAATTAAACAATCTACCTACAGGATGCAGGCGGAAAAACTGGCCGCCCTGCTGGATGAGATTACCGTATCAAAACCTTGAATAACCTGACGTTATAAGGTGATAGCATGAGAATATGCATGTTCACGCAGGATTTGCCAATTCATAAAGCGGGCGGCGCGCAAAATCACACCGAGTTGCTGTCCGAACAATTAGCCAGGCGCGGACATACCGTAACCATAATCACGGCGCCCCTTCGCAGCAGGCCGGCCGAAGAAAAAAAAGAAAATCTGGAGATATATTATCTTCGAAATAAACCCAGGTTCACCAGGGAAATGTTTTTCAGGGAATCCGCCAGGCTATTTGCTGATTTAAACAAAAAACGGCCGTTCGATGTTATTCACAGCCAGCAGGAACTTGCCGGCGGGTATGCAAAGTACTGCCGCCATACCCTTCCCCTGGTGATGACCTTTCACGGAAGCCCGTTAAACGAAATTAAGACCGCGCTCGGAGAACGTCATTTCAAATCCTGTTTGAACATACCGTTCTGGCTGAAATACCATCTTCTCGATTATCCAGCTATCTTAAAAAGAACAGACAAAATTATAACCGTAAGCCGGGAACTGAAGGAGGATGTTAAGAAACAGTATAATCTGGCGGAAGAAAAACTCGTGGTAATCCCATCCTCCGTCGACCTGTCCAGATTTGCGGACGACCTACCAGAGAATATCGAAAATATCAAAGAAAAGTTCGGTGTCAGGGATGAGAAAATCATTCTTTCAATTGGCCGGATGGAAAAACAAAAAGGGTTCCACCTGCTGTTGAAAATTTTACCGCGACTTATAACCAGGAAGGAAAAGATAAGGCTTATCCTGGTTGGAAGCGGACCTTATTTAAAAAAACTAAAAAAAACCGCCGGAAGTATGAACATTTCTGAACACGTCATTTTCACGGGAAAGTGTTCTCAGGAAGATATTGCGGCCTATTATAAACTGGCTGATCTGGTTGTTCTCCCCACTTTGAGATTGGAAGGGCTGCCGCTTGTTCATGTTGAGGCGGCGGCCTGCGGAAAACCTGTAATAAGCTCCAGAATCGGCGGCATTCCTACTCTTATAGGTGATTATAATGAAGGTTTTCTTGTAGAACCGGGAGATTTGTTCGCTCTTGAGCAAAAAATACATGAACTGCTTGACAACGATTTTTTGGCCAGGAGATTGGGCGAAAACGCCAGGAAAAAAGTAATCGAGGGGTTCAATGCCGACAGGATGGTTGAAGACACCTTGAATGTATACCGGGAAGCAGTAGCACGGGTTCGATCAAATGCTGCTAATTCAGCGCCATCAGAAAGATGAAAATTCACCAGCAAAGGGTGTATCTCGCGCCTGCCATGCCGCCTTCGCAGCGCCGCCTGGTTCTGTCCGAAGCGAACCGTTGGCGTTGCCGGCACGGAGTGCCTGAGCAAGCCGTGACAACGACAGCCTAAGGCGATTATTAAGCACGTAGGCAGTTGACCTCCCTGAGTATAGTTAATTTTCAGGATAGAGCAGGGCAGTAAGAATAATGAAGTTACGACTTAGAAATATCTTTAAACAAAACAGCATTTATACAAACCTGTTGACGGCTTTATTGGTTGCGGCTTCCACAGTCCCGGTTGCAGTATACTTGAAGCTTCATCCTTACAGTGAGTTTTTTGTTTCTTCCAGATTGGCCTATATATACAATTCACTGAATTCGTTCGGCCGCTTTCCGGATCTGTTTAAGTCGGATGTTCCCGGCATGATAATTCTCAATACGGCGCTGTCCTCCATTCTTGGTATTCCGGCCAGTGAACTCCAGCATATCCCTCTGTCTTTAGTTATGATTGGCGCAGCTGCTTTTGCCCTAAGCATGTTTTTATTCAAATCCCCAATAGTTTCTTTAATAACCATCCTCACAGTATTCCTAAACAATACACTCGGAGCAGGGTATTGGAGTGTGGATGTACACGGATATGGAACGGTCTTTTATCTATTTTTCCTGCTTGTTTTACTGCTGATGCTGGAGGAAGGCCGGCAGGTAAAACTCATCCTGATCACCATCGTTCTTTTTTCTGCCAATCATTTTGTTGACTATACCGCAGAAATGTGGATGCTGGCCAGCATTTTAATGCTGGAAGTCTGCCTGTTGTTTAACTGGAAATTGCTTAACGATCAATCGGCCAGGCTGACTTTCAACTATAGCTTGCCTGTTTTGTTTACAGTCTTGTTTTTGGGGTTTAATGAGTTAATTTACAGGGGATATTTGGGTATCATAGGCAGTTTTGACGTACTGACTCAATCAATTGTCAAGACACTCTCAAAACTTATCCCCTGGCTGGCAACAAATGTTCCGGATTATGAGTATCAGTACATCAATCCCATCCCAGAAATTATTTTTAAAATGAATCTTTTACATCTAATTATTTTGGTTTTTCCTGTAATGATAAGTTTTTTCTTTATCCTGTTCAGATTGATCAGGCCCGCTCTAAAGGCAGGGTCCGGGGAAAAATCTTCTTTTTCAGTCTTTCATTATTTATTGTTCTGCGTTATTGGAACAACATTAAGTGAATTTATCATCTATATCTTTCTGGGGCAGGTCAGGTTAAGTTATCTGGTTGTCGTATTCCCAATTGTAAGTATAGGCTGCTTGTTTAATCAAAATATTTTTTTTAAAGAAACCTTATTTCGCAAAGCAAGGTTTTTTGTTGTCTTCTTTGTAGTCTTCCTGCTTTCTGCAATGGCTTATAGATACAGTCTTAATATAGAATACGGCCTATTTCCGCAGACTTCATATACAATGGCGAATCCAAGCGCAGACTGGCTCTTTTCCAAAAAAGATTCAGATTCCGGCAATAAGATAATGTCGGATCTGGACACACTGGGCAAATATGTAATTAAAGGCGCCTGCATGAAAAAGAAGTACGAAACAGTAACTTACACGTCTGATATATACGAACATCTTGTAAGCGAAGAGTATCTTGAGAAAAACAAATATCTTAAGTCGGCTGCCGACATTATTGTCATAGACGAGAAAAACACCAGGGGAGTTTCGGGCTGGTGGTGGAGGCTGTATAAACCGGTAACCGGCTATAACTCTCAAATCACGTCCAACCATAATATTATCAAGGTTTACGACGATGATTTGATGAGTATATATAAGACTTTCTAAAAAATGTTGTTAAAATACTTTTGGGCAAGGAAAGGTGAATACGATGAAAAACGGTGCGAGGACAATTTGTATCCTGGGTTTGGGCTATATTGGCCTGCCCACAGCCTGCCTTTTTGCCTCTCAGTCCAATCATGTAACCGGTGTCGATCTGAATGAGGATGTAGTAAATAGTGTCAACAAGGGTCAAATACCTCTCATTGAACCTGGATTGCAGAAGCTTCTCCTGGACGCGCTGAGGTCAAACAACCTGATTGCGCAGAGGGCGGCGGGATCTGCCGATGTATTTATTATTGCAGTTCCTACACCGCTTGATAAGGAAATCAGAATGGCCGACCTGAGATACGTGCGTCATGCAGCCCGGATGATTTCAGAACACCTGAGAAAAGATAATTTAGTCATTCTGGAATCCACGGTTCCCCCGGGAGTGAGCGAAAATCTTGTGCTCCCTATTCTTGAAGATTCCGGGTTAAAAGCCGGAGAGGACTTTTACTTTTCACACTGCCCCGAAAGAGCCATGCCCGGAAACACCGTCTATGAAATGATCCACAATGACCGGATCATTGGTGGTTTTGACAGACGATCTTCTGAATTGGCAAAAGAGCTATACTCATGTTTCACAAAAGGAAGTTTTTATTTGACCAGCCTAAAATTGGCCGAGATGGTAAAGCTGCTGGAAAACACTTTCCGGGATACTAATTTGGCGCTTGCCAATGAATTCGCCAAGATAGCCGAAGAAAGCGGTTTAAATGTTTGGGAAGCGATAGAACTTGCCAACAAACACCCGCGGGTGAATATACTCAATCCCGGACCCGGAGTCGGTGGACACTGTTTGGCTATTGACCCCTGGTTTCTAACGGAGATTTCAAGCCGGAACAGGATGACGCTTTTAGCCAGAGAGATCAACAACTCGATGCCCTACCATGTTTTGACACTTGTCAAAGAACTTTTAGGCGGGTTGAAAAAAGGATCCGTTGTTACTGTTTTAGGCGTAGCGTACAAGGGGGATGTCGACGACACAAGGGAAGCTCCGGCGTTAAAATTTATCAAGCTGGCTGAGAATCACGGGTTCAGGGTAAAAGTCCATGACCCGTGCGTAAAAAAATTTGAATATGCGCTTTGCGCTATAGAAGAAGCTGTTCTTGACAGCGATTGCCTTGTTCTGATTACCGACCATGCGCAATTTAAAAATATAGATCCTGAGCAAATCTTGCCTTTGGTTAAGAATAAAAACATAGTCGATACCAGAAATTTCCTTGAGCGCCAGAAGTGGGAAAAATCAGGCTTCAGGTTTCTTGTCCTGGGCGATAGAAGCGAACATTCAGGCTGATTAATCAAACGATGAGTCATACCGGCTGAGGAATGGTGGTATTGATTTGTTTTTTTTAAATAGATTTCCTGCAGCAAAGAACAGCCTGACAAGAATTTACTCTGTCTCGCTTTACCGCAACTCAGGCTATTTGATTTTGGATAGGGTTATGGTTGCCGCCACAGGATTTTTTTACTGGATATTAGCAGCAAGGATCTATAGTCTTAAAGAACTTGGACTTTCCTCGGCAGCTATATCCTCAATGAGTCTGCTGTCCATCCTTTCTACTCTTGGATTGACCTATGGTTTAATCCGCTTTTTGCCTTCGGCCAAAGATAATGCAAATGTACTGATCAACACATGCCTGACCATTGGCATACTGGCTTCAATATCATTTTCCATCGTTTTTCTCATAGGGCTGAAGATCTGGTTTCCTTCACTGGCTTCCTTGAGTCACGGCCTTTTAAACCAGTTTACTTTCGTTATTTATACCGTTTCATACACCCTGATGAACTTTACAACTCAAATCTTCATCGCTAAACGGCGCAGCAGTTTCTCCCTGTCCAAAGATTTAATCATGGCTTTGGGGAGGTTCATTCCGTTATTATTGATGGGAACAATAACGCCGCTTAACTACGGCATTTTTCATTCGTGGGGCATAGCAAGCACGGTTGCCTTACTTATAACAGTCATTTTTTTTCTTCCGCGGGTTCAGCCAGGCTACCGCTTCTCACCTGTTCTCAAGAAAAAAGCATTTCTGCATATACTTGGTTTTTCTCAGGCAAACTACTTTTCCGACATCTTCTGGTCGGCGCCATCCTACATCCTTCCCTTATTACTTGTAAACCTTCTGGGGGCCGAGCAAAACGCTTTTTTCTACATTTGCCTGACAATAGCCACTATATTGTTCATGATTCCCGGATCTGTCTCGCTTTCGCTTTTAGCCGAGGGTTTTCACGATGAAAGCCAGACAAGACTGCAGGTTAAATACAGCATAAAAATGAGTATGTCTTTAATTTTTCTGGGGATAATCACCATCCTGCTCCTGGGAGGGAAGCTTTTGTCTGTCTATGGCCGGAACTATTCCGAGCAGGGCGCTTCCGTACTCGCGCTTCTGGCTGTTTCCGCCGTTCCGATGACTGTGAATTATATATACTGCAGTATTCAAAGAATTAACCTGAACATGCTCAGAGTTGCGGGACTGAGCGCCTTCATTCTGGCCGCTACTTTGACATTCACTTATTGGCTGGCCCCCCGCTTTGGCGTTTCCGGCGCGGGGGCGGCTTTCTTACTAGGCCAGACAATACCTGGTCTATTTGCCCTTACAGGTATAAGGCCGGCCCTCGGCAGGCAATTGTCTGCCAATGATAAAAATTCGTCTATAAAGAAGACCCTGATTTCAGATAAAAAAGATGGTTGAAGTTAAATGGCTTTCTCAATAAGTCAATTTTTATAATAAGTCAAGCCTGACCCCTTGAGGGGAAACAGCGACAGGAAAATCCAGACAGGCTTTAGATAAAGCAAGAAATGAATGGAAAGCCCCATAGCAGCCAACGCAATAATAAAACTACCTAAAATTTGCCTGTAATTAATTTTTGCCGCAACTTTCCCGGGCATTGAAAACCAAAGAAAGCCAAGCATAAATATATAGCTCACCATCGGCAGCGGCCCGGCGATCGCCAGAATCTGTATATACATATTGTGTGTATGAAGCCTCATCTGACTGATTGTCTGAGCATAATCCAGAATATTGCCGAACCCTGCGCCCGTAAAAGGATGGCGGGCATAAATCAATAGACCCGTGGCAGCTGTGGTCAGCCTGCCGCTTAAAAAATTATCCAAACTATCAGCCCTGGTCGGTAAAAGCCTCATAATGGAAAAGTGTTTGAGATAACTAAAATTAAAAACATTTAAATAAACAACCATATAAACTATTGCAGACGAGTATATCAGGAGCATCAAATAAAATTTGTGACGCCATAATGTACGCCAATTAAATAAAGAAATGAGAATCAAAACCAATATTCCCCCTCTGGACAGCGAGAGAAGGATACCCCCGGCGGAGCACAGATGAGATAAGTAACCGAGAAAGGACCAGCCTTTTCCTTCTTTGTTCATAAAGTAGAAAGACAGTAAATAAACTATGCTCATTATAAAAGCGTAAGCGTTGGGATCACCCCACCATCCGACCAATCGTACGTGGATATAAGTTTCAAGGGACATTATTTCCCTGATTAACATATAGACGCTTTGCATGAATAAAACCATGCCGCTTAACAAAGAAACCAGGAGCACATAGTCCAGTTCCTTTCGCTCCTGAACGTTTAAAAGAATCAGGTTGAAAATGAAAAAACCGACCAGCAAGGGATACAATTCCTCTTTAAAGGCCTTGCTCAGATCAGCGTTTATCAATCCGGCAGCGATAAAGATAAAAAAGAAAAAGAATATTACATGGACGCTTTGGTCTTTATAGTTCGACAGCAGGTTCTTTCTTGATTTTACAACTTCTAACAAAGTTGCGCCTCCTGCCAGGAGCAGCAAAACCGGCAAGAGGTGAAGGCCATATCTTTGCACCCAATACTCGGTAAGATTGGTAAAGGAAACAAATATCAAAAGATACAAAGTCAGCGATGCAATTTGTTTTTCAAGTACCAAAATTCTAACGCTCCCTTATTTCATAAATAGGGGGTCAGGCTTGACTTATTATAAAAATTGACTTATTAAGGAGGCTATTTAACTACATCATTTTTTCTACTCTAACCTGGAATTACTCTCTAAAAGCTCAGTTTTCAAATTCGTGGCGCCGCTGGTGGCATGTTGAACTACCCTGAAAATTAATTGCATCATAGAGGTCAACCGCCTGCGTGCTCATTCGCCTTTTATAGCGTCATGGACGTCTATTTTTAAATATTCCCTTTAAAATATATTATGGCATTGTTTAATTTGTGCTTTACATATCCGTGAATCCCCTCCGGACGATTATTGATTATGACACTTCCCCAACTTTGTACGGCATGGGCCTTCTGCAAATCCCTAACCTCCGGACCATTATAACCACTTCCCCAACCTATTCGATACCCAGGAAAAGCTGTTCTCCGCTATAATGTCAACCCAACTTTCCCTTCCCAAACCCTGAACCTCCCTCGCAGCCTCGATCCGTCAAAATAATTAGGTACTACATTTAAGCGGCGCAAAACCGTATGTTTGTTTTTCAGGGGGTCCTTGGTCCCAAGTTTCTTATAGATATCCCGTTGCTCCGGTTCCGGCTGGCTGGATAACCGGATACTGTAAACCTTGTTTTCCTCTCCATGTAAAATTATCGAAAAGCATATTCAACCTTGGTTAAGGTATGAGTAAGTTCCCAAATTTCACAGGCGCTGAGATCTTTATGGCTGGTCTGAATGACATAACAGCCGGTTAGAGATGAACGTTCCCGGGTGACTAGCACTCAGTCCCTGCGCTCACTTTTGCCTGGTATAGGATTGTATCGGCCCTTTTAAGTAAAAAAACTTTTAATCATCCAGTCATTGAAATCCCTTCCGAGCATACAACTTTATTATGGGGATCATTAGGGCGCCCCATATGAACACCGGGATTCCCCCAAGTAAAGCATAAAGGGATGTTAGCGCATGTCCGTTACTGTAAAAGTTATCGGCTCCAGGCATGAGCTTTTGGATTTTGCTTATTTCCCCGTTCAAATTTACCGTCGGGAGAAACACCGCCCCTGGACAACACCCGACGAAATGCTCAATATGCTCAGCTTCCGGAACACATACTGGCTCAAAGCAAAGTATAAATGCTTTTTAGCCGAGGATAACGGCCAGATCGTTGGAAGATTGGCTGCCATATACGACCCCCGCATACCAAAAACAGGTTTTTTTGGCGCCCTGGAAATTGTTGAAGACATGGAAGAAGCAGCGGAGAATCTGTTCAAAGCTGCAAAAGAATGGCTGATCCAACAGGGAGCGGAAGAAATTACAGGCCCGGCTACTTTTAATACCAACCAGCAGGCGGGCCTTCTAATCGAAGGATTTGACGAACCCCCGCAGCCCTTTATGCCCTATAACCCGCCCTATTACAGACGCCTGCTTGAAGGATGCGGTTTTACAAAGTTGAATGATTTACTCTCCTACCAGTACCCAACTGACCAGGGCCTACCGGATATTATTAACAAGGTAGCTGGCCGCGCCGCGCAAAAAACGGGACTGCTCATGCGCAGCCTGAAAGTAACCAGTCTGTCCAGGGAAGTAGAAACGATCAGGTTGATCTTAAACAATTCTATGGCCGAAAACTGGGGATATATACCGCTGTCGCGCCAGGAAGTGGAAGGAATGCTTTATTTCTGTCTGTCCCGTGGAGACCCTTCGCTTGCCTTGACAATCTTTATTGACTCCGAGCCGGCGGCCTTTTCCATGTCCCTGCCGGGTAACTCAAAGTATTGCGCCCGGTTAGCCCTTCTCGGAGTGGTCCCCCGCTTTCGTCTCAAGGGCTTGGAAGCGCTGCTGTTCCAAAAAACACAGTCTCTTCTTTCATCGAAAGGTTATAAAACAATTGAAGCTTCTCAGATCAGCGAAAACAACCTTCCGATGCTCAAATTAATCCCCAAGCTGGAAAGCTGCCGGTTAATCAAACGCCACCGGTTTTATAAAAAAGATCTCTAAAAGCGCTATTTGGTCGGACTAAAGTATACTTTTACAATGCCGCCCGGTTTTACCCCCGTACCTGCCGGGGGATTTTGATACAGGGCCAGCCCGCTGCCTTCCGCTTTGATTTTTAAGCCGATTTCTTCCAGCAGGACAGCCGCCTTTTTAAGTGTAAGGCTTTTTAAATCAGGTACGGTTATTTTATCCGGGGGTTTTGATAAATCAAAGGGAGTTACTTTAAGCGTAACGAGGCTCCCCTTGATCAGATTGCTTCCGCCTCCGGGTTTCTGCCCGGATACAACACCCTGCGGCGCCGAAGCCCAGCATATAAGACCGCTGTCTTTAATCAGCTGGGTTGCCTGTTCGGCGGGAAATCCGATTACATTCGGGACCGGCACACGTGAAGGAACCTTACTTGGATCGGGCAATTCTTCCTGTTTTTTCTGAGCGCCCGATCCTTCCTGCGGGATACCAAGATATATAAGTGTATCCCGCATCACCGACTGGAAGACCGGAGCGGCAACCTCTCCTCCGTGATACCGGGCCCCTTTGGGGTCATCTACTACAACAAGGACCGCCGCCCGGGGATTATCCAGTGGCCCGTAACCCAAAAAAGAAGCTACGTATTTCCCCTCTTCATATCCTCTGGGTCCCGGGATCTGGGCTGTTCCCGTCTTGCCGGCGATCCTGTACCCTTCAACCTGCGCTTTTGTCCCGGTGCCTTCTAAAATAACTTCTTCCATCATGGAAGAAAGCGTCCTGGCAGTTTCCCCGGAAATAATACTGCGTACTTCCTGCGGTTTAAATTCCTTGACAATTTTTCGCTGGTCATCTTCAAGCGCCTTGACAAGATAAGGTTTCATCAACTTGCCGCCGTTAGCTATCGCGCACGCTCCCGTAATCAGCTGAATTGGGGTAACGGCGATGCTCTGCCCTATGGACATTGTAGCCAGATCAAGTTCGGTAGCTTTTTTCTTATCCTTGAGGACGCCGGATTCCTCACCCGGCAGATCTATTCCAGTGCGGGCGCCGAAGCCAAATTCCCGCAGGTACTTGTACATATTCTCTTTACCCAGCCTTTGGCCAACCTGTATTAAAGCAACGTTGCAGGAGTTGGACACCGCTTCCGAAAATGACTGACTCCCATGTCCTGTTCTTTCCGCACAGTAAATCCTTATGCCCTTTACCACAATAGAACCGGGATCATAAAATCTTTCACCGGAACTGACAATCTTTTTCTCCAGAGCTGCGGCGGCAATAAACATTTTCAGGGTTGAGCCGGGCTCATAATTATATAGTACAGATGTATCTCTTTCCCACGCACATTCCGGTTCCTTGGACCAGTTTTCCGGATTAAAAGTAGGCCGGTTACCCATAGCCAGGATCTGGCCGGTCGCAGGATCCATGACGATTATTGCAGCCCTGGCCGGCTTATATGAGGCAACCAGTTTGTCCAGTTCCCGTTCAACAAAAAATTGAATTGTCTGGTCTATTGTTAAAATCAGGTTGGCGCCGGGATTGGAAGGATTAACATCGGTCTGAGCTTGGGGAACAGGAAGTCCCGTAGCGTCCTTTTCAACTTTCGAAGAGCCGGGTTTCCCCTTTAAATAACTGTCATAGGATTTTTCCAGGCCTGTTAAACCCTGGTTGTCGCTGCCGACAAAACCTAACAGGTGGGCAGCCATGCTCCCCTGGGGGTAGGACCGCATGTCTGACTCGATCAGACCAATCCACTGAAAGTCAGGACTTTTTTTAGGATCATAGCTGGGATTTATTTTGGGATCTTTGCTGAGTTCTTTGCTGATAAGATTTTTCAATCGATCTGCGGCATTATAATCGAGGCTGCGTGTCAACAAAATATATGATTCTTTACTTTGGAGCTTTTGATATACCAGATCTGATTTCAGGCCCAGAATAGGCGCAATTTTTTCGGACAAGCCTGCGGGATCTTTTATCTTCTGGGGTTCTGCAGAAACTAAAAAGGAGGGAACGTTGGTAACCATCTCGTTGTGGTTGCGGTCGTAAATACTTCCACGCTCGGGCTGCGCGGTTACATCCCAGGTGTAGAGTTTCTCCGCCTGTTTTTTAAGGCTGGGCCCCAAGATTATCTGCACATAAAAAAGACGGGTGATCAAAAGAAAGAGAGCAAAGGCAAACAGGATACGAACAAGGGCAGCCCTTTTAGTTGCAAAAGTTTTTCTTCCAGGAGCCAGATCAGGCACCTCCCACCTTACTTTTAAGAGCAACCAAGGTGGCTGAGGTCGTTGAAAAGAACCAGTGTACCCCAGTCGGGGGAATTGAAATCGATGATGTTGAGGCAGGCGTTGTCCAGACGCAGCCGCCAGTAGCAAACCAGATCCATGCCCAGAACAGCTGCGACAACAGCCCTGATGACACCGCCGTGGGAAACAACGACTACCTCCTGATCATCCAGATGACGCTCCACAATCGACCGGATAGTCTCATTAACCCGCGCGGACATTTGAGAAAAAGACTCTCCCCGAGACACTGAGCCGTCAAAGGGGCTGTCCCACCAGTTTTTACCGGACTTAATCAATTTATCCTTGACTTCTTGAGTAAAAATCTTTCCTTCCCAGCTTCCGAAATTGACTTCCCTTAACCCGGGCACAGGCTTTACAGGCAGGTTATGGGGCTGGGCCAAAATCTCCGCTGTTTTTATAGCCCTGGATAGATCACTCGCGTAAAAAGCCGTTATTTGATAATCTCTTAAACGCCTGGCCAAAAATTCAGCCTGCTCGATCCCATGCCTGGAAAGCGGCACATCCGTATGTCCCTGGAATTTAAATTCGGCATTCCAGGTTGTCTGACCATGCCTTACAAAATAGATACGGCAGCTCAATCAAAAACCTCCCAGCAAACCTTCACCGGCATTTTAAATTAACGTTCTTCCTTTTCAATCAGTTCTTTGGCTTTTTGGACAAGCTCGGCAATTAAATGGGGGAGAGGTTCGGACCTAAGGCCGACCAAATCAAACGCATTGCGGCTTAAGGGCAAAAGAACTTTACGGGCCGGGCTTAAGGCAATCGCCTCAGCCATGCCGGGCGTTAGTTCTCCAAGCATCGCATGCGGTATTAAAACACTCACCGGCCCCACGATAAGGCCGACCCTTTGAGCATTGTAAATTATTGCATTTTCACCTGTTGCGCCCTCATTGGCTCCAGCCTTCAACATAACGGAAGTAGCCGCGGAGTTTGTCCCTAGGGCCAGGAGCTCAACATTTTCGGGCAGCTCCCGGCGGAGTTTTTCCATGATATGCCTGCCTATGCCTCCGCCCTGCCCGTCAATAACCGCAATCCTCATTTTCATCGCCCTAGTCAGTTATTATATCACACACACTCAATATGGAAAGATCTTAGAAAAATAATTGGGAATTTCATCCTCCCTGGTTTTTTGATTCCATCTCGACAATCTGAATATTCTTTTTTACAATCGATATAGACATTGACAACCCTTTTGAAAAGGCGGTGTCTCTTATTTCTTCCCTGCACATTTCTTTAAATTTACAACCGACTGATAAGGAACAGTAACTTCCCCGATGTACCCGTGCCTGTTCTGGTCCCCGTGAAAATCCGAGCCTCCCGTGAAAACAAGGTTATACAATTTGCAGGTTCTTAAAAAGCGGCTGATTATTTCGGGACTATGCCCGGGGTAATAGACTTCCAGACCCTGCAGCCCGTCTTTAACCAACCCGGGAATAAAACTTTCGCTGTCGTCAATCATGGGATGGGCAAGAACAGTAACGCCACCCGCCTCGCGAATCAGTTGAATAGCCTCGCTCGTGCTGTATTTAAACCGCGGGACATATGCGGGGCGCCCTGTGCCCAGGTACTGATCAAAAGCCTGGGCAACAGACTGTACAAGGCCGGATTTGATAAGAATCCTGGCCACATGCGGACGGCCTACGGAGCCATTCCCGGCAGCGGCCAGAATCTGGTCCATGGTAACCTGAACACCAAGATCACACAGCCTGGCTGCAATCTTAGCAGCCCTTTCTTTTCTCTTTTGTTTCAGCAGTTCAAGAAAAGACAAAAAGACAGGTTCCGTGTAATCCATCAGATAGCCAAGCAGGTGGACCTCGCGGTCCTGATGCTCGGTGCTCATTTCAACGCCGGGCAGCACCTCCAGGGACAACCTGCGGCCTGCTTCCAGGGCGGGAGCAATACCTGATGTGGTCTCGTGATCGGTAATGGCAATTGCTTTTAAACCGGCTGTTTTCGCCAGGTAAACAACTTGAGCGGGTGATTCGACGCCGTCGGAAGCGTCAGTATGAATATGCAGATCAGCAGACAACGTCTTCACCTGTTTTTCTATTCCAGACTTTCTTAAATAAGCGCAAAAAATTACCTCCCAGGAACTTGCGGATATCTTCCTCTTTATAACCCCTGCAGAGGAGTCCCTCTGTCAGTGCAGGCAGATCACCTGCATCACCCAGACCTTCAAGTCGTCCGGAATAGCCGTCAAAATCGGATCCCAGCCCGATGCAGTCCGGTCCGGCGATGGATACTATATAGTCAATATGGTCAAGGAGCTTTTCTAAAGACGGGCTCTTTTGATGAACAAAATCAGGAACAAAGGTAAGGCCCATCACTCCTCCGCCGGCAGCCAGGGCATTGATCTGTTTATCAGTCAGGTTGCGGGGATGCGGACAGACTGTCCCGCTGTTTGAATGCGAGGCAATTACCGGCTGGGTAGAAATTTCCAGTACGTTCCAGAAACCGGCTTCCGAAATGTGCGAAACATCTATCAACATGTTTAAACGGTTCATTTCCTTAACAACTTCAACCCCAAATTTGGTTAACCCGCCATACGTCCACGCCTCAGCCACTCCGTCGCCAAGCTCATTGCGGCCGTTCCAGGTAAGAGTAAGGCACCGCACGCCAAGGCGGTTAAGCATCCGGAGGACCTCAATCCGCCCCTCCAGCGCCTCGCCCCCTTCAACAGTCAGGATGGCGGCTATTTTATCAAGTTCAAGAGCCTTTTCAAGATCATTGAAATCACGCGCCAACATTATTTCCTCACTGCACTCATTCAATTCGCCATAGAAGCAGTCAAACAGCTCCATTGCCCTTCTAAGGCAACTCCCTCTGTATTGAGGTGAAATAAAGGCGGCAAAAAACTGGACTTTTACACCACCCTTGCGAAGACGGGGCAAATCTACGTGTCCGCTGTCCCTGTGCTCCTTTAAGCTGCAGTTTTCCCGCGCCAGGACGGTTAGAACATCGCAGTGCGCGTCTACAATGATACTACTTGTGTGCAGTTGACGGTTCATTCCATACCTCCAAAAAAATTTTTCACCGCAGAAAAATCAAAAACCTGTTTATCAAAAATAAACAGGTTGTATGGACTCCTGCCCTTGAATGCTAGCGGGGTTCTACAATAAGCTTGATTGCTGTTCTCTCTTCCCCATCTATGATGACGTCGGTAAAAGCAGGTATGCAAATCAGATCGATTCCACTGGGGGCTATAAAACCTCGTGCAATAGCAATTGCCTTGATCGCCTGGTTGAGGGCCCCTGCGCCGATTGCCTGTATTTCCGCGCAACCCCGTTCTCTGAGCACCCCGGCCAATGCGCCAGCTACAGAATTTGGACTGGACTTTGCTGCTACCTTTAACACCTCCATGGTCGAAACCTCCTTCTTTTTACCGGAAAAAAATCAATCTTCTTACATAAGTATTCTTGATAAGTAATAAAATTCCTTTTATTATCAAGAAAATATATTATTATTAATTCTGATTATTCATTATTTGCAATTCTTACTATACTCCCGGATTCACCTGTCTGTGCGTTTATCTCAATTACCACGGCATTGAACTGGTAGAGCCCGGGAGCTACTTCGAAACGCCTGGGAAGCTGGGTGAGGAACTTTTCAATAACCAAGCCGGCTTTCACGCCGATTACTGATTCAGCAGGGCCTGTCATACCAATGTCACTGATATAAGCCGTCCCGCCCGGCAGTATTTTTTCATCGGCTGTCTGAACATGAGTATGTGTCCCGCAAACCGCCGAAACACGTCCATCCAGGTAGAGTCCGAAAGCTATTTTCTCCGAGGTCGCCTCTGCGTGGAAGTCGACCACCAGCGCCTTAACCCTATTTTTAATCTTTGTTAAAATCTCGTCAACTTTGTGAAAAGGACAATCCAGGTTGCCGGGCATAAAAATCCGTCCGGACAGATTCATGACACCTATAGACTCACCATGTTTGTTCTTGAATATATTTATACCGGTCCCCGGAGCGCCGGCCGGATAATTGGCCGGCCTTACAATCCTGCTTTCCTTGTCAATAAAATTAAAAATTTCTTTTTGATCCCAGACATGATTTCCCATGGTTAAGACATTGATTCCGGCGGCAAAAAGCTCGTTCGCCACTTCCTGGGTCAAACCGTTGCCGCCGGCTGCGTTTTCACCATTGGCAATAATAAAATCTATTTCAAATTGTTTGATCAGTTCCGGGATGTTTTCCTTTACCGCCCTTCTGCCGGCCCTTCCGACAATATCCCCGATTAGTAAGACATGCAAACAATTTTCCTCCTCCTGCTGCTTCTACTTATTGAATACCAGGACGCGGTCTTCCTCCCGGAAGGCAAACAAACTTTTCTCGCTATTGGAACCCTTCATGCTTTCAAGCATGTATTCGATAATTTCTTCTTGAAAAAACTGGTCGTCATCAAGGTTTAATTCTGCATTTTCCGTAACCAGATTTTCACCAAGCAGTACACGCGCCAGCTTTACTATTAAGGCAATCTCTTCATGCGCCAGCGTATCCAGATCGCGCTGGACTTCTATTATGTTCAGCTGATCACAATCAAGGCGATTTATTTCAATGACCTTTGATTTTCTCCCTTCAAGAATGTTAAAAACTTCTATACTATCCACCGCCTGTTTCTTTATCCGGTCAAAATATTCGGGTTCGAGGACCTTTGAAGAAATGAAGGAAAACTTTAAATAATGCCCGACAGGATCAAAATTTATCGTGGCTATTTCGGGATAGCGTACGAGAATAGAAATTAAAAGACCGTCGCTCCAATTTACGTTTTCTTTGCCACCTGGCCGGACAGTCAACAAAAACAATCACCCTCCCCGTCTAAAACTAATCCTTAGAATCTTTTTTTATCAGGACAATTATCATGTTCTGTCTTTGTGCAATAAATCCTGCTTAAAAAACGCTCTAAAAAAAAGAAAAATTTATCTAATTAATCCATCAAAAAGAAAATGTAAAAAAGCGGCCCTTTTCAGGACCGCTCCCTGCTATTTAGCATATTCCACAACTCTTATTTCCCGTAAGATGGTTACTTTAATCTGCCCCGGATATTCTACTTCATTCTCTATCTTTTTGGCAATCCCGCGAGCCAGGTGTACCGAACCCAGGTCGTCCACTTTTTCCGGCTTAACCATGATCCGGATTTCCCTGCCTGCCTGGATAGCGTAGGATTTATCAACTCCCTCAAAGGAGTTGGCAATTTCCTCAAGCTTCTGCAGCCTCTTCAAGTAGGCCTCAAGAGTTTCCCGTCTTGCTCCCGGCCTGGCGGCTGAAATCGCGTCTGCAGCCTGGATAAGCACCGCAATGATCGTCTTTGCTTCCTCGTCACCATGATGGGCGGCAATAGCATGAACTATTTCGGGGTGCTCCTGGTACTTTTTGGCCAGATCCACGCCGATTGTAACATGAGGGCCTTCCACCATATGATCCATTGCCTTGCCAATATCGTGCAATAAGCCGGCGCGTTTGGTCAGCTGAATATCCACACCGAGCTCGGCAGCCATCAAACCGCTCAGGTGGGCGACTTCAACAGAATGCTTGAGAACATTTTGGCCATAGCTGGTCCTGTATTTAAGCCGTCCGAGCAGGTTGACCATTTCCGGGTGCAAGCCGTGCACACCGGTCTGGAAGGAGGCCTGTTCGCCGGCTTCCCGGACCTGAACCTCAATTTCTTTTTGAGCTCTGTCAACCATCTCCTCAATCCTGGCGGGATGGATCCGGCCGTCCACAATCAATTTTTCCAGGGCAATCCTGGCCGCCTCCCTGCGGACAGGATCAAAACCCGACAGGATGACTGCCTCCGGAGTATCGTCAATAATTAACTCAACACCCGTAAGTGTTTCAAAAGCCCTGATATTGCGTCCTTCCCGGCCGATGATCCGCCCCTTCATCTCGTCATTCGGCAGCGGAATTACGGCAACCGTGGTTTCAGCGGAATGGTCCACAGCACAGCGCTGAATAGCCAGCGAAATAATATCCCGGGCCCTTTTATCAGACTCCTCTTTAATCCTGTTCTCCATCTCGCGGATCATGACTACTTCTTCGTGCTGAATCTCTTTTTCCAGGTTGGAGAGCAGCAATTGCCTTGCCTCTTCGGAGGTCATCCCGGAAACTTTTTCCAACTCGGCCATCTTCCGGTTCTGCATTTCTTTCAACCTGTTTTTGATGTCCTCAATTTCCTGTTCCTTGCGGTTTAAAGTATCCTCTTTGCGTTCAATACCCTCAACTTTCCGGTCCAGGGTTTCTTCCTTTTGAACCAGCCTTCTTTCCAGTCGCTGAAGTTCGGAACGACGCTCCTTGTTCTCCTTTTCGATTTCGTTGCGAAGCTTTAACACTTCTTCCTTGGCCTCTAAAACAGATTCCCGTTTGGTGGCTTCAGCAAACAGTGCCGCTTCTTCTTTTATTTTTTTCGCTTCTGCTTCGGCAGAAGTAATTTTGGCCTCTGCAAGGTATTTTCTGATCAGGTACCCTATTGCAAAAGCAACTATAACAACAGCAACCAATACCCCTATTATCTGGGGCTCCAAGCATCTCACCTCCCGAATCCAAAAAATACGTTTAAAAATTACATAAAAAAAACCGAGGCAATACTCGGCAGAAAAAGAATCAGTTACATAATACTTTTCCTTCGTTATTTAAAAAACTTGCAAATAAAACCTCCAAACAGCAAATGAGCAGTCGCAACAAATGAACTACCTTACCTAGTGGTAATATTCCTGCTATGGCTTTATTTTAAAGGATAGTAATTACCTATATCTGATCCAAAAGAACTTTAATATCTATACTGATTCTATTTTCTCCCAGGCTAGATTGTACTAGCTTTACATTTATCTGTCAAGAAAAACTAAAACTACTCCTGGGGCGCGGCTGTGGACAGCCTTGCTTCGCCAATGTTAAAAACCTGGCGAACTTTTTTTTCAATTTCCAGGGTCAGTTCCGGGTGTTCCCTAAGAAAATCCTTAGCGTTTTCCCGCCCCTGTCCGAGGCGTTCTTCCTCGTACGAATACCAGGCCCCGCTTTTGCTGATTATGTTGAGTTCGGCCGCCATATCCACGATGACGCCTTCCCGGGATATTCCGTGCCCGTACATGATATCAAATTCAGCTTGCTTGAAAGGAGGGGCAATCTTATTTTTCACTACCTTAACCCTCGTGCGGTTGCCAATCATATCGGCGCCCTGCTTCAAAGTTTCAATTTTGCGGACATCAAGCCGGACTGAAGCATAAAACTTCAGCGCCCTGCCGCCGGGTGTCACTTCAGGGTTGCCGAAAGTGACGCCTACTTTTTCCCTGAGCTGGTTTATAAAAATAGCCGTGGCGCGGGATTTGCTGATCACGCCGGTCAGCTTCCGCAAAGCCTGAGACATAAGCCTGGCCTGCAGGCCCACAAACGGATCGCCCATTTCGCCTTCAATTTCCGCACGCGGCACAAGAGCCGCCACCGAATCAACTACGACCACGTCGATAGCCCCGCTGCGGACCAGCGCTTCGCAGATCTCCAGCGCTTGCTCTCCCGTGTCGGGCTGAGACAGGTAGAGGTTATCTATATCTACACCCAGATTTTTTGCATAATAGGGATCCATGGCATGTTCGGCATCAATAAAAGCGGCGATCCCCCCCATTTTTTGCGCCTGAGCGATGATGTGCAGGGCCACGGTGGTCTTTCCGGAAGATTCAGGGCCGAAAATTTCCACCACGCGCCCGCGGGGCACACCTCCTATACCCAGGGCAACGTCCAGCGACAGGGCGCCTGTTGGAATAACCTCCACGTCGAATTTTCCCGCTACATCCCCCAGTTTCATGATCGAACCCTTGCCAAACTGGCGTTCAATCTGTACCAGGGCCCCTTCCAGGGCTTTATATTTATCGTTCAAACAAAATCTCCCTCCTTTATATCGAATCAACCGCCTAGATGAATTTTGATTAAGTTCAGAGCGGCATTTGACGCGCCCCACCTGACGCTCGTCCGGTTTCCCGGGAAACGGAACTGGTGGCAGGCAGTCCCGCAGTCAACCGCCAGGGCAATAAAAACCAGCCCTACAGGTTTTTCCTGCGTCCCCCCGCCGGGCCCGGCAATACCCGTAACTCCCACAGCCAGAGAACTTCCGGTTAAATCCCGCGCTCCTTGGGCCATAGCCACGGCGGTTTCCCTGCTTACCGCGCCGTGCTGCTCAAGGGTTTTTTTAGGTACGCCCAAAAGCTTTTCTTTAACCTTGTTGTCATAAGCCACTATGCTTCCCAAAAAGTAACCGGAACTTCCCGGAATGGTGGTCAGCCTTTCGGCAATCAGACCGCCTGTGCAAGACTCCGCCGTGGATACTGAGAGGCCTTTGCCGAGCAGTAAAGCGCCAACTGTTTCCTCGATAATTTCTTCATCCTCGCCAAAAATAAAACCGGCCATTCTTTCCTTTACCTGCGCCGCGAGAGCGGAAACCATTTCTTCCGCAGCCTGCGGGCTCTCCGACCTTGCGGTTACCCGCACATGCACTTCACCCGGTTTGGCCAGATAAGCCAGCCCGGGGTTGCCTTGCCCGCCCAGATTAGTCAGTTTTTCCTGTACCATGGCCTCGGCAATGCCGGTTACCTTGATGATTTTGCTGCACATCAGCATCCCACGGACATCCAGAGATGCAAGAAAAGGCTCCACAGACTCCTCGAACATCGCTTTGAGCTCACCCGGCGGCCCCGGAAGCAGGAAAATATAACACCTGTCCTTCTCGATCAGAACCCCGGGAGCGCTGCCGCGCGGATTAGGCAGGATCCTGGACCCTGACGGGAAAAAGGACTGCTTGTCCATAACTTCAGGCAGCTTGAGGCTTCTGCTGCGGTAGAGATTTTTTAGCCAGGAAAGGGTAGCTTGATCCTGGACCATAGGCAGGCCCAGGACTCCTGCCGCGGTTTCCTTGGTCAGATCGTCCGTTGTTGAGCCCAGCCCGCCGGTCACAATAACCAGGTCCGAACGCGACACAGCCCGGGTGAGCAAATCAGCCAGCCGGTCCCAGTAATCACCTATGGTGGTATGCAGAGCCGCGTCTATGCCCAGGGCCGCCAGACGCTGCCCCAGGTACTGGGCATGTGTGTTTAATATCTCGCCGCGCAGCAGTTCCGTTCCGGTGAAAATCAGTTCAGCCTGCATTTTAATCTTTTTCCTTAAATGGTAATTCTTTCACTTATTCTAAAAGAGAGTATAAAATATGTCAATAACCATTAATTTTTTTAACTGCGGATCGGACCGGGGAAAAATAGTGAGGAAGGGGCAGAAAATCAACAATACATTCTCTGCCCGGGCGCAGGTACACCCGAAAGGATCTCGCGCAGCTTGTCGCCGCTGATCCTTTCCTGATCCAGAAGCACTTCGGCTATACGGTACAAGGCGGCCCGGAGGCTGATCAGGCAGCTTCTTACACGCGCCTCCTGGGAGCCGAGGATTTCTGAAAGAACGCGGTAGTGGAGCCCGCCGGGCAAATGCTCGGAACTGACTACGCCCAGCCTGGACATGCCGCTGTCGACTATCTTCTCAGCCAGGCGCATGGCCTGCTGGTAATCATTTACCGCGCCGGTGCTCTTGTTGCCCAGGACTTGTTCTTCGGCCACCGCCCCGGCCAGCATGATCGCAATCTGATCCTCCAGGTAATTCCTGGTGAACATGTAGGTATCGTCCTCAGGGCTCTGGCGCATATAACCCAGCGCCTGGCCGCGCGGCGCCACAGTCAGCGTGGAAACCGACCCGGGTTTGACAAGCTCGCTCATCAGGGCATGACCGGTTTCATGGATGGCAACCCTCTCCAACTCGGTCCTTATCGGCCGCCGCTCGAGACGGTCCCCGAGCAATACCTTATCGACAGCTTCCTGGAAATGATGCTGCTCAATTATCTTGGAATTGCCCCTCATCGCCAGGATAGCCGCTTCATTGGCCAGACTCTCCAGGTGCGCGCCGCTGAAGCCGAAAGTATCCCGGGCGAGCGCTTCCAAAGAAACATCCTCCGCAAGCGGTTTGTTGCGCGTGTGCAGCTTGATTATTTCCAGCCTTCCCTCTTTGTCCGGAAGGTCAACCCTAACCTGCCGGTCGAATCTTCCCGGCCGCAGCAGGGCGGGGTCGAGCATATCTATCCGGTTGGTCGCGGCCATCACAAGCAGCCGAACATTTTCGTCAACCCTGATCCCATCCATCTCAACCAGAAGCTGATTCAGGGTCTGGTCGTATTCAAGGTGGCTGGTGGTGCGGCCCCGCAGGCCGCCTAGTATTTCTATCTCATCAATAAAAATAAGCGCGTTGCTTTTTCCCTGTTTCGAAGCCTTTTCCCTGGCTGACCGAAAGAGACGGCGCACTCTCTGGGCGCCCACACCGGCGTACATTTCTATAAATTCACTGCCGCTTGCCGCGACAAAGACGGCGTCAGTATAGTTTGCCGCTGCTTTGGCAAGCATCGTTTTCCCCGTACCCGGCGGCCCGGTAAGCAGGACCCCTTTTAACGGGCGGATGCCCAGTTCTTGAATTACGCTTATATTCCTGATAAAATCCAAAGCCTCGCTGAGTTCCTGGATGGCGGTGGACTGTCCGCCCACATCACCAAATGAAATCTGCTGATTTGCAGACACCTGGTGCTCGCTGAAATTTTTGTTCAGCAGACCCCGCGTGGCGGCAAAATAATATGCCCCGGCGCCGGCGGCAGCCAAAAAAATAAGCGGTGTTACGTCATATCCGATACCAAACAGGAAAATCAGGACAGCTAAAACCACACCGAGACAAATTTCCTTAAGCACGAAAGAAACCTTCCTTTCCGGCGAAATAACTCGAATGGCATTCTAGATTATAACATAAACAGGGAAAGGTTTGATCAGGAAATTACAGGCAAGATATAATCCTGGGTGACACAAGGGCGACACAAGGGGGGCGACACAAGGGGACGTTATTGTTGTGTCATTCACCTTCTCGGGGTAAAGGGCAAATGGGGGCGGTTCTTGCTTGTTAACCACTTAAAATTCTGTCACGGAGCGATCTCGTTCTTCTTGCTTGCTAATTACTTAGAAGGCAGGCAAGAACCATCCCTTCTTGCTGGCTTGGTTTGGGCTATGTACTTTTGATATTCCGCAAGCAGGGCTTCTTTGTATGCCGGCTCGGCGCATACGGGGATGTAATTCCTACACCCTACTATTTCTAACAGTTTCCGGGGAATTTCTTGATCCGGCAGGTTAAGTTCCCTTACATCCATAAAAGCTTCTTCCAGTCCCAAAAACCCGGTTATCCGGTCACCTATTTTCAGTTTGTAAACTATGGGCGCGTTAGCGCCACAGCAGTTACTCATTTGTTATCTTTCCCTCTATCTATATTTTCTGATTAATTAATTATACGTAATCAGGTTTATAAAAAAAGAAGGCCCGCTTTGCAGCCAACCCGGTTTTTTACTGCATGGCAGCCTGATTTATATTATTTGATGCGCGGGGAATTACCTCGTACAAATAATTACTATCATGCCTCATCTGCAGATAGATCCGGTCCTGGTCAATAAACACACTTGCTGTTGCGCCTCTTTCCGCCGCCTGTTTATTTACGTAATCGAGCATTTCCCGGTAGTTCCCTCTCATTACGGCCTCATAAACCGCAAACTGGCTGTAATAAAAAGCATTATTTAACTGAACGTCACGTTTGTCCAGAAGGAAGAGCTCATAGAGTTTCCCGCCCAGTATGTTCCGCACCCCCCTGTCGAGTTCCCCGTATGTTTTTTTCAGGTTCTCAACCGGGGCAAGCAGTACGGAAATCTGCACCAGGGATCCATCCCGGTTTATTTCAAATGTGTGGATATAACTCTGGCTTTTGAGAAAGTCCGCCAGGGGCTGTTCAACGCTGAACCTGTTAAACAGCCAGTGTGCGCCCCAGAAGACCACCAGGCTGGCTACCAGGACCAGCAGGATTATGGGTATCCGCAAACCCCGCCAGGGCATCCTCGATTCACCTTCTTTTTTTAAACCAGTTTTCCCAGAATATCATATTCGAGGCCCCTGGTCACCAAAACATTTACAAAATCTCCGGCCGCGGGTCCGGGATTTCCAGCTGTAAAATAAACTTTTCCGTCGACTTCAGGGCTGTCCGCTTCTGATCGGCCGAAGTAAAGATTGCTTTTTTTATCTTTCCCATCCACGAGCACAGTTATTTTACCGCCAACCAAAGACTGGTTGTATTGAAGGGATATCTGCCGCTGCAGGGCCATTGCCCGGTGGTAGCGTTCCTCTTTGATTTCTTCCGGAACCTGGCCTGCCATCAGCATAGCCGCTGTCCCCTCTTCAGGATAAAACTTAAAAACACCGGCCCGCTCAAACGACATATCCTTCATGAAACCAATCAATTCTTCAAAATCCCGCTCGCTTTCACCGGGAAAACCAACCATAAAGGTCGTCCTCAAGGCAAGTCCGGGGATGGCTGCCCGCAGTCCGGAAATCAGCATTCTTATCCGGGATACCTTTTGGCGGCGGTTCATCCGGAGCAGTATTTCATCACTGGCGTGCTGTATGGGGATGTCAAGATAACGGCAGATTTTTGGTTCACCGGCAAGGACATCAATAAGTTCCCCGGTGAAACGATCTACCGAACAGTACATCAGTCGCAGCCAGGAAAGGTCCGGAATTTTTGCAAGAGACTTAAGCAGATCAGCCAGCCGGTATTTGCCGTACAAATCAATCCCGTAACTGGATGTATCCTGGGCAATCAAGATAATCTCTTTTACACCCTGAGCCGTCAGCAACACTGCCTCTTCCTCAACGGATTCAATCGTCCGGCTCCTATAATGCCCCCTGATTGCCGGTATAATGCAAAAAGCGCAGCGGTTGCTGCAGCCCTCGGCGATTTTCAGGTATGCAGTATGGGGAGGAGTTGCCCTTAATCTGGGCAGGGAGGATGTAATCTCATACTGCGGTCCGCTTATCACACAAAACCTTTCTCCATCCAGGGCGCGCTTGACAAGCCCGGCAACCTGCGGTACAGATCCGATACCAAAGAAACCATCCACTTCGGGTAATTCCTCCAGAAGCTGTCTGCCGTACCGCTGCGGCATACATCCGCAGACAAGCAGAACCCGGCAGGCGCCGGATTTTTTATAACGGGAAAGCTCCAGGATATTTTTGATTGACTCCACCTGGGCCGGTTCAATGAAACTGCAGGTATTTACAATCAGGGCTTCGGCTTCTTCCTCGCTGCTGGTGATCTCGAAACCGGCTTCTTTCAAAAGCCCCAGCATTATCTCACTATCCACCAGGTTTTTTGCACAACCCAGGCTGATTAATCCAACCCGGCAAGACATGAAGTTCTCCCTTTCTTATCATCCGAAAGGCGCTAATACCTCCCGGCGCTATTTTTGTACAGTGAATTCTTTTTCGACTACTTCGCCCTTCTTACCCAGAAAGCCAATCTCACGGCCGTTGACCGTAACCTTGACCACCCCGGCATTGCCAAGCTTTATTTTTATACGTTCGCTTGCCTTAAAACTTATAGAATTTCCGGCAACAATAGTGCCTGTAAATTTAGTTACGCCATCCGAAGCAACCCGCATCCAGCAATCGCCGCCTGTTACGGCCAAGACAACGTTAAGTGCCTCTTGATTTGCCTCAGTAGTTTTTTCCCGCCGGGCGCCTTCTTTAAGACGTTCGACTAAATCAGCGGGTTTAACGGTTTCCCGGCCGGAACCGTTTGAATTTACAATATAGGTACAGCCGGCCCAAACCAAATAGCCGGCCAAAATTATCATTACAGCAAATGCTATATAATAGGCTGTTTTTTTGAGCTTTTTGGCAGATGAGGATTCTTGAAGCGGAAAATTAAAATCTGCCGGGGTATGCTCTTCCGACAGGTCATATTTTTCAACCGGGCTTTGTTTTTCAAATTCAAACAAAAACTCCCCGGGGTCTAAATCCAAAAGCCGCGCATAGCTCCGTAAGAAACCCCTGGTATAAACGCCCCCGGGAAGAACGTCGAAAGAATCGCTTTCAATAGCCTTGATGTATCTCAAGTTTATCTTCGTCAGCCGCGCAACATCTTCCAACGACAAACCCCGGGCTTCCCTGGCCTTTCGAAAGGTTTCCCCGATTTCCATAGGCCTACACCCCTACATTAAAGGTCTGCAGTATTATCGTATTCCTTAAGCCTGGGATAGTCAAACAATTTTTACTGTTTATGAAATGTTTCCTGATATTGATCGAGTGTCATCAAAACCACCCTGGGCTTATTTCCCTCCGAACCGCCCACGATTCCCTTTTTTTCCATGATATCGATCAGGCGCGCCGCTCTTGTGTAACCTATGCGCAGGCGCCTCTGCAAAAGCGAGACGGAACCGTGGCCGGCTTCAATCAAGAACTCTACCGCACGGGGCAAAAGCTCATCCTCATATTCCTGGGTATTTCCCTTTGAGTTCGTTTCCCCGATCAGGCGTCCCTCATAATTGGGACAGGCCTGCTTTTTCAGAAAGGAAACCAGCGATTCCACCTCCTGGTCGGAGAGAAAGGCGCCCTGCAAACGGACGGGTTTCGCCGCCCCGACAGGATAAAAGAGCATGTCCCCCCTTCCCAGCAGTTTTTCGGCGCCCGCCATATCCAGAATCGTCCTGGAATCAATTTGCGAAGAAACCGCAAATGAAATGCGTGACGGGATATTAGCCTTAATCATGCCAGTGATCACATCCACCGAAGGGCGCTGCGTCGCGACCACAAGGTGGATTCCCGCCGCCCTGGCCATCTGGGCGAGGCGGCAGATGGCGTCTTCAACATCTGCCGGGGCGATCATCATTAAATCAGCCAGTTCATCAATGATAACCACCAAAAAGGGTATTGTTTTCCTTTCTTCTTCCTGCCCGTCCCTGGATTCGAAGCTGTAAGGCAGGTTGTTATACCGGTTGATGTCCCTCACTCCGGCGGAGGCAAACAGCTCATACCTTCGCTCCATCTCCTTGACCGCCCAGCGCAGGGAAGTAGCCGCCTTGCGCGGTTCCGTAACAACCGGGGAAACGAGGTGGGGTATACCGTCGTATGTACTCAGTTCAACCATTTTGGGATCAATAATCAGGAACTTGACCTTATCAGGCGGAGCTTTAAACAAAATGCTGGCAATCAAGATATTCAGGCAGACACTCTTCCCCGAACCCGTAGCGCCCGCAATTAAAAGATGGGGCATCTGAGCCAGGTCGGCGACGATGGGGTTGCCGGCAATATCCTTGCCCAGGGCTACCGTCAGAAAGGAAGCCGATTTTTGGAACTCATCGGTTTCCAGCAGCTCGCGCAATGGAACCATGGAAATCTCCCGGTTGGGCACTTCTATTCCAACCGCCGCCTTACCTGGAATCGGGGCTTCGATGCGCACATCGGGAGCGGCCATACACAGGGCAATATCGTCGGAAAGGCTTACAATCCTGCTTACCTTGACTCCCGCAGGCGGCTGTATTTCGTAGCGGGTTATTGTCGGCCCCCTGGATACCTGGGCAACTCTCGCCTTCACACCAAAACTCTGCAGGGTCTCTTCCAGCGTGCGTATGCTTTCCGCGATATCCTTGCTTACCCGCCTGACTTTCGGGCGGGCCTGCCTGGCTAAAATATTTAAAGTAGGCAGCTGATAAGACATGTTCTCGGTTGTCGCCAGCGGTTCCAACTCACCAGGCAGAAAAACGGCCGGCAAACCTTCATCCCCGTTTTGGTTCCTGCTCTCGGCATGGTAAGTAATTACCGGCGTCCTGGCATCTTTCTTAAAAGACGGCGTGCAGTTGTCTTTTTTCTCGCCTGTAACACCCTCTTCGGCAAATCCTTCCGCTTCGATTCCGCTCTGATCAATGATCACCGGGGGAGAGGAAGGAGTATCAGGAACTTCAATTTCTTCTTCCGTAAAAAGAAAGTTCAGTAAAAACTGCTTAAAACGCGCATAGAATATGCTGGAACGGATGGCTGACCTTTTAATAAGCATATTGAGACTGATATTGGCGCTGAGCAGTATGCCGACCAGAGCAAGTGTAAACAAAACGACATAAGTCCCCGTCAGGCCAAATGAACGCTTTAAAACGAGGCTGCAAACCGCCCCTATAATCCCCCCGCCTTTCCCCTTCAGGCCCGCATCCAGGGCGTGCGAAGGCGGAATCATCAGGTGGATAACTGTTAAAATCACTATAAAAATTAAAAGCCCGCCATAGAAGCGAGGAATTATCTTCAGCTGGCTTTTCAATAAGAGCAGGCGAAATCCGAAAAAGACCAGCAATATGGGAAAAACATAGCGCCCTTCACCGGTTACCCCGCGCAGGATACACTCTACCAGCCTGCTGACCAGCCCTACGGTGGGATTAAACAGGCTGATTAAACAGAGGATGGCCAGGGTAAGAAAAACTATCCCGACTATTTCGTACTTTTGCTGTTCCTTGGCCTGCCTGGAAATTGCCAAAAAAATCAACCCCTAGCAGTTATATACTACATGTGATAACAGATTCCTGCAATAATACTATATTTTACCAGTCAGGATTCTATTACCTTATTTCATACTGCGCGGGATTGTTTCATTAGGGAAGTCAACTGCCTATGTGTTCATGTTTGCATTTTAAAAAACTAGAGGTGTATTTTTGGATACATTTAAACATACTAAAAAAACAATTCGACTTCAAGGAGAAGAACAGATGCCCGAAGAAAACCGTGACAACGGTAAGAACGACTTTCCCTACCCGCCCGATTTTGAACCGGATCACGGATGTGACCCGTATGATCCGAACGCACCCGTACCGCAGGAACCCCAACCAGATAAACAGAACCAGTCAAGTATGCAAAATTTAAAGGAGATAGGGACCAATACTTTGCCGGACGGCAAGAGCAATATTCACTGCCTAACCATCATCGGCCAGATCGAAGGGCACCTCGTTCTGCCTCCCCAGAACAAAACCACCAAATACGAGCATATCATCCCCCAACTGGTTGCCCTGGAGGAAAGCAGCGACATTGAAGGCGTGCTGGTAGTCCTTAACACAGTAGGCGGCGATGTAGAAGCCGGGCTGGCAATTTCCGAGATGGTCGCCGGGCTTTCCAAGCCGACCGTAGCCATAGTCCTGGGCGGCGGGCACAGCATCGGGGTCCCGATAGCAGTGGCGGCTCAGTATAGCTTCATTGCCCAGACCGCCAGCATGACCATCCACCCGATCAGACTGAACGGCCTGGTTATCGGTGTTCCGCAGACCTATGAATACCTGGACAAAATGCAGGACAGGGTAGTGCGCTTTGTAACCCAGCACTCCAAAATAAGTGAGGCTACTTTCAGGGAAATGATGTTCCGCACGGGCGAACTGGCCAGAGATATCGGGACTGTTTTAATCGGCCAGGAAGCGGTCGAATGCGGTTTAATCGATGAAGTGGGCAGCGTGGGGCATGCGGTGGATAAGCTGAAGAGGTTGATCAGGGATAAAAAACAGTGGGAAGTGCAATCTGTTCAATGATTATCTACACACCTTTATACCTCGAACTTGTCCTGGAAGGGCTGGAAGATATGAAAGAGCTCAAGACCCGCCAGGTGGAACTGGACGGAGTGCCCCTGGTTATTGAAGATACCGGCCCCGGGCAGGGCAAGGTGGTCAAATTATTAAGCACCAACCCAAAGGACTACCTGCGCGCCGATTTAAGCCCGGGTACTGTAATCAAATTCACCCAGCAGTGGTCCAAACCCTAAAACAAGCCGCGGCATGGAAGTCTCCCCGGTAAATCTCAGGCTGTTCCTGCTCCAGATTAAAATTTAGTTTCCTTAAATCCTGAAACTAACAAAAAAAGTTGTTCCACACGGACCTGTTTCAAGATCTATTTTTGCGTTATGTCTGGCGGCTATCTTATAGCAAACCGCCAAATATCATTCTCTTCCAAGCTTATGTAGGGAATTTCTTCAAGCTCGAGATTGACGTTTTTATCATCTTTAATTGCATCTATTAAAAGGGTCCTGAAAAAAATAAAAAAAGGCGGTTGTATTTTTATGCAGCTGATTGTATAATTATCGTTGTGTCTTAGGAGGCGCTGAAGTTGTATAAAGCAAGCGTGATAGGCGCCACCGGGTATACGGGCGCCGAACTGGTGAGGATTTTAAGCTACCACCCGGAAGTGGAACTGGCCGGTATAACCACACAGAGCTATGCCGGAAAGCCTTTCTGGGAAGTATACCCACACCTGTACAAACATGTGGAGATGATCTGCGAAGAACAGGATATCCCCGGCATAGTGAGCCGCAGCGACGTCGTCTTCTCCGCCCTGCCGCACGGCCATTCCATGGAAGTGGCGATAGAGGCCGACCGTCAGAATAAATTCTTTATCGACCTGGGCGCAGATTTCCGCTTCCGTGATTTTGCGGTTTACGAGTCCTGGTATGGAATTACCCACACTGCCAGGGAATTGAACGAAAAAGCCGTTTACGGGCTGCCGGAAATTCACCGCCGGGAAATAGCTCAGGCAAGGCTGATTGCAAATCCGGGCTGTTACCCGACCAGCATAATTCTGGGTCTGGCGCCCTTGCTGAAAAAAGGTTTAATTGACCCGGACAGCATTATAAGCGACTCAAAATCAGGCGTCTCAGGGGCGGGCAGGGCCCTTTCCCTGAACGTACACTACTGCGAGGTAAACGAAAGCATAAAAGCATACGGTGTAACAACGCACCGGCACACGCCGGAGATCGAACAGGAACTTGGCCTGCTGGCCGGCGGGGAAGTGGCGGTTTCTTTCACGCCACACCTGACCCCGATGATCCGCGGCATCTTAAGCACTATCTACGCCGTGCGCAGCCGCCCCTTCCAGCAGAAAGAAGCGCTGTCCCTGTACGAGGAATTCTATGGCGGCGAACCCTTTGTCAGCGTACTTCCGGAAGGCATGCTGCCCGCCACGAAGACAGTGTCCGGCTCAAACCGCTGCGTCATTGGAATTGTAACGGACGACCGAACAAACCGGGTAATAATCATTTCGGCAATCGACAACCTGATCAAGGGAGCTTCCGGGCAGGCTGTGCAAAATATGAATATCCTGCTTGGTTTGCCTGAAGATACCGGACTTGCCGGACCAGGCGTCTACCCGTAAAAAACAAAACAACAAGGAGGATTGATCCGCCCGGTGATTAACAACAGCAGTGATTGGGAGATGGTTCCCGGTGGTGTTACAGCAGCCAAAGGTTTCCTGGCTTCGGGAGCCGCCGCCGGAATAAAATACAAAGAGAAAAAAGATATTGCTTTAATTTTTTCGGAAGTTGAAGCCTGCGCTGCCGGCATGTTTACCACTAACAAGGTTAAAGCCGCCCCTGTTTTGCTGAACATGGAACGGGTTAAACGTGGA
Organism: Firmicutes bacterium UBA5766; assembly: GCA_002418775.1. GTDB lineage: Bacteria > Bacillota > Desulfotomaculia > Desulfotomaculales > Nap2-2B > 46-80. The sequence goes on from DIEU01000067.1 coordinate 44,553, forward strand.
TCGGCCAGGGCAATTGTGGCCAACAGCGGCAACGCCAACGCCTGCAACGGAGAACAGGGAATGCAGGACGCCAGGGCAATGGGGGAAGAGGTTGCCCGGTTATTGAACATCCCCGGAGAAAGCGTACTGATCGCCTCAACGGGTGTAATCGGCCAGCCTATGCCTATGGAGCGCGTCCTGCCCGGAATAGCCGAAGCCGTATCCATTTTAAGCAAAGACGGCGGCGGCCCGGCGGCTGAAGCGATTATGACCACGGATACCGAGCCCAAGGAAGCAGCGATGAGCTTTTCAATAGGCGGCAAAAAGGTCACCATAGGGGGTATGGCTAAAGGTTCGGGAATGATTCACCCCAACATGGCCACCATGCTCTGTTTTGTAACCACAGACGCCGCAGTCGGGCGGGATTGCCTGAAAAAAGCCCTGCAGTACGCTGTCGACCGCTCATTTAACATGATAACGGTCGACGGAGACACAAGCACAAACGACATGGTCTTAGTCCTGGCCAACGCTCAGGCGGCAAATAAGGAAATTACCGTTCAAAACAAGGACTATTTAATTTTCCGTGATCATTTAACCAGGATCTGCTCCCATTTGGCCCAGGCAATGGCCAAAGACGGCGAGGGCGCTACCAAGATGCTGGAAGCGCAGGTCGTCAACGCCGCAACGGAAGCCGACGCACGCTTGGCAGCCAGGGCAGTGGCCGGCTCAAACCTGGTCAAAGCAGCCATCTTCGGTGAGGACGCCAACTGGGGCCGCATCTTATGCGCCGCCGGTTATTCGGGGGCCGAATTCGACCCGAACGCGGCGGATATTTACTTAAACGACGTGAAGGTTGCTGAAAACGGGCGCCCCTGCTCAGATTTCGAAGAAGAAGCCGCACGTGCGCTGTCTGAAAACAAAATACATATTCTGATTGATTTTAAATCCGGTAATTTTGAGGCCACGGCATGGGGCTGCGATCTCACCTACGATTACATCAGGATCAACGCCCATTACCGGACCTGATTTTATATTTCCAGATTTTATATTTCCAGGGAGGCAAAAAGGTTGTCCAAAATTACTCCGGGGGAGAAAGCCGCTATTTTAGTGGAAGCTCTGCCCTACATTAAAAAATTTTACGGCAAAACAGTAGTAATTAAATACGGCGGTCACGCAATGACCGAAAATGAGCTGAAAAGGGCTGTGCTCACCGACGTTGTCCTGATGAAGTACGTGGGCATCAACCCTGTAATTGTCCATGGCGGCGGCCCGGAAATAAACACCATGCTCAAACGGCTGGACATCAAATCGACTTTCCTAAACGGCCTGAGGATCACAGATGACGAGACCATGGAAGTTGTTGAGATGACTCTTGTCGGAAAGATCAACAAGGAAGTCGTTTCCATGATCAACAGCTTCGGCGGAAAAGCCGTCGGCCTGTCCGGCAAGGACGCGGACATGTTCCAGGCCAGGCGTAAAACCGGACAGGTAAAAAGACCGGACGGCAGCACGGCTGTCGTCGATATCGGACTGGTCGGGGAAATAACTACGGTCAACCCCAGGATTATTAACACATTAATTAGTGAAAGCTACATCCCGGTAGTTGCCCCGGTAGCAGTCGGGCCGGACGGGGAAAGCTACAATCTCAATGCCGACCATGCCGCCGGTGAACTGGCCGTAGCTTTAAAAGCAGAAAAGCTAGTCATTTTAACTGACGTGGAAGGCATCTTAAGAGACATCAACGACAAGGGCTCTCTCATCTCAGTAGTTGAAACCGGCGCCATACCGGGGCTTATTGAAGAAGGAATAATCGACAAAGGCATGATCCCGAAGGTGGAATGCTGCATCAGCGCCATCAAGGGAGGAGTAGAAACAACTCACATCCTTGACGGGCGGGTGGCTCACTCAATCCTCCTGGAAGTATTTACTGACAGGGGAATTGGAACCATGGTTGTACAATAAAAGCAAGGAGTGTTTCTTTTGACTCACGAACAGATTATCGAACTCAGCGACAAATATGTCATGAAAACCTACGGCCGTCTGCCTCTGACCCCCGTAAAAGGGGCGGGAGCGCGCGTCTGGGACGCCCGGGGCAGAGAATATCTTGATTTTCTGGCCGGCATAGCTGTCTGTTCCCTCGGCCACTGCCATCCGGCGGTAGTCAAGGCAATCGCTGAGCAGGCCTGTACATTGATGCACGTTTCCAACCTGTATTATATTGAACAGCAGGCAAAGCTGGCCAAGTTGCTGGCGGAGAACTCCTTCGGAGACCGTGTCTTTTTCTGCAACAGCGGGGCCGAGGCCAACGAGGGAGCAATCAAACTCGCCCGCAAATACGCCAGGTTAAACCGCGGCTCCCAAAAATATGGGATTATTACCGCTTTCAAATCTTTTCACGGGCGTACCCTGGCCGCCCTGACAGCCACTGGTCAAGCCAAATACCAGAAAGATTTCGACCCCCTGCCAGGCGGTTTTAAATATGTCCCTTTCAATGACCTTGCCGCGCTTGAGAGCGCCGTTGACAAAAATACCTGCGCAATCCTGCTCGAACCCATCCAGGGCGAAGGCGGAATTTATGAGGCGGAACAGGAATACTTGAAGGGCGCAAGAGAACTCTGCAATAAGCACGGGCTTCTGCTTATTTTTGACGAAGTACAGTGCGGGCTCGGGCGCACCGGCGCCTTTTTTGCCTATCAGCATTACGGAATTGAACCCGACGTGTGCACTCTTGCCAAATCTTTGGGCGGCGGATTTCCAATTGGAGCCATGATCGCCACGGAAGAGGCTGCCGGCGCTTTTTCACCCGGCAATCACGCTTCCACTTTCGGCGGAAACCCGCTGGCCTGCGCTGCTGCCCTGGCAGCCATGCAATTTGTGCTGGAAAATAATCTTATGGAGAACACCGCCCGTGTGGGAGGCTACTTTAAAGCCCGGCTGGAGGTTCTTTCAAGCCAGTTTCCCTTCATTACCGAAGTGCGCGGCCGCGGCCTGATGCTGGGAGCGGATCTGACTCCGGGTTCCGCAGACGGCCAGGAAGTTGTAGCCCAATGCCAGGAAAACGGACTTTTGATTAACTGCATTGACGGTCATATACTGCGCTTCCTGCCCCCGCTTATCATCAGCGAACCGGACGTTGACGAGGCCGTCGGCATACTGGCCGGCGTGCTGAAAAACCTGGCAGGCTGAGTATTCAGTAAGACATAATAAAAGGAGTGCTTGCCGTGCCCAGGCGCAGCGATCTCAAAAAGTACTGGTCATCGGTTCCGGACCCATCATCATCGGCCAGGCGGCGGAATTTGACTACGCCGGGACGCAGGCTTGCCGCGCCCTGCGGGAAGAAGGCGTCCAGGTCGTACTGGCCAACTCCAACCCGGCCACAATCATGACCGGTTCGGACATTGCCGGCAGGGTATACATCGAACCCCTCACCTGTGAAAGCCTGGCCGCAATCATTGAAGAAGAACGGCCTCAGGGACTTCTTCCGACTCTTGGCGGCCAGACCGGCCTTAACCTGGCTTGCCTTCTGGCGGACGAGGGCGTACTTGAGCGGTTCGGCGTTGAAATGCTGGGCGCTTCCCTGGAAAGTATCCTCATGGCCGAGGACAGGGAACTGTTCAAGGCAACCATGCTTTCGATAGGGGAACCTGTTCCCCTAAGCGCCACAGTTGTTGATCTGGATAATGCTTTTTCCTTTGCCCGGAAAACTGGCTACCCGATTATCGTGCGCCCGGCTTTCACGCTTGGGGGCACGGGCGGCATGGCCCGCACAGAAGAAGAACTGGCCGTAATAGTCGGCAAGGGCCTAAAGGTAAGCCCCATCGGGCAGGTCCTGCTTGAAAAAAGTGTTGCCGGCTGGAAAGAAATCGAGTATGAGGTCATGCGGGACGGACAGAACAACTGCGTGACAATCTGCATCAAAGGTAATGCATCAAAGTGATTTATTTTTCATAAGCATTCATTGGAGGAGAGATATAAATGACTACTTTTAAAATTCAGGGCAGCGACCTGCTCTGCCTGCACGACTTTGCTCCTGAGGAAATAGCGGCGATCCTGCAGCTGTCCGCTGAGTTGAAATCCTGGCAGAAAAGGGGAGAACCGCACAGCTACCTTCATGGAAAAACACTCGGCATGATCTTTCAAAAACCTTCCACCCGGACACGGGTTTCCTTTGAGGTGGCCATGTACCAGCTCGGGGGCTACGCCCTGCACCTGAATCCGGGCGACCTCCAGCTTGGCCGGGGAGAAACTATTGCCGACACCGCCAGGGTGCTTTCCCGCTACCTGGATGGAATTATGATCCGCACCTTCGCCCAGGAAGATGTTGAAGAACTTGCCGCATATGCGGATATACCCGTCATCAACGGGCTCACGGATCTGCTCCATCCCTGCCAGATCCTCGCCGACCTGCTGACCATACAAGAAAAGAAGGGATTCCTGGAAGGACTGAAGCTGGCCTATGTAGGAGACGGCAATAATATCTGCCACAGCCTGCTTTTCGGCTGCGCTAAAACAGGCGTCAATATAAGCGTGGCCTCACCTGAAAATTTCCGGCCGAAACCGGAAATTGTAGAACTGGCCAGGCAGGACGCCCAAAATAAAAGCAGGATCGATATTCTCACCGACCCTGCAGAAGCCGTCAAAGACGCAGATGTAATTGTAACGGACGTTTGGGCCAGCATGGGACAGGAATCCGTCGCCGCCCAAAAATCCGGGGCATTTGCCGGTTACCAGGTTAACGACGCCCTGGTAAAACACGCGAAAGAAGATTTTATCTTTTTGCACTGTCTGCCCGCCCACCGGGGAGAGGAAGTTGCGGCGGATATAATTGACGGGCCGCATTCCGTCGTCTGGGACGAAGCGGAAAACCGGCTCCATACACAAAAAGCAGTCCTGGCAATGCTTTTATAATTGCTTACGCTTTAGACGATATAATACTCCTGACGCTCTTTTCAAATTTAGGCCTGGGCAGCATTACGACGCGGCCGCATTTCAGGCACCTTATCCGAAAATCGACACCCGTGCGCATTATTTCCCACTGTTCGCCGCCGCAGGGATGGACTTTTTTCATCCTGACCACGTCGCCTACGTTGTACTTGACAAGCACGGGCATCTCCCCACCCCACTGCTAAGAATTAATTCTTCCTACGACTTGAAGAAAACCTTGTAACCCTTGTAGGTCATGTAAATGTCCCCTTTATGGGCCACTTCGAACGGCGAATGCATGCCCAGCAGCGGCACGCCGCAGTCAAGCACATCCATACCATAATGCGCCAGCAGGTAGGCGATCGTCCCCCCGCCGCCCTGATCTACTTTCCCCAGCTCTCCGGTTTGCCAGACAACGCCTTCTTTGTTAAAAAGCTGCCTTACAAAAGAAACAAACTCCGCGTTTGCGTCACTGGAACTCCGCTTTCCGCCGCCGCCGCCGTATTTATGAAAAGCAGTCCCGTAACCCAGCAGCATTTCGTTATGTTTATCCATCACTTCAGGATAACTGGGATTAGTTCCGGCGGTTACGTCGGCCGACAGAGCCCTGGAATTGGCCAGAATGCGGCGCACGGTCAGCTCGCTGTACTGGGGAAGCGAACATCCGGCCAGTTCAGCAATGAAATTGGTTAAAAAGACGGACTCCATTCCGGTATTGCCCACGCTGCCGATCTCTTCCTTGTCCGCAAAGAGGACAACTGCTGTGCGGCTGACGGAATCCAACTCCAGAATCGCTTGCAGGCTTGTATAAGCGCAGACCCGGTCGTCCTGGCCGTAGCCACCGATCATACTGCGGTCAAAACCGACATCCCTTGCCGGAAAGGCTGGCGCCGCTTCAAGCTCAGCGCTGATAAAATCCTCTTCGATCAATCCGTACCTGGCATTCAGCTGATCCAGCACAGCCTGCTTCAGCCTTTCCTTTGCTTCACGGTTTTCCACCGGATTGCCTCCGACTAGCACGTTCAAAGCCTCTCCTTTTACCGCCTCGCTCATTTTCTTCTCCATTTGATCTTTGGCCAGATGAGGCAGCAGGTCGGCGATAGTGAATACCGGATCGCGCTCATTATTGCCGATAGCTATCCGGACGGCATTCCCTTCTTTCGTGAAGACAACTCCGTGCAGAGACAGGGGAATACTCACCCACTGGTATTTCTTAATCCCCCCGTAGTAATGCGTCTTAAACAGGGCAAGACCGGCTTCCTGGTAGAGGGGGCGGGGTTTAAGGTCCAGCCGGGGAGCGTCAATATGTGAACCAATGACATTCAGCCCTTTTTCCAGCGGCTCGCTGCCGATGACCGCCATGGCCATAACTTTGCCATGTTTTGCTGAATACACCCGGCTTCCGGGAACAAGGCGGCTCTGTTCGGTCAAGGGAGTAAAACCGCCTATCTCCGCCCTGGCTATTATTGTATCTACCGCCTCGCGCTCTGTTCTGGCCGCATTTAGAAACTCCCGGTATCTTTCACAGAATTCCATAACATCCTGACGGGCAGCCTCGTCCAGGCAATCCCAGACGTGCTTGCTTTCATATGATTCTCCCTTGCTCTGGTTCTTATCTTCCATGTAATTTACTCCACCCTTTCATTATGTTAAATTGTTGTTTTTTTGGCAGGCAATATATTATCCGGTATTAAGTCGATGATCTTTCCTTCAAACGGGTTTAACAATTGCCGGCATTTAGGAATTATTACCGAACCCTGAATAGATTGGGTATACCAGTTGTCCTGCTGACCCCCGCTGAACATGGATACCGGTATCTGCAGGGGTGTCAGCAGAGCGACAATAATCAGCACAATTATCAGCCCGTTTACAAGACCCAGCGCCAGCCCCCCCAAACGGTCAACAGGACCTAAAAAGGCCATCCTGGCAACCCGGGACAAGAGGGACCCTGCAAGATAAACCAGCCTGTAAACGACCAGAAAAATTAAGAGAAAAGCGATTATTTCCAGCAAACGCATGGACAGGATATTTTGGATTTGTTCCCCGCCCGTAAAGGAGAGCCCGTTCGAAGACCACCAGGACGTTGACTCATCCCATAAATCTGTAGGAAAAGAGAAGTATTTGCTCAACTTCTCCGTTAGATGCCACTTGCTGCCGGCATAATCGGCCAGTTGGCTGTCATATTTCATAGCGAAGACGATACCTAAAAAGATCCCCGCCAATCTGGCTATTCCCTTAAGCAAACCTGTTGTCAGACCCCGCCAGGCAAACCATCCGATGATCACAAGTATGGTTACATCAACCCAGTTCATTTTCCGATCACATCCTTATCCGAACTTCAAAACCCTTTAAAAGTGGAAAGGCAAATGTGTCCGCCCTGCGCTGACCTTGGGCTTGACAGTCTATAGAAAACATTTTACCATGAAAGTAACTTTTTTCATAAATTTAAGGCTTAAAAAGTCTTCATATTAGAAACAGACACATTCTTTTCCTGTCTACTATATTTTTTATTCTAAGGAGGATGAATATGAACCCGGAAGCCCAAAAATTATTTGAGGAAGCGGAAGGGTTATTCAAAGACAATAAATTTACGGAAGCGGCCAGGATTTATTCGCTTTCCATAGCAGAATGCCCCACCCTGCCGGCTTACCTTAACCAGGGAAACTCTTTTTTCTCTCTTTTGCAGTTGGATGAGGCCGAGGAGGCCTTCTTTCTGGGCCTGGAACTGGCGCGGAACGAAAAAGACAGGTGGTTTGAAGGAATTTTTCTGGGCAACCTGGGCTTTGTGGAAAGCGCCAGAAATGATCCTCAAGCCGCTCTTAATTACTACCTGGATGCGCTGACGATTTTCAGAGAAACCGGACACATCAGGGACGAGGCTGATCAGTTGTGCAATATAGGAACAGTCCACCAGGACCTGGGGGAAACGGAATATGCCTTGAAATACTTCGGGCAGGCTCTTTTAAAATACAAAGAAGCGGGCTACCAAAGAGGCGTCGCCAGCCAGTTAAACAACATGGGGCTTATTTTCGCCCGGATGAACAGGAGCAGCCAGGCGGCAGGTTACTTTACCAAAGCCATGGAGATTTTTAAAGAACTGGGCGATCAAACGGCAATCGCAGCCCAGTTGATGAACATCGGCAGCACCTTCCGGGACAGTGAGGACAGTGACAAAGCCCTGAAATTTTACGATGAATCAATGGCGCTTTACAGTCAACTTGGCGACATCTGGGGCATGGCCATGCAGTACAGCAACATAGCCTACATCCACGCAATGGATAGCAATTATCAAAGCGCTTTAGACAACTTCCGGAAATCAAAGGAATTATTCAGCAAAATAAATACACCGGACTGGCAGATAGAGTCCCTCGACCAAAACATTAAAAAACTGATCGAACTACTCAAGAAAAGCTAGACACAAGGGGACGTTTTTGTTGTGTCATTAGAGAAGAAGAACGAAATCGCTCCGCGATGGCTTTAAATTATTGCTTTTCTAAATAAAATTGTATATAAAAGTTGGCAAAATGCTCTTTTTGTGATATTGTTTAATTGAAAAGAGCTGCTAAACTAAAGAGTTGTAAGCAAAAACAAGAGATTGAAATTCCATAGCTGGGTGCTTTCGCGACTTCATTCTTCTCGGCAATCAAAAATTTTGCGGGTAGGCTTTGCGCATAGGTATTGTTAAGGCTCAAAAGACAGCAAAAATCCGCCGTTTGAGCCTTTTTTAAGCGCAAAACTTCCGATTGCTCCCTTCAAGAACCGTCCCTATACTTGCCTTTGGAAAGTGAGGATAAGTCATGAAAGGTCTGGAACTTTGCGAAAATTATTTCATAAAGCACGGGCTCCCGATGATCAGCCGGAAATTCGCCAGCTTCAAGGGCAGAATAGCAGCGGGGCTTGTAGGCGACGGCTCGGAATGCTACGGATTTGACGACGAAATTTCCAGGGACCACGACTGGGGTCCCTCCTTTTGCCTCTGGCTGACCAAAGACGACTTCGAGCAGATTGGACAGCAGCTGCAAAAAGAATACGACAACCTCCCCGATGAATTCGAAGGGTTCAGCAGGATAGTCAGCGAATTTGGGGAGGGCAGAGTGGGAGTCTTTGAAATAGGCGAGTTCTACAAAAAGTTCATCGGCATTTCACGCCTGCCGGAAAAACTAAACGAGTGGTTTCCCCTTCCCGAAAGTTACCTGGCAGCCTGCACGAACGGCAAAGTCTTCTATGATCCCCTAGGCGAGTTTACTTATTTCAGAAACAAGCTGCTGGAATTTTACCCGGAAGACATCAGGCTGAAGAAAATGGCCGCCCGGTGCATGGCCATAGCTCAGAACGGCCAGTATAACTATCTGCGCTGCGCCAAAAGGCATGAATACGTCGCGGCCCAGTACGCCGAAAGCAAGTTCTACTCGGACGTAATATCCCTGGTCTTCCTGATCAACAAAAGATATATGCCCTATTTTAAATGGATGCACAGGGCTGTCCGGGACCTGCCCATACTGGGAGAAAATATCTACCAGACGATCTTCAAGGCGGTAACCACGAGCGACAGCGTTAAAAAATACCGCCTGATGGAAGATATCTGCGAAACTATTATTGGCGAGCTGAGAAGAGAAAACTTGAGCGACAGCAGGAGCGAGTCCCTGCTGGATCACGGGCCGGCCATCCAGTCCGGTATTAAAGAGCCCCGGCTGAAAAACTTAAGCGTCTGGCTTGGCGGACCCTAATTCATCCGCGATTTCCGGAAGGGCGCGATTAAAAGAGCCACCAGCAGAATCAGGCCGGCATAACCGAAAAGCGGATAAAGCAGCCGGACCAGAAAATTGAAATTCAGGCCGGCCAGCGGTATCGCGATAAGAGTAGATCCAATCCCCACCACCTTGTAGCCCATTCCCTCCCCCGGAGCAAGGCGGCTGGCCAGCCCGTGCGCATCTGCAATGGTCGTTGTCAGCATGGCTATCCAAATCAGCAGGCCGAGCAAGAGCTGCAGAATAAACCCCGCCGAACGCGAAATAAACAGGACGGGCACCTGGCAGTTCAGCACCGACGGGTAGAACGACAAACCCGCCAGGGTAATCAGCCCCGCCGTGACTCCAAGGATCAGCCCCCCCAGGGCGCCCCCGGCAACGCCTGTTTTAAACGGAACAGATCTCCCCAAAGAAGACAGCAGAGCAACAGGAACGACCATGTTGTAGGAAACATACAGGATGCTCGACCAGCCCCAGTTTGCAGCCACCCTTTTGTATTCCAGAAGCTCCGGAAAAGGGCTGGGCAGGCCTCCCTGATGCTGGATGGCCAAAAACGACACGACCGCCAGAACGAGGATTTTTATAGGAACGAGAACGAGATTGAAATTCAATATCCCGGGCAGCCCTTTGATTAGTACAATACAGGTTATTAAAACCGCCAGCATTGTACCCTGCCAGTTGGGCAGGCCCAGCTGCTCGGCAAAAACCGCCCCGCTGCCGGCAAGCATGACCACAAGGCCGCCCTTGAGCATGATCAGAGTAAGCAAGTCCATCAGCCCGGCTGCCCGCTTTCCCATCAGGCACTGGAGCAGTTCAACATAATTGGCCGTCCGCAGCTTCGTGGCCAGGAGCATGATCAGCGCTCCCAGGTAAATAAACAGCACGGTGGCCAGCGCTATCCCCCAGAGCCCCTTCGATCCAAAAACCATAAAAAACTGCATTAACTCCTGGCCGGAGGCAAAACCCGCGCCGATTACCGTGCCCGCATAGACCATGGCAATTTTAAAAAGCAGCAGAGAACTTTTTTTTTGCTCCAAAACAATCCCCCGGTTATGTTTATGCAAAAAAAGAATATTTAAGGTTATCTTTGGAAATATTATTTAATAGTTTTGTTCTAAGGAGGAGCTTATTTTTGAAGGGTCTTGAATTGAACCAGAAAGCCGAAACAGCAAATACCCGGACCAGGTTACACCTGGAGGATCCTCTCGCGGCCATCAAAATCGGCTGGGACCTGGCCAGCAGGCTGAACGGAAACGCCGCCTTGAACAACTCCCCCAAAATACTGCTTTGCATCGGAACGGACCGTTCAACAGGGGATTGTCTCGGTCCTTTGGTGGGGAGCAAACTTTCCGCCATCGAGCAGGATTACTTCGATGTTTACGGTACGCTGGACAAACCGGTACACGCCAGCAACCTGGAGCAAAGGCTGGAAGAAATCCGGAAAACTTATGAAAACCCGTTTATAATCGCAATCGACGCCTGCCTGGGCAATCAGGAGAACGTCGGCTGCATTAATATAGGAAATGGTTCTTTACAGCCCGGGGCCGGGGTTAATAAAAACCTCCCCCCGGTCGGAGAAATCCATATCACCGGAGTCGTCAACATAGGCGGGTTTATGGAATACCTTGTTCTCCAGAACACCCGGCTGAATCTTGTCATGAGCATGGCCGATCTTATCGTTCAAGGCATCATGCAGGCGATAAACCATTGTTCGGGAGAAGAACTGGTCAGGGAAGTCAGCATAACCCAGGATAATTAAAAATACCGGACACACCAGCAAAAAGGAGTCAGGCAATACAAAAACCTGGCTCCTTCCTCCACATAAAGCTAAATTTTCAGTTTTACAGCCAATCCATTTCCCTTAGACTGCTCAAAATTTCTTCAGGAGTTTTCCCGTCAGCGTCAATTACAGGAACTTCAGTCATAATATCCTGCATGCCCATCACATCGTCGTCCATACCGCTGATTACGTATGCGTCCGCATCCTCCTGCCCGGTGAACTTGACTACCTTATAGCCGGACTTTTCCAAATAATCCCTGACATTTCCCAGGGTGTCCTCAACAGCAATTGTCTTCAATACTGCACCTCCGAATGTAATCTTGTTTAAACTAGAAATAGTATAAACAAAAGTTACATTATTATCCCTTTACAGGCGTATTGTTGACAATTCCCTGAGCAGATGAATGACTTCTTCGTCGCTGACCTGTGAAAAATCCGTATAAAACTGCCCCACGGCGTAAAAAACCGGCGGCGTGAAAAGGCAGATTACTTCATCAACGTCGCTTCTCAAAACGTCCAGCGTGCCGGCGGGCGCCACCGGAACCGCCAGAATTAATTTTTTCAAGGAAAACATTTTTCTTACCGAACGCAAAGCCGCCATCACAGTATAACCCGTGGCTATGCCGTCATCGACCAGGACCACCTGCTTGTTGTCATAGGACGGATAGTCTTCCTGTCCCCGGTACATTTTCATCCGGCGGCGGATTTCTGCGACCTGTTCGTCAATAACGTCCTGCAAGTCATCTTCCCTAAGCCCCATCATTTTCAAAACGCTGTGATTGAAAATCGCTGTCCCGTCCTGGGCAACTGCGCCCACAGCCGCCTCCGGGTTGTGAAAGGTCCCTATTTTACGGGGAATTATAAGATCAAGAGGAGCTTTTAGCATACGGGCTACCTGAGCTCCGACCACAACACCCCCGCGGGGTATGGCTAAAACGACGCCGTCATCGAAAGCACTTTTTCGAATTGCTTCCGCAAGCATTGTCCCTGCTTCAACCCTGTCCCGGAAAACCATCAGCCCTATACCCCCCTTAAAACTTTGTATAAGAAGAGCTTATCAAACTAAGCAAAATAACCTGTGATGTAGATTACAGCTAAAATAACAACCAGGCTGCCCAAAGTGGTAATGATCAGCCGCTCCGGCAAAAACTTCTGCAGATAGGCGCCCGAGTATGTGCCTAAAAATCCGCCAACACCGAACAAAACTCCTAAAAGCCAATCGGGGGCAGGATTGCCCTGCAGCTTTGCTGAGGAAAAAAATAAATAATAACTGGCTATACCCGCTATTGATGTTAAAAAGTTGCCCGTCAGTGTTGACCCCGCTATTGTATAGACAGGCAGTCTTAAAACAGAAACGCATACAGGGGCAATAATGGCGGCCCCGCTAATCCCGTAAACGCCTCCGACCAGCCCCACCGCCAGGGCTATTCCAAAAAGTATTAAGGGATTAAAAGAATATATTTCTTCCCAAAAATCATAATCGATTCTTTTAAGTGATACCTTGACGGTTTTAACCGCCAGCCCCGGGGGAATTCCGGACACTAATTTGCCGCCCGGCTGTTTTTTTATCCTGTCCAGGAATTTATCTTCCAATACACCTGTCCTGTGTCCCTTCCTGGAGTTAAAAAGCTGGTAAGCGCCCAAACAAAGCAGCACAAAGCCCATAAACAGTTTAAAAGTTTTTGCGTCCGGCAAAAAAACGACTCTAATCCAGGCGCCAGCAAATACCCCGGGAATGGTCCCTGAGACAATGACCCAGGTAAGGGGCCAGTTCATCCGCCCCTCCCTCAGAAAACGAAACATTCCGCCGGGCGACGAGACAAAGTTGCAGATGAAATTGGTCGGAGTAGCAGCCGGGCTTGTATAACCCAGCACGCTTACCATAAAGGGCAGTATTAAAAAAGTGCCGGAAATTCCGGCGCCAGTCGTTAAGAAAGAAATAACAAATGCTACCGCCGGCGGGATAAAGGGCGAAACATGAACACCGGACACGGGAAAAAACATAGTTTGCTACCCCTGTTCCTGATCAAATGCCAAAAGAAGTCTGATTCCTTTTCTTCTCCTGGTGTTTTTCAAGAGCCAAATCGACGAGCCGGTCCAGCAATTCCGTAAAAGCAATCCCGCTAAGCTCCCAAAGCTTCGGGTACATGCTGAAACGGGTAAATCCCGGAATTGTGTTAATTTCATTTACATAAACCTGGCCGCTTCCTCTGGCAATAAAAAAGTCCACCCGGGCCATGCCCGCGCAGTCTATTGATTTGAAGGCGGCAACGGCCAGTTCCTGAATAGTCCTGGCTGTTTCCTCCGGTATTTCGGCGGGCGCCTTCCAGTTGGACAGGCCGTCCCTATACTTTGCCTCATAATCGTAATATTCCTTAAGAGAAAAAACTTCCCCGGGAACAGAGGCTACCGGATCATCATTTCCCAGCACAGCTACTTCTATCTCCCTGCCGTCGATAAATTCCTCGACGATCGCTTTCCGGTCAAATTTTAGAGCCAGATCAAATGCATCAATGAGTTCCTGGCGATCGTGGGCTTTGGATATCCCCACGCTAGAACCCAGATTGGCGGGTTTAACAAACAAGGGATAGGTAAAATTCCTTTCCACTTCGCCGATTACAAAATCCCTTTTTCCTTCCCATTCACTGCGCAGGCAATGCCAGAAACGGGGTTGCGGGATGCCCTCCTGGGCGAAGACTTTCTTCATGAGAACCTTATCCATACCTACGGCGGAAGCTAAAACACCGCCCCCGACATAAGGCAGGTCCGCCATTTCAAGAAGGCCCTGGACAGTGCCGTCCTCGCCATAGGTACCGTGAAGGACCGGAAAGACCAGATCAACCTCATCAATTAAACCGGCGCTTCCCTGAAAAGATTCAGTTTGAACCAGCCCTTTTATAAAAGGGTCGCCAAGCAATGCTACCGGCACACCGTTATCCTTATTGTCCAAAACATCAGGAGCGCCTGCGCTTTTGAGCCATCTTCCATCCTTGCCGATGTTGACGGGAATCACCTCATATTTTTGCCTGTCCAAAGCGTTTAATACAGCAGAACCGGACTGGACGGAAACCTCATGCTCCCCCGAACGTCCGCCAAACAAAACCAGCACCCGCAGCTTTTTTCTGTCTATTTCAAAACGCCCCCTGTTATTATTATTTCTAAAAAAATCTATTCGCATTTTCATGTTCTAAAACTTTTTTAAAATGAGCGACGCTTATTTACCCAAACTTGTCCCGTAAAGATTGCCCGTGGTAGAATATTCTATAGGTTGGCCCGTCCCTGGTATTAAAGAAGAAAAAAAGTGCAAAACTGTTTAAAAGGCCCCTGTTTTTTAACAGCTGAAAACCGCATTCAGATATACTTTCGGAAAGGGCATACGGAATGCAGGTTTACCAATTTCCTTCAATTGAAGATCAAGAAGTAATCAGGACGGCAGTTGAAGTTTTTTTAAATACGCAAACCGGCTTGGCAAGAAACAGAATGCTGAAAACAATACGCGCTGTCCTTGACCGGTATCGGATATCGCGGTTCGGTTTCTCTGATTATATCGTGGAAGCGACAAAAATGCCAGGATTTTGTACCGTTAAGGCGAGGAACCTCATTTCCGGCTACAACTGTCCGTGGTGCGGAGAAATGCTTTACGGCCTGCAGAGCAAGGTAAGAATACTGAGCATTCAGGAGTTCCTGAACAACCACCTGGTGACTTACGGCTGCAGGTGCGGAAAAGTATTTGCCAAGTACGAAAACCTTGACTGATCTTCTTAGCCATACCCGCCACTATGTTGACAACTAATTTTTGCTATGGTAGCATCATAAGTGCAGGTTTATAAAGATGCGCCGAAGTGGCGGAATTGGCAGACGCAGCGGACTCAAAATCCGCCNNGGTTCAACTCCCACCTTCGGCACCAAGATTTGTTCAAAAACCCTTGTGTAGCAAGGGTTTTGAGATCCTCATAGAGATTTTTTCATTGATTTCTCAAAAAAATCGGCAATAAAGCTGGCTATTTATCGCCGTAATGACTGCGGCATTGAGCTATTTCCAATCGACCGCCTTTTATGCGATATACGAGTCGGTTAATTTCGTCAATCCTCCGGCTCCAAAAACCTGCAAGGTTGCCGGACAAGGCTTCCGGTTTTTCTATGCCGTTATTGCCGTTGCGGTCAATGTCCTGTATTAGCTGGTTAATCCGCTTTAATGTCTTTTTGTCCTGCGCTTGCCAATAAAGGTAGTCCTCCCATGCTTCATCAGACCATATTTTATTCATTATTCTTATTCATCTTCTGCCTCTATCAATTCGTGCGCCGTACCCTTACCAGCTTCAANNTTCATTAACCGCGCTTGGTTTGTTTTGCTATAAAATGGGTCAGCGGTGATTTCAAAAGGTATTTTTCCTTGCCGGACGACCGCCTTTGCGAAGACAGTAAAAGCTGTCGTCATATTCAAGCCCATATCTTCAAAAAGCCTTTCCGCTTGCTTCTT
>DIEU01000066.1 GCA_002418775.1 Firmicutes bacterium UBA5766
TTCTTCTCGGCAATTGAAAATTTTACATGTTGGCTTTGCGCATAGGTATTGTTAAGGCTCAAAAGGCGACAAAAACCCGCCACTTGAGCCTTTTTCACGTGCAAAACTTCCAATTGAACCCTTCAAGAACCGTCCCCCTGTGTCATGTCACTGATGACACAACAATAACGTCCCCTTGTGTCACCTTTGCTTTACGGATCGTGCTGTGCGACTTTGGGCAGGGGGCTGGTCCTGCTGCATTGACAAGGGCAATTTTGAGCACGTCTTCGAGCTTTTCCAGCGGGGTAATCGTTAGTCCGGGCAGCTTCAGCAGCATATCCTGATAGTTTTCTTTGGGGAGGATGACCTGTTTTGCGCCGGCCCGGCGGGCCGCTTCCAGCTTGGTCGGGATTCCTCCGACAGGCGCTAAAAGACCCCTGATGGAAATTTCGCCTGTTATGGCGAGGAAATTGTCAACCGGAATGCCTTTGATTGCCGAATAGATTGCCGTCGCCACGGCGACTCCTGCCGAGGGTCCGTCCACGGGGATTCCACCTGGAAAGTTGACGTGCAGGTTATAGTCATACGGGTTTACTCCCGTCACATTTTGCATAACAGTCAGCACATTATCCACTGCGGCCCGCGCCATGCTCCGCCGGCGGAAAGAACGCCCGTGTTCACCAATTTGCTCCTCGTCAATGACTCCTGTGACGGTTACTTTACCCTGACCGGGCTTTACGGGAATTGCAGATGCTTCAATTTCCAGCAGGCTTCCCTGGCCGGGGCCGTACACGGCCAGTCCGTTGACGACCCCAACCTGCGGGGAAGTGCCGATCTTTTTACCGGGGCGCGGGGAATACTGTCCATTGTTGATAACCCATTCAATGTCCTGTGTACGGATCTGCTTTCTGCCCCCGGTAATAGCTATTCCGGCCGCGATTTGGATGATGTTTACCGCCTCACGGCCGTTGGGGCTGTACTTTTCAATGACTTTCAAACCTTCTTTGGCCAGTGAAAGCCCTGTACTTCTCGCCGCCCTTGCGGCAATCAGGCTTATCTCACCAGGCGACAGTTCCCGAAAGTATATTTCCACGCAGCGGGAGCGGATCGCCGGCGGGATGTTCTCGGGCAGTCTGGTTGTTGCCCCGACAAGGCGAAAGTCGGCCGGCAGCCCGTTTTGAAATATATCGTGGATATGGCTGGGTATATTGGTGTCTTCCGAACAATAGTAGGTGCTTTCCAGGTGTACCTTGCGGTCTTCCAGCACCTTTAACAGCTTGTTCATCTGAATGGGGTGTAGTTCCCCGATTTCATCGATAAAAAGCATTCCTCCGTGCGCTTTTGTAACCGCTCCCGCCTTCGGCTGCGGAATTCCCGCAATACCCAGGGGGCCGGCGCCCTGGTAGATAGGGTCGTGAACGGAGCCGATCAGCGGATCGGCGATTCCCCGTTCGTCAAAGCGGGCAATCGTTGCGTCCACTTCAATAAAGCTGGCGTTTTCTTTAAAAGGTGACTGCGGGTTTTTCCTGGCCTCTTCGAGGACCAGACGGGCGGCTGCGGTCTTGCCGATACCGGGCGGCCCGTAGATGATTACATGCTGCGGGTTGGGCCCGCAAAGCGCGGCCCGGAGGGCTTTCAAACCTTCCTTCTGGCCGGCTATATCTTCCATCTTCGACGGCCGTATCTTTTCAGACAGCGGTTCGGTGAGTGAGATAGAGCGCATGCGCCGGAGGTTTTCCAGTTCTTTATGCGATTCTTTATTTACAGCCGTTTTATTGCCCTGCTGGGTTTTGAGCATGTTCCAGAAGAAAAGGCCGATAATCACACCCAGAAAAACCTGAATAAAAATGGCGATACTGCTTAGGCCTATAGATTCCATTAGAATCAGTTAACCTCCTGTGTTCAAAAAAGTATTGCACCAACTAGTATAACCTTAAGGGATTTGTCTAAAACCGTTTCAATAAAACAATCCGCAAGGGAAAACGGCGTTTTCAACAGCGAACGAAAAATTTATTAAAACTTTTAACGTAAATTATGCTTTAATGAATTATAATAACAAAAACAAGAGGGGGATCAGCCTTGGCCTTTAGAAAATCCGGGATCAGGTTCGTTGTTTTTTTGTCTGCGGTTTTTTTGGCGCTTTCCCTGCTGATGGGCGGCTGCGAATCTCCAAAAAAGACGCCGGAAAGCGGCAGGACTGATATAAGCGGGTTAATTAAGGAAGCCGGCTCGACAAGTGTGCTGCCTTTAGCGGAAAGTCTTGCCCTGGAGTTTATGAAGTTCCATAAAGACGTGCGTGTGGAAACAGGCGGCGGCGGCTCCGGGGCGGGTGTCAAGCAGTGTGTTGCCGGGACTGTGGATGTGGGGGCTATTTCCAGGGATCTCAAGCTGACCGAGTCCGACCTGATTTCCTATCCCGTTGCCCGGGACGCTATCGCAGTTATAGTAAATCCCGGTAATCCGGTCAATGGCCTGAAAGCTGATGACGTGGCCAGGATATACTCCGGCGAAGTAACTGACTGGAGCCAGGTTGGAGGAGAGGCGGGCAGAATCATCCTGTTTGCCAGGGAAGAGGGCTCGGGCACCAGGGATACTTTTGACAGTATTGTCATGCGGCAGAAAAAAATAACACCTAACGCGCTTTTAAGGAACTCCAACGGCGAGGTGCAGGCTGCTGTCTCCCAGGATGCTACCGCCATCGGTTTTGTCTCCCTCGGGTATGTTTATGGAATCAAAATTTTAGACATAAACGGTATCAAGTGCAGTCTTAAAAACTGCCAAAATGGCAGTTATCCCCTGGTTAGAAGGCTGTATTTTACAACGAAGGTCATCCCGAATGAAGCGGTGACGGAATTTATCAATTTTGCGCGCAGCGATGCGGGCCAGAAAATAGCTGAAAAAATGGGCTTCGTGCCTTTGGTGTATTAGCAGGTGAGGTATTTTTAACCGGCAACGCGAAAATAATAAATGTTTGTGGCTGATTAAAAAGCCCCTGGCCTTGTTTGACAAGACGGAGGCTATTTTTTAGTCGACATAAGCTTAACAAAAAGATAACGAAAAGTTAACATAACTTTATCTTAGGTTAACGTTGCTTTAATAATTTTGTTTTAGTCTATAAAAAATAATAGAAAAAAGATGGAGGGGATTGTATGATTTTTAAAAAATCCGGGTTCAAGTTTGCTGTGCTGGCCGCTGCGGGACTTTTAGCGCTTTCTTTACTTATGGGAGGCTGCGGCGCTTCCAAGACGCCTCAAGAAGGAGGCAATGTCAATCTCTCGGGATCAATCAAGGAGGCCGGATCGACAAGTGTCCTGCCCCTGGCCGAAGCTCTCGCTGCAGAGTTTATGAAGCTCCATAAAGACGTGCGTGTGGAAACAGGCGGCGGCGGCTCCGGGGCGGGTGTCAAGCAGTGTGTTGCCGGAACAGTAGACTTAGGCGCCATTTCCAGGGATCTCAAGCTGACCGAGTCTGATCTTATTTCCTACCCGGTGGCTCGTGATGCTGTCGCTGTAATAGTCAATTCCGCCAATCCGGTCAGCGGCTTGAAAATAGAGGACGTGGCGGGGATATACTCCGGCAAGGTAACTGACTGGAGCCAGGTTGGAGGGAAAGCGGGCAAAATAACTGTTATTGCCAGGGAAGAGGGATCGGGTACAAGAGATGCTTTTGAGGAAAAAGTGATGAACAAAGAAAAAATTATCTCCGGCGCCTATTTAAAGAATTCCAACGGCGAAGTGCAGGCTGCCGTAACTCAAGACGCGTCGGCCATTGGTTTTGTTTCTCTGGGTTATATATCCGGGGTAAAGGCGCTGGACTTAAATGGTATAAAATGCAATATTGATACCTGCAAGGACGGCACTTATCCCGTATTAAGAAGATTGTTTTTCATAACCAAGGCGATACCAAGCCTGGCGGTAACAGAATTCATCAATTTCGCACGCAGCGATGCGGGCCAGAAAATAGTTGAAGAAAACGGCTTCGTTCCTTTGGTGACTCAGTAAAAAAATATTTTTAAATACGTATATAGATTTAAAAATTACGCATAATAATTACGACGTCAGCAGCTGCAAACAAAAAGTCCCTGGTTATGGTTAATCCAGCCAGGGACTTGTATTTTTGGGGCGCTAAAAAATACAGTGGTTTAGGCGCATTCTTTTATATTAGTGTTATTATATTAGTGTATTAGCCCGAGTTTCGCAGTTACATAAGTTAAAAACCAAAAGACTCAATAGCTACAGTGGTTTTAAGCTAAAAGAAGTATTATATAACTAATATTACTGATAATAGCGCTAATTAGTGGTATAATTGCCATGATGTATTATATAA
>DIEU01000058.1 GCA_002418775.1 Firmicutes bacterium UBA5766
TTCTTCTCGGCAATTGAAAATTTTACATGTTGGCTTTGCGCATAGGTATTGTTAAGGCTCAAAAGGCGACAAAAACCCGCCACTTGAGCCTTTTTCACGTGCAAAACTTCCAATTGAACCCTTCAAGAACTGTCCCCCTTGTGTCTCCTTGTGTTCCCTTGTGTTCCTTCTACAAAGCCGCTCTCTTTTCAAGTGGTTTAATAACGTCTCTAAATAATTTAGAAGCATTAATTAATTCTATCCCTATTAGCTGTCCATCTTTATCTATTTCCAAATTTATGCCGGGATGTAACTCTATAACCTCTTCTTCTACACCTTCTTTTGCAAGGTAAAGAATATCGGCTTCTGAATCATAATGGACTTTCATGTTTAACCCACCTCCTGCTTCTAACCCTGTTTTCCTTTTGACCGTCCTTTAGCGGATGCAAAGTTATTAACTCAACTTTCGTAGTTGATCTTTTTTTATGATCCGTGATAAAAAAAGGTTTATAAATACTCTTTTATATGAAAAAGCCGGTCACTTGACACCGGCCTTTGATTTCTTCACCGTCGCCTTTTCTCCACAACCAAAAGCCTCTGTGGATTATAGCTCCCGCTGTTTTGCATTATTGACAACTTAAGGAATGAAATTTTATTATAACCCCCTTAAGTTGTCAATATTTCTTGAAGCACAACCCGTTCACAAACAAGGAAGCAAAATGTACGTCCCCTTGCTTCAAACAAGGAAGCAAAATGTACGTCCCCTTGCTTCCGTCCCCTTGCTTCCCAGTGTCGCTTCAGCCGGGCCGAGAGCCGCCAGAGCACCCTGATGGACTTCCTGAAACAACTCCAGGCTCCGCCCGTTTGTACGGCTGCATCAAATATCCGGTCAAAACCTGCTGTCTCAGGCATTCAATTTCACCTTCAAAATTTAAAAACTCGTTCTATGCGAAAAAGCCGGTCCATACAGCTACCGGCTTTAATTTCTGCTTCCGCGCTTCACCACGATCAAAAGCCAGTTAGAGAACTGCGGCTAGTGCGTTTTCTCAATATGTGAAGATTTTAATATACCTCTGTTTAAATGTCAATATCTGATAATTTTGTGTTGTTAAGCTTTGATACTGTTACGCTTAATTTGACAGGATTAGACATCAAGATAATCGAAGTGACTATTTTGCCTTGAAGGCGGTTAAAGTCCGTTTTTCTATTGCTGAACACCTATGTTGGAGGCCACACGGAGCAAATCCAGGATGTTAACAACCCCGTCATAATTTACATCCGCAATTTGGGACTCAGTCGTCACCGGCCCTATCACACTGGCCATCCATAAAAGGTCCAAAATATTTATAGAGCCGTCCTGGTTCATATCCCCGACTAGTCCATAAAGATATCTTATCCCAGCGATATCGTCAGGTTCCAATGTTCTTGCCCTTGATTCGCCGGTGGCGCAAAATCCGTACATTGTCTTTGCACTGTCTTCAGTTCCATAAAGGTCAAGCAATCCGAAAGCGTGACCAAATTCATGCGTGGCAATTTCCTGCGTGTCATACTGCCCGGGCGGGTTAACGGCTGTGCTCCAGTTGTAATGATCGTTTAATTCCGTATCACTCTCCAGAATATTATTCGGCTGAGCGGTATTAAAGTATGTCCAGGTTCGGGCCAGCCAATCTGTATATCCTTCATTTACCCATATAACCGTATTTTCCGAATCATTGCTTACACTTGTTTTATCCGTGGCGCCGCCGTATTTGAATAGAAATTTCGACCCGGTGTTATTCCATGTGTTTGCAGCTGCCTTAATCGAATCTTCTTCCCCATCGCAGTCCGCCGTGTTGGCGTTAACTTTATAAATAAGCTTATTCCCGGGCGCCTTTCCTCCCATGCAGGAGAATGTAACCCGGAACAAAAACGGGTTACTTACAAGATCGTCACCAGTAATAACATAGACATTTCCTGCTCCTTCACCATGGCTATAGCTGCTTGCCCCTCCGGGCACAAGGCAGCTAATCTGTTCATCGCTCCACGATTTTATAGTGGCATAAGTAAACTTACTGTCTCCCTGCCCGGCCCAGAACGCCACATTTCCCTGGGCAGAACCGAAGTTGCTGCCGCTGATGGTTACCTCTGTGCTGTCTTCAGCAGCATCATAGGTGGTTAAGTCTTTAGCCACGGCCGGGCCGGAATCCGGCGAAACGCCGGTTATTTCCGGAAGTGGCCCATTATATTCTTCAATTAATATATTATCAACGAAAGTACCTTTGTCATTATTAGTTTGGTCGCTGTAAAAACAAAATCCAACCCATACCTGTGACAGTCCGCATACTTCGTCCAGGGGTAAATATTCCTGGCGCCAGGGCGTCCAGTCCCCAGGACGGAAATAACCGTAAAATTGTTCGTTGTCTGCTGAGAAGCCGTAATAAAACCCGTATGGATTCTCATCTTGATCGTAGTCTTCTTCTACAGATTCGGTCCAGTTATCAAAGGTCATCCTGGCGTACATGGCGCCGCTTAAATCAAACGGTCCGTAAACCATCCAGGCATCCATATTATTCTGGTAGTTGTCAACGGCCGGGTCAAGGTCAGCGCAATCTCCCCGGCATGTTCCCGCGCACCAGGCGCTGTAACTGCCGGTACAGGGTTTATAGCTTTCTTTACCCCAGGTGTAAGCGCAAGCAGGCGCCCCATAAAAATCCCATTTCAGATCCGCAGGCCAGTCTGATTCAAAGCCCTCATCCAAAATGGTTGTCCAGTAGGCCTGACTGGCGCTGCTGTTTCCTGACAAGGCAGTATCCTGCTTTTCAGGCTGAACATTGTTTAAAATAAAAGAATTCCCGTTTTTAGATAAAGAAAACAATTGCCGCGTAGAATATACCCTTTCCGTTACTGTTTCTTCTTTTTCAAGCTTCTGTTTTTCCTCTATCTTGTCTGATATCAAAGCAGAAATGTCATTCACTGTCACATTTAAACCCATTACTTTATCTTTTTGCACAGTGTATTTCCCTTGTCGGGCGCCGACAAGCTCGTAATATTTACCACTGGCCCTTAAAAGGGCTAATATTTCTTCTCCTTTTTTAAAGGAAGGCGTATCAGACACACGGCAGGCTATTTCTCCTACTGTTCCCCCTGGAACCTTTATAATAACCTTCTCATCCCCTGCCCCTTTAAAGAGTTCCTCTTTTGAAACAGTGACATAAGTATAAATTTTCTTACCTTCCCAACCAGATTGTATATCGGTAACTTTTCCGGTCATAATAATTTGTGCTTCCGCGGCCAAAGTTCCCAGGTCTTTTTCTATAACCATAGCCTGTGCCTTTTCCGAGTTGAATAAAACAAAAAAAGACGTAAAGAAAAACATCAAAAAAGCGAAAACAGTATAGTTGATTAGTTTTATTTTGAGTCTCATTTTTTACCTCCTGAGATTTCATCCTCTTTGATCATTTCCAAACCCTGCCGCCCGGCCAGTCTTTCTTTTGGCAAAATAACCTTAAAAAGGGCGGGATATAGTGATCAAGCAAGTGATGGATTCATTAGGCTAATACTTTCGGGATTTTAGATCTAAAGTCTGCCAAGTACAAGAGAGGCGCCCCGCCTTTTTTAAAAACAGGACACCTGCCTTAACAATTAAAAAGTTGGCCTATTATAAGAGAGGCGCCCCGCCTTTTAAGACGGGACACCTTTCCACTTTCAAAATGCCTGTTTAGTCAGACATTTTACCAGCTAACTTTCGTTAGACTAGAGCTTCGCCAGCATACGGGAGACCATGGCGCAAACTTCAGCCCTGATAGCGTTATTCCCGGGGCCGAAAGTACCGTTGGGATAACCTTTGATAATCCCTTCTTTAACAGCCACAGCAACCGAACCTCTCGCCCAGGCAGAAATGTTATGGTCGTCTTTAAATGCTGTTACTGCACTGGCGTTTGCAGCAGCTTCGTCCGCCTTGCCCAAAGCCCTTATTAAAATGGCCGTTATTTCTTCTCTGGTGATTTTCGCGTTTGGCTTGAATTCTCCTTTGCCGTATCCTTTCACCAAACCTGCCTTGGCTGCCGCTTCCACCACGCCGTAGTACCAATCTTCCGGGGACACGTCTTTGAAGGTTGACGTAGCAGGATTCTCTTCGGCCAGTCCGAGAGCAACTGCGATTATCTTGGTGAACTCACCTCTGGTAATATCGATTCTGGGCCTGAATGTGCCGTCCGGATATCCGTCGAGAATGCCTTTTTCGCACAGTTCCTTGATTACTCCTGCTGCCCAGTAGCTTTCCGGAACATCGGAATATGCGCAGCTCTTCTGTGCTTCCGCCGCAGTTGTAAAGCTCCAGCTCAGGCTCTTGTTTTGTACTGAGTAGTTTTTCCGCTTTACAGTTCCTGACGGAACGCTAACGGTATATTTTGTATTATAGGCAAATTGGTCATGAGCGATGATTAAGTCTTTTCCATTTACGGTTGCCGCTACTCCGCCCACTTTATTATTATCTGCATCTATAATACTTACTTTGGTTAGATCTACTGAGGCGATATCTTGTTTGAAGGCAACTTTCACCACAGTATCAAGAACTACATTTACGGCATCCGCCGCCGGCGCATAGGTATCGACATCCAGTGTTGGAGCGCTTCCGCCGCCGCCACCGCCGCCACCGCCGCCACAACTGTTAGTGGCGAAGCTTTTTACGTCGGTGTTTTCGCTTGCGCCGTTAGAATTGCGCGCGTAGGCTATAAAGTAGTAAGTTGAACCGCAGGAAAGCCCTGTCAGAGCTTTGCTGAAGTTAAAGGGCAGGCTGCCAGGATTGGAAGCGCCTACTTCAACATGGTTGGTTAAAGCTGACGGGCTGGTTCCCCAGTCGAAACCGTAGCTGTCTATTTCTGCTCCGCCGCTTGCGGCAATCGTGCCGTTCAAGGTAGCGCCGCTTGTGGTAACACCTGTTGCGCTGTTAGTTGTCACAGTCGGCACACCGTTCGGGTTGTTCGTTGTGAAGGTCTTTACGTCTGTATTGGCGCTTGTACCGCTTGAGTTGTGAGCGTAGGCTATAAAGTAGTAAGTTGTGTCGCTGGTAAGCCCTGTCAGAGCTTTGCTGAAGTTAAAGGGCAGGCTGCCAGGATTGGAAGCGCCTACTTCAACATGGTTGGTTAAAGCTGACGGGCTGGTTCCCCAGTCGAAACCGTAGCTGTCTATTTCTGCTCCGCCGTTTGCGGCAATCGTGCCGTTCAAGGTAGCGCCGCTTGTGGTAATACCTGTTGCGCTGTTAGTTGTCACAGTCGGCGGTACTATTGTCCCGGAAGGAATAGTAAAGCTTTTCTGCGCGTGGACCATATTTGCCGTAGCCGTCACAGTATATGTTCCCGCCTCGAGGGAGGCTGTGGAGAAAACGAACTCATATTCTCCATCCTGGTTGGTTAACATCTGCCCCAGCGCTTTTATAATCCCGTCTTTCTCTATTACTATTCCAATAGAGACATCTCTGATTGGAGTATTGCCGTTAATCAGAGTCAGGATGCCGTCTGCTGTTACCGTGTCGTTATCACCGTCGTATTGGACATCCAGCGTCAAATTATAGACGTCAGATTCCTGTTCCTGCTTGGTGGTAAAATTCCACTCATATTCGTCGTTCCCGTCGCCGCCGGACTGGACACAATCACCGGGAATGGTCACCGTATAAGTGGTCCCAAACTGGAAATCCGGGTGGCTTATATTCAGGTTCCGCCCATTTAAAGCCGCGCTCACACCCTGCAGGGCGCTGGACCCGTCATCAATCACGACGCCGCTCAAGTCACCCTCCGTAACATCCCTGTCAAAAGTAACACTTACATTAGCGTCTACATCAACTCCCGTGGCGCCATCCGCAGGTTGTTCATCAATCACCTGGGGGGTATTCGGTGGTGTAATAATCAGTCCCATGTTGTTCAGAATATCTTCCAGCTGATCCTTTTGATCCTGTGTTAACTGGTCGTACGTTGCGGAAAGGCAATTCACCGTCGGCACGCAAGATGTCAGGTCATCCAATGTTAATTCGCCATCACTTGCGCTAACTAGCCAATACAAAATGTCGCCAAACTGATCTCTTACATCGTCTGTAACTACCAGACCGGCGCCGAACTGTATCTGAGACAGCTTAACCATAAACATCACAAACTCATCAAAGGAGATCCCCTTTGAATTAAGCTGGGCTAAGGTTTCCGGGCTTATTGAATCATGAAGTTTGTCGATAAGCCCGTCTATATATTCCCCGTCTGGATCTGCGGGGTCAATGGCGTTTAACAAACCTTGATATCCCGTTGCGCCGCCGCTGCTATAACTAAAAATATAGCCCTGCGGATTCTGTGATTCGTCGAATAGACCGTTCTTCATATTTAGATATGTAGGGTAGTCTATATCCAAAGTTTCTTTCAGCGCGGCTTCTTCTTCGTCACTCAAGCAATTAAAGAAATTTTGAGCCATTGCGTCACTGATCTCTACCGCTTGTTCCATTTGTTCCGGGGTCAGATTGTGCAATTGCCCGAAGAATGGGCCAAGATCACTTATTAGCTGATCGTTATCACCGTTCGCCAGAGACATGCCAGCGCCGGTAATCAGCAAAATTGCCGCAAGGCACACGGCTATGATTATTTTTTTGAAGGATCCTCTCATCGTTTTTATTCTCACCTCACTTTTTTTAAATTACCAGGTCCGCTATAACCTGCTCAGCAAGTGTGGACATGTGCCGCATGTCCTCATTTGTGGAAATAACAAATAAATTAACTTGATAGGTTCCTGGCTCCCCTGGAGCATCAATATTAAAACTGATATTCTCAGCCCCGCTCCCAGCGATATTCTTCTGTTCAAAATACACAGCTGATTTTACTTCAGTAACCCCATCTGTTCGTGTTTTTGTTACCTGACAGCATACCACCGCCCCGTTAACACCTTGCTGGGTGAGGTTGTCGAGGGTTGCCGTCACCGTCCTGGTTGAGCCGCTGCCGGTAATCTGAGGGACGGAAAATTTTAATGGAAAATTATATACATGGAAGGTTTCTGCCTTTGTGACCGGATCTCCTACACCGGGCGTGGCCGTCACCCGCACAGTGTAGTCAGCCACTATCGGCAGGTCCATCACAGGGGTGTATAACTGGTTAAAGCTGGAGCCGTTTTCAGGAGTATATGTGGCTACAATAATGCCTCCTGAATTTTTGATGACTACCGACCAGCCGACGTCTTCTGGTGTTCCTCCCCTGCCGGCTGATCCTTCAATCGTCAGGGGTCGGTCCGGGCTAATGTTGTCGCCGGTCAGGTTGACTGTTACATTCAGCTGCTGCGGCTGCGGTTCAGTAGCGGTTGTAAATGTCCAGGTGGCCAGATCATTTTGCTGGCCGTCGCCA
Source organism: Firmicutes bacterium UBA5766 (assembly GCA_002418775.1). Lineage (GTDB taxonomy): Bacteria > Bacillota > Desulfotomaculia > Desulfotomaculales > Nap2-2B > 46-80. Next base: position 7,329 of record DIEU01000058.1, read on the forward strand.
TTCATGACCGCTCCTGCCGGTATGGTGACAGTATATGTCGTATCATAGGCAAAGTCGTTATGGGCAATGGTAATCGTCCTGTTGTCCCCGCCCAGGGTGGCGCTCGCGCCTGACTCCGGATTAATGGTTACCCCGGCAAGATTAACGTTTGTTACATCCATATTGGAAGTTGCCTGCACTGGAGCGTCAAGAGCTACGTTCGTCGCTCCATTTAAGGGCTGAAGCGGCGTGAGAACAGGCTTTTCTGGCGGAGGCGCCGCTAAGGTGGTAAAAGACCAGGTGGTTAAATCGTTGGTCTGACCCCCATTCATGACAGCTCCTGCCGGTATGGTGACAGTATATGTCGTGCTGTAATTAAACGCGTTATGGGCAATGGTAATCGTCCTGTTGTCCCCGCCCAGGGTGGCGCTCGCGCCTGACTCCGGATTAATGGTTACCCCGGCAAGATTAACGTTTGTTACATCCATATTGGAAGTCGCCTGCACTGTAGCGCCAAGAGCAACGTTCGTCGCTCCATTTAAGGGCTGAAGCAACGTGAGAACAGGCTTTTCCGGCGGAGGCGCCGCTAAGGTGGTAAAAGACCAGGTGGTTAAATCGTTGGTCTGGCCCCCATTCATGACCGCTCCTGCCGGTATGGTGACAGTATATGTCGTGCTGTAGGCAAAGTCGTTATGGGCAATGGTAATCGTCCTGCTGTCCCCGCCCAGGGTGGCGCTCGCGCCTGACTCCGGATTAATGGTTACCCCGGCAAGATTAACGTTTGTTACATCCATATTGGAAGTTGCCTGCACTGGAGCGTCAAGAGCTACGTTCGTCGCTCCATCAAGGGGCTGAAGCGGCGTGATAACGGGCTTTTGCACTACCTGTCCGTTTATAGTGACTGTGACCTCTGTCGTCGTATGTTCAATGTTGGTTCCGCCTTCGCCTCCCAGTATAGTATCAGCAAGCACAAAAGAAAGGTTTGCCGATCCGGCGGCTAATGCTGTAAATGTAATCACTGCCGCAGTGCCGCCGGTTCCCGTATATGCATTCACAGGAACCAGCACCATCGAAGCATATTTAATATTGCCGGTTGTATTATCAATTACATTTTGAAGGGGAAGAGGGCTTGTAAAGATATTTCCATCGGTCACCTGATCAGCCTGCAGCAAAGAGGGGTCAAATTGCATGTTGAACTGCACTGCCATTACAGCGGTCGCATTATTCAGGACTATGTCTACGGTGAACTGGTCACCCACATTCACCGCAGCAGGCGCCTGGGGTCCGATGGCAGTACCATTCGCCCAGGCTGGGATCGCGACACAGAGCATTCCCAGCAACAGGACGATAAACAAAATGGAGATCTTCCTGTTAAGCATGTTATCCTCCTTTACAAAAGTTAATTTCCTTCCAAAAAAAACTAAGATACTTTCCTTCCAAAACCTTTTAATTAGTAAAACGCTAGTTAAGTTTTTTTCACACTCCCCCAGTCATAAAATCTTTAGTAATCTATTTTATAAAACTTATTGTCACTTTCCGATATTCTGGGCTACCCTCAACAGGTCCAGAATATTTACCTGGCTGTCCTTATTCACGTCGGCCCATAGTGATTCGCCGCTGACAGGACCCATTTTTGAAGCCATCCAGAGCAAGTCCAGGATATTGATTGCTTTGTCTGAGTTCATGTCGCCCAGGCGCAGGGTGACCGGCGCCATTTGTTTGACCTCATCCTGGCCAAGGCTGACCGGCGTATCTACTTCTTTCCAGCTCCAGTCGGCTTTGTCAAAGGATATCTGGCATTCGCCTTCCGGAAGCCCGCCCAGGGTATAGTAGCCATTGCTTGCGGATATTGCGGAAGCAACTACCTGGTTATTAATTGCCGCTTTTATCTCCGAACCGGCGTGGTTTGGTTCCGGATCGGACGGAAATACTTTTTCCAGGTAAGCATAGCCGTAAATGCCTGCGCCTTCTACCATGCCCAGCTTCTTGAGAATTTCAATCAGATCCTGCCGCTGTTGATCAGTTAACTGGTCAATGGCCGCCTGAAACATGGCACAGCTGAAACCCACTTCTTCCAGATCCTGCCTTGTTATCTTGCTGACCGCTATAATATACTGATCAACCAGCGCATCAAAATTAGCGCATATTATGTTGCCGCCGGCATCTATTTTTAGCTGCTTAAACATCTGTATAAAAAATTCCAATTGTTCTATTTCTCCCCACCCCCAGGTGTCATTCATCTCAACCCTGTAGTCATTGGGGAAAGTCACCCGCAGTTGCTCGTATAAACCGGCCAGGTAATCCAGGTCACGATTTACCGGCTGAACACTGCTGATAAAACCACCGTACCCGGTTTGGCCGCCGCTCTGGTGGCTATTGACGTACTCTTCAATAGTCCAGGGCCACCTCACGCCGCCGAAATCAAGGTGAAATTTGTTCATCAGGGCTTGCTGCTGCTGGGCTGTCAGGACGGACTGATTTCCGTTGATGCCGTAAAAAATCGCCTCGTTGAGCTCCTTGCCGATATTCACCAGTTCTTCCATTTCACTGGCGTTTAAAATGGCCAGCCCGTCCCAGACATCGCTCATCGCTTCCACACAGTCAGTGCTATCCAATTCGTTAATACCGCCGACACCTCCGGCCATGGCTTTCTGCTGGCTGGAAGCCATCAGAAGCACGATAAATAAAACAGCGCTTATAATGACTGCCCCTGCTTTTTGAACCATAAATGTACCTCCTTTCTCTCAAACCTTTTATAATGACTTAACTTGCAATTATCATTTGCCTATGTTCGCTGCTACTTTAAGCAGGTCGAGAATATTTACCTGACCGTCACCGTTCACATCAGCTTTTGCCGCATCTCCAGTCGCAGGCCCCATCTTCGAGGCCATCCAGAGCAGGTCTAAAATATTAATACCTCCGTCGCCGTTCATATCGCCCAGATACAGAGTTACTGTCCCGGCGTCTGTGGACCCGCTTGCTTCCACGGTTACAGTTTTGGTGGTCGTTTTCCAACTCCCGCCTGTGTGGCTGAATTCCAGGGCGCAGCTACCGGCTGATACGCCTGTGGCTGTGTAGGAGCCGTCGGCTCCAGTTACAACCGTGCCGATTTCCGATCCGCCCTGGGTAGCCTTCACTTGCGTACCCGAGTTATCCGCCGGCGTTGTTGGTGTAACCTTCTCCAGAATGGCAAAGCCGTTTATTGACGTGTTGGGAATCGTAATTGTCAGTATCACCTGTCTCTTCGTCATCGAACCCTGGTAGTTTACCGTTGCCGGATTTGTCTGTGCGGTATAGGTTGCGCCGCCGATTTTCACTTTGAACTGGATCTGCTTACCATTGTCAAGGGCGCTACCATTAACTATCAGCTTTTCTACATAAGGATCGTCTACCGGAATGCCGTATTGCCCGTTTTGAAAGGCTAACTCCCCTCTTTTTTCGCCGTCTATATAGGCCTCAATGGTCCCGCTTGGTACCGGATTGCTCAGATCGTCTTGAACTTGACCATAGAAGCGATCAAAAGTATCAAACGGGTCATCCGCATAAACAACACCGGCAAATCCCAGTATGAAAACTAACAACAAATAAACAAAAAGAACTCTTTTCGCCCAAACCGATCCCATTATTTCCACCGCCCTACTTTATTGAGCCAAGGAGCCTGTCGATCATTGCCGCAGCTTCGGCGCGGGTCACGTTCTTCCCGGGTTTGAAAGAGCCATCCGGATAACCTGTGATAACCCCTTTCCGCACCGTTTGATCAACCGCTTCGGCAGCCCATCCGGGAATGTTGCCGCTGTCTTTAAACTGCGCTTTTTGCCCTGTTTGCTGGACGGATTTTTCGCTTAAAACACGCGCCATGATTGCAGCCAGTTCAACACGGGTGATTTGTTTCTGCGGCATAAAAACAGTTTTTCCTTCTTTCCCAGGATACCCTTTGAGCAATCCGGCGTGAACTACTGCAGCCACAGGATAACCTGCCCATACCGGGATGTCGGCGGCGTCACTGAAGCCGGATATATCCTGGTTGCTCCCATTTTCCAGGTCAAGCGCCCTGTCGATAATGGCGGCGCATTCCGCGCGGCTGATTGGGTTGTTCGGCTTGAAAGTCTTGTCTTCATAACCGGAGATTACACCCTGTTCGGCCATTTTTTGAATTACCGCCGCTGCCCAGTGCCCCTGGATATCGGACAAGACAATTGCTTGTTGCCCCGGATGACTAATCTTATAATCAAATACGGAAACTACGCTGAAGAGATTGTCTTTTAACGAAACTGCCTTAATTACAGTGTCTTGACTAATGCTGATGGGCTCCTTGTATTCATTTTTGGCGCTGCTGGTTTTAGGATCGGTATTATCGGCCGTGAAGTAGATTACCGCCTGGGCAGTGGAACAGGACAGCTCAACTTTGACGCTTTCTGCGTATGTTCCCGCTGCAGGGCTGGCAGTTGGAGAGGCAGGCGCCTGCGTTGCGCTCTGTCCTCCGGAACCTCCGCCCCCTGAACCTCCTGAGGTATAATTTACAGTGATCAGCAACCGCGAATCTAACCCTTCAATGCCGCCATCCAGAAAAGTAATTTCCTTTTCTGCGTCCGCATCATATTCTTTGCCGTCTATTACAGCTTTGAAACTGATTATTTTACCAATGTCGCTGCTGTCAATAGGGGTTAAGTTATCCTCATTTGCCTGATCCAGCGAAATATCTACCTGCCCGTTGGCAACAGCCGCATCGGTTACATATTTGTCTCCAATAAATACTTCCAGGTTTCCCGTGTTTACGGCGCTTCCTTTCTGGTCAACCACTTTGCCCATAATCACCATGGGAACCAAGGGTATTTCCGCCGCCAGCGCCGCATAAGCGATACCGAACAATAGCAGGAAGCACATCAATACAGCAGTCAGTTTGTTTGTTGCTTTTTTCAGTTTTAACTCCTCCCTTTCAAGTCGTTTGCGGATGCTTTTTAATCTGGTCACGGATCTCTACAACTGGTAACCTTGACGTGTCGCTTTACAGGCTGTCCAGCAAGCGGTCAATCATTGCTGCGGCCTCCGCCCGGGTTACTTCTTTTTGCGGCCGGAAGGCGCCGTCAGAATATCCTTTCGCCAACCCGTACTCAGCGGCGGAGCGCACTTCCTCCCGGGCCCATTCCGGAATCCGGTCCTGGTCCGAAAAGTTTGTCAAATCGCTGTTTTTCTGCAATCCCTTTTGCGAGGCAGCCCGGCTTAAAATAACCGCCAGTTCCGTCCTTGCAACCTTCTTGTCCGGCCCAAATTCCTTGCTTCCGTCAGGCTCCGGATAACCGGAGAACAGCCTTGCGGCTACCGCCTGGGCGACAGCTGCCTGCGTCCACTCAGGAATAGCGCCTTTGTCCCCAAACACAGAAAGCGCCTCCGGACCGGCTGCAGGCAAGTCCAGGGCGCGGGACAGGATTAGCGCGCATTCCGCCCGGGTAACCGGCTTATCAGGACAAAAAGTTCCGTCCGGATAACCGCTGATCAGCCCCCGGTTAAGCATCCGGCTAATTGCGCCTTCCGACCAGTGACCGGTAAGATCTGAAAAGGGGGTTAGCTTGCCGGCCGATATATCTTGTCCGCCCGGACAACTTTCGTCAACAATCAAGATGATTGCCTGCTTTGCTTTTGATTCCCAAACAATTTTTGGCGGATCTGTTTTGGCCGGGCATTCCCGGCCGGCGGATTCCACTTTGAAAGTAACTTCCTTGCCAGTTAGATCCTTTTTTGTGTTGTAAACCAGCAATCTGGCTATGTAGGGATCTTCGGCGGGCAAACCAAATTTTCCTTCCTGAAAAGGCAACTGCCCGCAAATCTCACCGTCGGCATAAGCCTTCACCGTTCCTGAAGCCACCGGCTGCCCCGTCTCCTTAATTACCGTACCGTAATAGATTGCAGGATACTGCATCTGCCGCTGGTTCTGACTATCTTCCGCCAGGGCCGCCGTTCCGATAAAAAAGACCGCCGCAACAAGAGCCAAAGATATTAAGAACCACTGCCGCTTTAACTTGAAAGTCATTGCTTTTTTACTCCCTGCCTTTTATAATCTGTACCTTACTCGCGGGAGACAAGCTCCCGCAAGTAAGGTACTGGAAACGATCTTTTAAAAACAAACGCTCTGTTTTTTTAAGGCTGGACATCCGCCGATTTCAGAATAGTATTTGAAGTCAGGGTCTGCGGCGAAGTTATATACAGCCAGTATGCGTCACCGTTGAACCCGTATAGCGAGGAGTCTACATAATATCCGCCATAAGTATTGCCGTTGACGCTTGCTGCCATGTAGTTACCCAGGTTGCCCATTGAATTCGGGGCGCCTTGTAATGAGATAGCCACAGGACCGTACGGACCGAGACCGGTATAGCCGTTCAGACCTTTGCCGCCCCAGTTGACCAGGGTCTTGCAGTCTTGGCAGGCTGATCCCAGCATCCGGGAAAGAGTATCTCCCTGGGTCAGCACATCACCACAAACGCAGCTAGTATTCGGCGTGCAGGGGAATGTTACTTCGCCATATGAGGTTAAAAGCTGCTCGGCAGCCCGATAATGAATATCCTCATCAAAGGACGGTCCCACCAGGTTCCAGCCCAGATTCAGCGGACGCGAACCGGGCAGTTCCGCACCTATGGAGCGGGCGAAGACGTATCTTGCCTGAACACAATCTTCGGAACCGCATTGTTCGGGATAGCAGTAGCCTCCGTTGGTCCAGTCCTGAGTCATATTAAGCAGGTAGCCGTACTGCGGCCTCAACTGGTAAGCCGGGTCAGTAATCTGCGCCCACGGCCCGCCAGGCAGGTTCTTGTCGTAAATCAGCATGTCGGAGAAGTACTCTCCGCCCAGCAGGGACTCCATGGTTCCATCGCCGGCCAGTTCCTTCGGAGTGGAAACAAGCTGCCAGCTATTCGGCCTTAATACACGCACCAGTTCAACTGGGCTTCTGTATTCGATAATCTTGTAGCCCCAAACGTGCTTTTCGGGGTCGACAACCTTCACTGCCAACGGACCGCAGTAGTCCCACGGCACGTAGACAAAGAAGTCGGACTTGGTCGAATTTACATAATTATCATCTGGATGGATGTAGGTGTCATTATTTCCTTTGCTGCCGGCCATGTTGAAGGCCAGCCTGTTGCCGTCCGTAAAGGCCTCAAGATCCCAGGAAGCTTCGCTAATAACACTTTGCAGAGGAGAATCTAACAGCTCAACGCGCAGGGTGGCTTCAGTGCGGGCAGGATCCGCCAGAATCGTTCCGGGCAACGCAGGATCGTAATGTACAGAAATCTTTACCGGCCAACCAGCCTTTGCGGGTTCTTCGTAATTGGGGTCATTGAGATACTCAGTCGGAATCTGATCGCAGGGAACCAGCGGCGTAACTTCAAGAATGCATATCTGGCAGTTTACTTCCAGGCAGCAGATTGCATCAAGCTGGTTCACGCCGTTGATAATGGCGCCGGCTATAATTCTTACATTACCGCCCTCGTCGGCCTTGAAATAGACTGTAACACTAGATGCGCCGGGCGCGATTTGCGTGTAGTCAATTTCATGCGCTCCCGAGCCATTGCCGTCAAGGATTGTGCCGAATGGCACCTCGGGGTTAATTGTGCCGGTTGGGTCATCAGGATCACATACTATGCTCTTTAAGTCAATCTTCAGAGCGGCTAAATTATCCCCGCAGGGTACTTTATTCGGCGTTTCGTTGCCGAACTTATCACGCAGGGTAATAACCACGGGAACGTATGCGCTGCAGTCCACCTGGGCGCCGACATCAGCGATGGTGATGTACTTGGGATCGCCGGCCACAGGTTTAATAGATTCCTGATCGGAATAGACCCAGGCATGTTCAAGAGCTTCTAAATCCTCGTTGAAAAAGCCGCGGAGGAAATGGTTGTCGTCTGTTTCCCTTACATAGGCCATATCCTCCAGAGACTCCACCGGCACCAGGTAGTCGGCGGTGTCAAAGTAGTATTGGACGCTTGCATCCTGTGGGGTATCTTTAACTTCGATTGTCCTGGCCACGATGCTATGACTTACGCCAGCGACACCCGGGACCACGATCGTATCTTTGAAGAAACCCCTGTCGATAATTACTTGGCCATCAAGTACATTGACAGTGTGTGTGATCTCAGGCGCAATGCAAAAGTCTGAAACGGGATTCTGATGCGTATACGGTTCACCAAGGCAGCCGTTGTCTACAATACCGCCCTGATTGGGATCGCTCACACATACCGGTACAAGGTACGGTGTGCCAGCCGGGCAAAGAGCGCATGGCGGGTATACAGGATTCTTAGTTTCCCCGACATATTCAATAATAACCGGCCATGTGGTAATCGGCCACGGGTAATCAAGCCATACGGGCTCTATACCTTCCGTATAACCGCCTTCTGTCCTGTACACATGACCGGTGACGTTTACTCTGGCGCCAGCTACTTTACAATCATCAATTGTATCAATAGTTATCTTGCCAACTGTCAGAACCACATCCAGGTTCAAGCATTTAGGCGTAAAGCAGCTCTTGCTGTGTTTGATATTAACGCAATAATCCTCTTTCGGGGCTTTCGTGTTGCGAACGACCAGCCCTTCAATCCTAAAATCGGTTACCCTGCCGATTGTCGGAATTAACTGTCTCTCAACAGTCAGGTATACACGGTCGATTACCGAACCATCACTCAGTGTTATGTTCTCATGAAGTTCCGGTATTACCTTTGTCAGATATTCATCAACATCGCCATTATTGTCCACTGTAACCCAGACATCTACAGTCTCGCCAATGAGGCCGGCCAGGTTATTATTCTCCGGGTCGTGTAACGTGGGAGTGTAAGCCGGATCTATAGCCTCATTAGCGTCATTTACCGCCGGATCTTCTACGGTGCTGTAACGCATCGGGCCAAATGGAAAATCAAGAACTATCCGGTTGAGAGTCGAACCGTCCGGGGTGGCTGCCAGTTTGCCAAGGAGATTGCCCTCGGCAAAGAGGTTTACATCAATATCCATACCTGTGCCCGTGACGGTGTAAGCATAGGTATGGTCAGCCTTAACCACATAGCTCGGGTTACCGGTTACCGGGTTATCACCAGCTACCATATTGATGCTCTCGGCCAGGGCCATGCCGGCAAAAATAAAGCAGGATAAAGCCACTACTGCCAGGATGACGGTCATTCTGCCCCACTTGTTTAACCTTTTTGTCACTAAGATATCCCTCCTTATAAGAAATAGTAACATCACGCGTGGTAACTTTTCTTTAAAAAAACTACTGCTAAACTACTGCCGCTCTTTCTTTAGGCTCCATTCCCTACGTCTGAGTAACCACCTCCTTCAAAAACTATGATACACCTTGCTTAATTACACTTAAGCAAAGGTAATCATCAAGATCTCCAAATCCTAAAAAGCTTATGCTCTTTTTATAGGTTAAGAACGCCTATATCTGGAAAACATTACCCCAAATAATTCTTCTTATGGCTGCCCGCTGGGCAAGATCCCTTAATTTACATATCTATCATAATTTCGAGAAATAAATTGGAAATCCTTCTGGAAAAATGATTATTTTGCAGGTAATTTAAACCAGTCCTCACCCGGAGGAAATTAAAGGCTCTGCTCACTGATAATGCTTATCGGAACAAATATTCGTCCTTTTTGAGTAAAGCTGAAGACCCGTCTTATGCCTCATTCCCGTTAATCAGCAGCTTGATTGATTGTCCTGCCTGAGCAAACCCACAACCAAGCAAAAAGATACCTGTTAGCAGGACAACTATTATTTTTCAATCAATCTCCCACACTTTTTATATCGTGTGGACCGGAGGAAATATCACCCGCAAAAACACCATGAGAAACTTTCCTCCTTTTCCATTGATCTACTAATCCATACTTATTTAGACACCGACAATCAGAAAAAAGTTCCAGTTCTTCAATAAATATTTATAGCTTTTATTTTAGCCCGGGGAAAAATCATTTCCAAATAAAACAGTTCCTGCTTCTAGTTTATTCAGCTGATTTTTTTATATAGTGCCGCCGATCACAATTTAATTTTTTTTATAAAAAATTAACCTCCGCCAAACTGGCGGCCTGGTCTATGGGTTATTAAATCTACGCACAGAATAACCAGGGTAAGGAAGAAAAGGCCGGAAGAAGTCAGGCAAAAAGCACAGAAGCTCTTTAATATCTGTGACTGATAAATGATCAGGGCGGAGCAAATGAATGCGCTAAAAAGGGCTAAGAGAAGGGCGAAAACCTGGCACCGCCTGCTTTGCCGGGCAAAGAAGCTGAAAATGACCAGCAAGGCGGCGGTAGACGCGCCCGCAAGGGCGAAAGAAACTTTTCTTGCAACAAGCAGAACCGGCTCGCTGCAGCTTCTTGTGTAGCAAAACAACTGTGACAAAGGAGTGATAAAACCATTGAAATACAGATAAAGCAATAGAGCGGCATTCAAAAGAGAAAGCAACGCAGCCCATCTGGTCAAGGGAAGCAACAATTTTTTTTCTGAAATCTCAAGTACCCCCTATAATTTTTGAATTAGCTTGTTTATTTTTTTAAGGAAACGCAGACCGGACAATAACCATTGTCGACCAGAACTGTTGACCTTGCTTCATCCCAGACTACTTTGGCGCCCAAAGACTCCGCAAGCGCTTTCAGGGGCACGTAAAGCCGCCCTCCGATGATTTTTGCGCTGACATCCAAATTGATTTTCGCGCCATTCTTAAATGCAGTTGCGCTGCCGGGAGTTAACCGGATAATATCCTGCTTTCTTGTTATGGTTACGGTTCTGGCGCCGGCGTTCCATTTTACCGCAGCCCCCAATTGTTCTGAGAACACCCTGCAGGAAACCAAAGTATGTCCATTCTCAATGAGAATATCGGAGCTGTTAAGAATCTGACCATTGACATTCACATAAATCTGGCGGGCCATTCCAGTCGCCGGAAAGAAAACGCTTTGGAAAAAAATCATGACTACTGCAAAGACCAGGAATATCTTTAAACGATACATAGTTATATACCTCCTTTTTATAAGCTCTTTTACGCAAATTGAACTCTCCTGCCAGAATAGTGGTTTACAGGAAAAAGTTCGCTGTATTGTTATGATTTCTCCAAAAAAAACGGAATTCCTTCATAAGTTTCCTGGAAGTTCCTGGAACTTCCAGGCATGGCGCTGCATTAGGGAGGTCAACTGCCTACGCGCTCATGTTCGCCTCCGGTTAAAGTAAAGATCTTTACCCTTTCGGCCAGTCCCCTGACCCGGACATCCCCTGGGTCTGTTATTGTCCGGCCCGCCGGAATTTCACCGGTGTGGACAAGCCCGCATAGTATTTTCACTGGTTAATTTAAGCCTCGTGTTCTTCCTCTCCGGCCTGTTTCATCAGGGCGGAGAACTCTTCAGCCTCCAACGTCTCTTTTTCCATCAAGGTATTGGCTATCAAATGCAGGGCATTGATGTGCTTCTTCAAAGTTTCTTTAGCCAGGTTATAGTTAAGTTCCACAATCCTGTGCACTTCCTTGTCGATTGCGGAAGCAACTTCTTCTCCATAGTTGCGGTCACGCGCCAGGTCACGTCCCAGGAAAATCGTTTCCTGCTTGTGGCCCAGGGTCAAAGGACCAAGGTTCTCACTCATTCCGTATTCCATGATCATACGCCGGACTATCTCGGTTGAACGCTCCAAATCGTTCTGGGCGCCGGTGCTGATCTCCCCCAAAACAAGGTCCTCGGCGACCCTGCCGGCCAGAAGCATAGTCACCTGATCTAGAAGCATGGACTTTGTCATAAAATAACGGTCTTCCTTAGGCAATAGCAGTGTGTAACCTCCTGAGCGGCCCCTCGGGATGATCGACACCTTGTGAACCGGGTCAGTATTTGGCAGCAGGTATCCGACCACGGCATGCCCGGCCTCGTGATAGGAGACAAGCTTTTTTTCCTTCTCGCTGATGACCTTGGACTTTTTCTCGGGGCCTGCAATCACGCGCTCAATAGAGCTTTCCAACTCCCGCATGCCAATTTCTTTTTTGCCGACGCGGGCGGCTAATAAAGCGGCTTCATTAACCAGGTTGGCCAGGTCCGCTCCTGTAAAGCCGGGTGTGCGCCTGGCCAAAATGTCCAGGTCTACATCATCACCTAAGGGTTTACCCTTGATATGGACCTTTAAAATTTCTTTGCGGCCGGTTATGTCCGGTATATCCACGGTTACTTCCCGGTCAAACCTGCCGGGACGCAGCAGGGCTGGATCCAGGATGTCAGGCCTGTTGGTAGCCGCAATAACAATAATCCCCTCATTGGGGCTGAAACCGTCCATTTCAACTAGAAGCTGGTTTAAGGTCTGCTCCCTCTCGTCATGCCCTCCGCCCAAACCCGCCCCTCTCTGACGGCCCACCGCGTCAATCTCATCGATAAAGACGATACAGGGAGCATTTTTCTTGGCCTGATCAAACAGGTCCCGGACACGTGAAGCTCCCACACCGACGAACATCTCTACAAAATCGGAACCGCTGATGCTGAAAAACGGCACTCCCGCTTCCCCGGCGACAGCTTTGGCAAGAAGGGTTTTGCCTGTTCCCGGGGCGCCGAAGAGCAGCACCCCTCTTGGGATACGCGCTCCGAGTTCGGTAAACTTCTTGGGGGTTTTTAAGAATTCGACCAGTTCGACAAGTTCTTCTTTTGCCTCATCAGCGCCGGCGACGTCTGCAAAAGTAACTTTTTTTCTTTCGTCAGTGTGCAGCTTGGCCCTGCTCTTCCCGAATGACATCACCCTGTTTCCTCCGCCCTGTGTCTGCTGCATCATAAAAAAGAAAAGCAGGACAAAAATAAGGATCGGCAGGACACCTGTCAGGATATTTGTCCACAAACCGGGCGAAGGCGGTTCTTGTGTGGTAAACTTGACTTTTTTCTCCGAAAGGATTGTGATTAGATCGGCATCGTTCTTTAAAACGATCGTTTTAAACTTGTCGCCGTTTTTTGCCGTACCGGTAATCAGATTGGTCGTATCCTTGGCCTGGATAGTTACCTCTTGTACCTGTCCCTGATTCACATAATCAAGAAATTGATCATAACGCCATTGCTTTATGTCAACATTTTGAGGTTGCGCATATTTAAGCAGGGCTATGATTACCAACAGGATTAGCAAATAAATGCTGAGGTTCTTGAGAATCCTGTTCAATAAAGCCACTCCTTCGTAATTTATACTATCCTGAAAATATTCTTTGCATTAGAGAAGTCAATTAATAGAAATTTTAACACATCCCGTACTTTGTTTCAATTATGCCGTTGCAGCGGAGCTTCCCAGAATCTGAAGATAAAGACAATTGACAGTCCCGCCGGTGACTTTCCAGTCCTGGGATAAACGCAGGCCGCCAACCCAGACAATATCGTCCCCGCATACCACCAGTGGAATCCTGTCCCGTTTATAACGGGCTATCTTGCTGTCAATCAAAAATTTTTTAAGTTTCATCGTCCCGCCCAGCCCAAAAGGAGAAAATACATCCCCTTCCACACGCCTGCGCACAAAGAGAGGGTGTTTGACAAGGTCATAATCGAGCAGGGCTTCATTTGAAGACATTTCGGAAAACGGAGGGGCGTCACTTATGTCGATCACTTCCGCTTGGATGCGCAGATCTATTTCTGGAATATAAGTCACCCCGGGTACAATTAAGGAGCGCTTGTAGGGAAGTACGGAAGCCGGTTCCGCTTCCCGGGAAAACTGCAGGAAATTGTTAGTCTTCAGCGCACGGATTCTCCTAGGAAGAATCATAACCCGCCCGCCGGCTTTTTTATGCAGCAATTCCATCAGCTTATCAACATGGTGGTAAGAAAGTTCCTTTGTTTCCCCGGTTGCCTCGTTCCAGGCCAGTCGTAATACACGCCGGCAAAGCGGAGCGGATAATTCACGCAGCATATTGTTATCTAAAACAACCATTCCGTTCTTTTTCTCATTTGTTTTTATTTTTTCCAGATTAATCATGGCCAGTTCCTCAAGGTAAGCATCCTCTTCGCTGCATAGATTGCCCAACTGCACCAGTGTATTGACAATTTGAGGGTTGTATTCACGTTCCAGCAAAGGCAGCAAATTCAAGCGAATACGATTCCTTGTATAAACGGGTTTAAGGTTGGAACTGTCCTGCCTGACAGGCAAATTATGCTGCAGGCAATATTTTTCTATTTCCCTGCGGCGTATTTCCAGAAGCGGGCGGATGAACAGGCCGCGTACATAAGAAATGCCTTTTAAGCCGCTTATGCCGGCGCCGCGCAGAAGGTTAAGAAGGATCGTTTCCGCCTGATCGTCCGCATGATGTCCCAGGGCCACCCTGCCGGCGCCCAACTTGCCGGCAAGTTGTTCAAAGAAAGAAAAACGAATTTCCCTGCACGCTTCCTGAAGTGACAGGCCCGAGCTTTTATGATAGCTTTTGACATCAGCCTCTTCTATATAACAGGGCAGTTCCAGTTTTTTTGAAAATTCCCTGACCGAACGGGCATCCTCTTTTGCTTCCTCGCCCCGGAGCTGATGGTTCAGGTGGGCAACAACCGGGAATATCTGCAGGTCATCTTTCAGGATCCACAAAATATGCAGCAGGGCGATCGAATCAGACCCTCCGGAAACGCCGGCCAGAACCTTATCCCCGGGTTTTAACATTTCCAATTTCTCAATCAGTAATCTAACTTTTTTAACCAAGTCAATACCAGCCAAAGATCGACACCTTAACACAAAATTTTATACTATATATTTCCACACTGATACGCTTTTCCCTCCATTTTTTTATCAAAGCTTCTTTTTTTCAAAACACACCGTCAATATAGATATGTCGTCGGAAATCCTGTCCGCCCCTCCAACGCTGGTAACAGCCAAATTCAGGAGCAGGTCCGCAAGATCCTGGGGTTCAATCTCACCCGCTCCCTGAATTACATCCCTCAGCCAATTTTCCTTCCCCTGGGGTCCGCTGTAAGTATCCAGCATCCCATCGCTTACCATGACTACAAGATCACCCGGGGCAAGTCTTCTTGAAACAGTTACGACGTCGATATCTTTTATTATTCCCACAGGAAGCGAATTAGCCCTGACCGAATTAACTCTTTTGCCCTGCTTTAGGAAACTCGGCGGGGCGCCAATTTTTGTAAACTCGGCCTGACCGGTATATAAATCAATGGTTATCAAATCGACCGTAGCGAAACTGTCCCCGGGGAACCTTAACATCATCAGGGAGTTTACAGTTTTAACGGCCAGTTCCCGGCTTAATCCAGATTCCAAAAGATTCTTCAGCAGATCCAGGGCGGCGCCGCTTTCGCGCGCCGCGCTTTCTCCGGCGCCCATCCCGTCGCTCAGCATGAAGGCAAACTCTCCCCCTTTTAAATGAACAAAAGCGTGGCTGTCACCACAGACTACGTTTCCTCCCTTGCCTATTTTGGCGACGCCTACTTTGACCTGGTACTTGAGCCCGGGATACAACCTTATAAAACAAAGGTCTTCCCCCAGGGGACCTGCGCAGTTAACCGACGGCGCCGATAAGGATCCTTTAAAGAAACGTGAAATAGCCGGGATTAACCTTGTCGTGCAATCAAGGCGATCTGCGCAGGGCAGCCGGCTTATACCCACTTCAATACCGTAATCTTCATTACGGGACATTTTTATATCGGTAACCGGGATGCCCGAACGCTTCAGCTTATCCTTCAGATATACTTCCCTGCCGGCAAATTCCTGGACCTCCAACTGCAGTTCTGAAGACATATCTTCAACTATTTCAGACATACCCTTGAGCTGCTCGGAAACTATTTCATTGCTTTCCAGAACACGCTTGGTCCAGTAGAGGTTTAATTTGTATGTATCATACAGACAAGATATTGTTATGGCCAGTTCCCTGGCCCTCGTACAGCGCCTTTTTAAAAACTCCGGTAAATCTGAAACTGTTACCTGGCCGTACAGCTCAACATGGGCAAAAGCATCCAACATACTCTGGTAGGTGAGATAAAATTCCCGCTCCCAGCAGATTTGATATACACCGCAGCCGTTGCATACCTTTTGTCCTATTTCTCTGAAAAGAGCCTGGAGCGCAGGCTCACGGCGTTCTTCCGGAGCGGCCGCGCATGTTTGCGCATACCCCAGGGAAAGATCTTTAAAGACACGCGACCATTTACTTAACCTGTTTCTAAGCAGTCCCTGCAATCTGCCGCCGGTAGCTCCAGCAGCCGTATTTCCGGATATAATCAGGGAAAAAGACTCCGCAAGCCGCTCAATTTGCCGGGCTGGAATCAGAAAAAACAAAACAATAGCCAAACAGCTTTCGATAACTACGGCGATCAGATTTCCGAAGTTTTTAATGTAAATAAGCAAAATGAGATTGCCGGCTAGAAATCCCGCCGCAACTCCCTTTTTCCCCAGACCCCTGCAGAATCCCGCCACAAAACCCGCAAAGGAGTAAACTCCCGTTAAAACAGGAACAGCCACATAAGCCAAACCCGGAATAATTCCCATCAGAGCTCCGGCGACGGCGCCCTGACCCATACCTCCCCCGCAGGCGAGGACAAGGATAATCAACCGGCTCAGCAGTCCCTGGAGAGAAATTCCCCTGAACTCAAGCCCGCTTGTACCTGCCAGGACACCTGCCAAAAGGATCAGAGCAGACAGCAGTTCTTCGACCTCCGGGCCTTGCGGGCTGCTTATTCTTGAAAAGAAAGGAAGAGCTTTTAAAAAGATAAAAGTAAATATGCCGGCAAAAACCGCTTCAAAAGTAACGCTGATGTAATCATAAGGAGAAAAATCAACAAAGGCGAGACAGCCAATCTTCAGGATCAGGCTGAGCGCAAAAACTACGGCGGGTATTACAATTAAAGGCTTTTTAACATTATCCTGCGAATAAAGAAGGAATATCCAGACCAGCATTACCGCCGCGCAGTCTACTATCAGGGGAAACCCCTTAACAGCCGTCGCCAGTCCCAGGATAAGCCCAACGATCGCCAATAATGATGAAGCGGGCATAATAAGGGTAACAGCTCCGGCAAAGGCAGCGGCAAAAGGAACAAGTTCCCCGAATAAAACTGATCTGCCCAAAAAAAAGCCTGCCGCCAGGAAAAAAAAATGTTTTCCGGAAATAGAGGTCCCAAGTTTGGCGAGCAGGGCATTTTTCTTATTTTTTCTCTCCCGCTGGTCCTTCGTGATCTTTTCTGCAGGATCCTTTACAGACAATGACCTTATCCAGGCAACACCGGCAGTATGCTGGACAGGCTTTTTCTTTCTAACCCCCTGTTTTTTCCCCAACCGGCGAAATGGATAAACTTCAGATTTATTTGACACCTTAAGCCCCACCTCTTATACATTCAATTAAGGGTTGGCATCCCTTAACTTTAGATTATAGTATAAGAGACAGGTATTTATTGTCATTACTGGTAACATGAGTTATTTTTCTGCCGACAAATTACAACCCGCCGCTTGCCTCCCGAATTGCAAGGCCGTACAGAAGATCCGCTTCACTAACTTTCAGCCCGGGCAGATCCAAATACAAGAGGATCTGCTTAACAATCCGGACTCCCGCTGTTATTATATCCGCCCGTTCCGGCTGAAGCCCCGGTAAACAGCGGCGTTTTTCAAGCGAAAGAGACGATAATAAGGAAAGCGTTTTTTCGACTTGTCCTGCTGATAAGTCGAAACCATGCGCCAGCGAGGGATTATAAACTCGAAGGGAAAGAGATATGGCCGCAATAGTGGTTACCGTACCGCCAACCCCGATAAGTTCTACAGGAGAAATTTTTCGGATTTCTTTAAGAGGAGAAACCAGCAGGGAAAAAATTTCTGCATCTGTGAAATTTCCTTCTGTGGCGCGTACTGCGCCAACCTCCACGCTCCGGCAGTGCAGCCGCCCCAGTGCTTTCCAGGTAAACTCGGTACTTCCGCCGCCAAGGTCCATGACAACCGTATTTTGGCTGTCAATGCCTATACGTAAGCCGCTCAGCGCCCCCTGGTAACTTAAAAGAGCTTCCTCGGCGCCGGGCAGCACTTTTACCTCAAAGCCGGTCTTTTCGGAAACAGCGCGTAGAAAGTCTTCACGGTTGACCGCATTCCGGACTGCGCTTGTTGCCGCTATAACAACCTTTTCAGCCTGCCAGTCAGGGATCTTTTTTAAAAAATCCTCAATTACAGCTACAGTGCCGCTGATTGCCGAAGGCATAAGTTTGGCGGTTCCAATCCCTTTACCCAATCTGGTGGTAACGAGACCGGTGTGCAAAGGTTTTACTTCTTTGAGACTGTTTACTTCCGCGATAAGCAGGCGGGTTGAGTTTGTGCCGATATCAATAACTGCTATTCTCATAAATCTTCCTTAATAATATAAATATAATATAATATAATATAATATTTAAGGGGGCATTCTAGAATGCCCCCCGGCTTATCACTATTCTTCACGCCTTGTCGAACCCCGGCCGCCACGTTTAGCTTCCGTGCTGCGCCGGAGGTGAGTCTGCTTTTCGTCACTTTCTTTAAGAAACTTATTTAATTTTTCCTCAAAAGAAGCAGTCAGCCTGCCCCTCTGATAACTATTTTCCCTGCTTATAACTTCAACCTGCTTGATGGACAAGCCTATCTTACCGCGGGGATCAACCGATATTACTTTAACTGCCACACGATCATTTTCTTTTAGGAAATCATTAATGTCCCTTACATATATTCTGGCAACTTCCGATATATGAACTAAACCTGTTTCGCCGTTCGGGAGTTGAATAAAAGCACCAAAATTAGTGATCCCCTTGACGACCCCTTCTATAACACTCCCTAATTTAGCCGGCATAATAACCCTTTTTAGATATCCTCCTTAAAGCCAGAAAAGACCTATTAAATTATATGCAGGAGAATAAAAAGGTGTCAAGAGATTATCTTTATTGATTATCTGATTGTGTGGTTATGATCCGGGACTCGCCGGACTTAACCAACCCTAATTTCTCTCTTGCCATCTGCTCAATATACTGATCTGACTGAACAAGTTTTAACTGCTTACGCATTTGAGTATTCTTTTCCTGAAGCTCGTCCACCTTTTTTTGAACTTCCTTCATATCGTCCTGCATTGAATAGAGCTTTTTAAACTGCAGCGTAATTGAAGCAACAAGGTAAATAAGCAGGATAATAAGAATTATAGACGAGATTTTGCTAACAGAAAAACGGAAATTTTTCTTATATCCGGAAAGGATTCTAAGTGAGCTGTTTTTTTCTTTTTTCTGCCGGTGGATTGGCGGAATCAAGATTCCCTTTCCTCCTCTTCGTCTACACTGAAAATCCCCAGGTTTCCGCGAACCACTATGACTACCTCATATCCTTTATTGCGGGCACGATTAAACAATGTTGCCACTGTACTGCCGCTCAGGCGAAGTTTTTGAGCAACCTGCTCGTTGGAATGCCCCATTTCTTTCAGCATAACCACCTGGCGTTCGCGAAAACTCAGTTTTTCAACGCCCCGAATTTCTATTTGCAAGGATATTACCCCGATTATCCACAAAACTTGTACAACTTGTTGACATTTTAATTTTAATATTCTTTATTTGAAAATAAAATCCTTCTACATTAAGAAAATTTTTTACAAATCCGTTTGAATGTTCTAATAATATACCGGAAACCGGAAACTGGCAGGATAAAAATTCTGTAAAAAGTTAAATAAAAAAACCGTCTTAAAAGCTTTGCATAGAACAAGACCCCAAGGGCCAACCCCAGGAGGACATAAAAGCGCACTTCACCCTGGTTAGCCAGAAGAAGAAGAACAATTGTCGCCGCGGTTAACAATAACCAAAAAAGGAGGTCACCTATAAAAACAGCTCTTTTTTTGATATATAAAATTCTGCCGCAAGTCCTGTATAAATCATACAGCGTTCCGGCCAGCAGCCCGATTCCAACAATACAGGCGAAGGCAAACAAGCTCTCACTCAAGGCCATTTATTACCACCGTCACTTGCTGAAGCGGCCGAATATTTTATTCTTTTCCCGGGACCCCTGGATAGTTTTGGATTTCTCCTTGAACTGGATTAGCGCAAAAAATCCCTGGGCGGCAAGCGTGCCTTTCTCCAAATCAAGCTGAGTTATGCTTAGGCCTTCTCCTTTGAGAGATAAAATACCCATATTGGTATCCAGCATAATCTCATCATCGTTGAATTTTTCTACATGCCTAACACCTGCCAGCGCGAGATTCTTCCGGTCGGTGAGCATAACTTTATTTCCGGCCTGTTCCTCCATTTAAACCTTCTCCTTACATAAATTGTATCTCAATCAACTTACATCAGGGAAATTTATATATTTTTATGCCTCAGAGAAGGGGAAATATGCGCAAAAAAAGTGGCCTTCAAAGGCCACTGTGTTATTCCCAGAGTTTGCGGATTTGTATATCCTTATAATAAAAACCTACAATATCTTCCGGTGACGAACCTTCTTCAGCCAGCTTTTTAGCTCCCCACTGACACATCCCTACCCCATGCCCGAACCCTCTTCCATTAAGAACCAACGAACCTTCTTTAACCGCCACTCCGGTAAGTAAAGTGGAACGCATCAACTCACTGCCTATGGCAAGCCGCAGAGCAGGCGCGCTTACCGTAACGTTTCCAAGTTGCAGCTGCTCAACTCTTCCGGAAGGACCTCGTTTTACGACTCTTGCGGATTCAATAGCCCCGGCATCCTTTCCGGTTACTTTTTTCACCGCCTGGCGAACCTGTTCGATCGGTATCCGCTTTTCCCACAGGCGATTCTCAGGTTTTGTGATGGACAGGCAGTTATCTTTTACTCCCGCTTTTACGTAGGGAGTTGGCGTTTTGGTATAACCGAGCCCCTCGGCCGCAGAGGCTGCAACCCCTCCATCGCAGGCATTGAACCAGGCTTTAATGTACTGACCATTATAAGTGACCACCTTACCCCGGGTAAGTTTCACAGCCTGGCGCACACGATCGTTTATTCTTGAAGAATTATAGGCCTGAGATTCCTGTACATCAGTGGATACATCGGTACCGTGCAGTTGACGCACCCGACCGCTTTGGATGTTTTCCATCGTAAAGGTTCTGGCCAGGATTGCCTGGGCTGCAAGGGCATTTACCGGCCAAGCGGGTTCCATTTCCTCCGCCACTACGCCGGCTACATAGTCCTCAAGCTTAATTTGCTTTTTTTGCCCGGTCTCGCTCACGTAAATCGAGATAGTTGGTTCTTCACGCGGGGCGCCAGGAACCGGCTTGCGGGAAACCTGGCGGACGCACGCCGTCATCAGAAGGCAGAGTATAAAACTAACGACCAGCATCCCAGTAAACCGTTGCTTCAATTTCTTTTCCTCCTCGTACTAATTAAGTGTTTTTATTCTTAACCCGGAGGAAAAAAAATATGTGTTCACTAAAGGGTAGCCTAACACCTCCTGCCAGCTTTTTCCGCTCTAAAAAAGATAACCTTTGTTACTAAAATTGTCCTTCAGGTTAAGGACATTATTTTGGGCAAGGCGCCCTCACTTAAGGTATCTTTTTAAGAAACTTTTCAGGGAACTAAATAAGCGCACCGTCCCTCATATAACACCACCTCCCATAATGGTAATATATGTTAATTATAGCATTATCGGGCAAATACTGTAATAATCCAAAATAGTCAACCAATGATAATAAACGGACAAAAAAAAAGAAGACCACCAGATCTCTTTAAAAAGCTCTTGATTACTATGAAAAGGTAATGAAAAGGTAATAAAAGAGGGGCTTTTAGCCCCTACAGGTAATCTTCCTGCCCGTTTCCTGTTTTCCTGTCTTCAAGGACTTTATACATTTGAGAAACCAGCTTGGCAGGCATATTCTCCGCCAACATGCAGACTTCAATCTTAAGCCGGCGCCGCCCCAAGCTGATCTCAACAATATCGCCGTTCTTAATATCGGCGCCTGCTTTTGCCGCACGCCCGTTTATACTGACCAGTCCCCGATCGCACACTTCTTTGGCTATTGTTCTTCTCTTGATCAACCGGGAAACTTTCAAGTATTTATCTACCCTCACAATATCACCAAAAAAAAAAATGAAATTGCTTCCAAAGATGCCTAAATTCAGGAAATTACTTCTCTTAACGCTTTTCCAGCCTTAAACACAGGCACACGGGTAGCGGCGATGTCGATTTCCTGCCCCGTCTGGGGATTGCGGCCCTTACGGGCAGCACGTTCTCTGATCTCAAATGTACCAAACCCTACCAACTGAACCCTGTCACCCCTTACCAGAGCTTCTTCGACAGTTTCAATCAGGGCTGAAACCGCCCTCTCCGCATCTTTTTTAGTAAGATCCGATTTTTCGGCTACCTGTGCAATTAGTTCCGCCTTGTTCATAAATACCCCCCTCATTGGATTTTGGTATATTTTATTATTCGCTATAATAATTACAAGTTCCTTCCGCCAAGAAAATATTTCCTACTTTTTTTTATTCTTTTCAACTATTTTTGCTTCTTCCCACCATACATCCAACTCATCCAGGGAAAATTCGGAAATCTCCTTACCGCTGATCCGGACTTTTTCTTCAATATAATGGAAGCGGTTAGTAAATCTGTTTACCGTCCCGGAAAGGGCCACCTCAGAATCAACTCCGAGAAGGCGGGAGAGATTAGTCAGGGCGAAAAACAAGTCTCCGACTTCTGCTTCCATCTCATCAGGAGAGTTCTCCGCAATAGCCAAGGTCAGTTCTTTCAGTTCCTCCTTAACCTTTTCCATTGCCCCGCGGTAATCGGTCCAGTCAAACCCGGCCTTAGACGCCTTGGCTTGTACATCACCTGCCCGTACGATAGCCGGGAGGTATTTGGGGACCCCGTCTAAAATTGAATCCCCGGGAGTTGTTTTTTTCTCCCTGTTTTTGATCATTTCCCAGTTCAATTCTACTTCAGAGCTGTCCGCCACTACAACATTGCCAAATACATGGGGATGTCTTTCAATCATTTTTTTAATAATCCCGGCAATTACGTCATTAAGATCGAAAGCGCCTTCCTCCCTGGCAATTTGGGAATGAAAAACAATTTGCAATAATAAGTCTCCCAGTTCCTCACATATTTTATACACATCTTCCTGCTCTATAGCGTCAACAACCTCATATGCCTCCTCCAGGACATACTTTCGCAGAGTCCTGTGTGTCTGCTCCCTGTCCCAGGGGCAGCCGTTCTCAGAACGCAGGGTCTCCATTATCTCAACAAGCCGGTCCATGGGGCAGCGGGCTTTTACGGTTTCCGGACCGGGCGGCAGATAAATACTGGTCAGGTGATCTATCCAGTCCAGGCGGTCTATCCTGTACAGAGGATGCTCTTCAACTCTTTGAAGATCAGGGACTCCTGCGGCCCTGACAATAATAACCTTGTAATCGGGCGGATAGCTTTCCATCAGAACCAGCTTGATATCTGAGGCAACAAGACGGTTGTATACCTGAAGTATTATGTTTCCTATATTTGGCTGGGGAAGTTTTCCTTTAAAAGAGGAGCCGTCCAGAATAAGAAGTCCCTTTGAAGGGTCGATGTCTAAAGCTGCTATTGTGGCGTCAAGAAAGCTCATTGCCGGAATAACATCAACATCCAGGTTTAAGGAAGCCGCTTGCTGAACAATAAGCTCCACTGTTTCTTCCGCAACAAACGGGCTGCCCGGCACCGCATAAACAACAGATCCCCGGCCGGCCTGCTCAAGCACACCGGAAGCTATTTGTCTATAAACATCCTGAAAGTCAGTTCCGGCTTCATATAAGTTATCGAAAGTGTTGAAATTGATTCCCTGCTGCTTTAACCACGGCACGACAGGATGCTCTCCTGTACGAAGAAGTATCCGCTCACCCTGCTTTAAGGCTTCCCAAACCATTAGGGGAATTTGCCCGGGATTCCCGGGACCCAATCCCACAATCGTTATTCGGGCCTTTTGTTTGTGCGGTGCTTGGACCTCCCTCTGGCAAGACGCCGAAGACATTATTTTTTTCTCTCCTTTGCCCTCAAAAAGAAGGTTTTCGGTTATCTATCTTTTAACGAATGGATATACAAGCCCCTAATGGTAAGTAATTATTTGGTCGCTTAGAATCCTATTAAAAAAGTGGCCTCCGGCCACCTTTCTTTTTATTGCTCCATTTGTTTGGCTAAAAACCCGGCTGCCGTTTCGGCCAGTTTCAGCTCCAGCTCACCCATTCTTTTTTCCGGTTCCTTTGAAGCCAGAATTACAGCCCCGATAGGATCCCCGCCACAAATAATCGGCGCGATTACTTCTGAAGAATACTTGCATTCACCATTATCTATAATCATACATTCTTTACAAAACGGATCCTCCCCGGGATTGTTAATCACCACTGTTCTGCGCTCTTCCATAGCCTTTTCAAGAGCAGGGCCAATCGGCTTATTAAGATATTCTTTCTTAGGAGCGCCGGCGGCGGCAATTATCGTATCCCGGTCAGCAATACAGGCGATATGCCCTAAAGCTTCATAAAGCGAATCGGCATATTCTTTGGCAAAGTCCCCTAATTCCCCAATAGGTGAATATTTTTTTAGGATCACTTCACCTTCTCTGTCAACAAAAATCTCCAAAGGATCGCCCTCACGGATACGTAAGGTTCTGCGGATCTCTTTCGGGATTACCACTCGACCCAAATCATCAATACGACGGACAATACCAGTTGCTTTCACGGATCACCCTCCCTCCTTGTTTTTTAAAACTGAGCAATAGATCCTTTATTGATAGTATATAACAAGGGAAAGATGGTTATTCATTTTTTACCAATACCTACGAAATAATTTTCAGGTTTCGGAAAAATCCAATGTTATTCGCTTTTAAGCAACTTCTATCCATATTCTAAATTATCCCTTTAGGTCAGGCAAGCTTTTATTTAGCAGGCTTCTTTTAAGGTTTACAAAAGGCGGCGCAGAAAGTCCTCAATAAAAGCCAGGTAACTGACAGGGTCCAAAGGAGAAATCCTCGTTTTCAACCTGATTTCAAATCCGTCGGAGTTGCTGAATTTGACCTGATTTTGATAATGGCGGACAATATCGACCAGTTTTTCACCGCTTAAGGAGTGCTGGCCGTGAAACTGCATCCGGTAGCCGCCTGCATGTCCGGTAAGGTTTTTTACCCCAACCTGACTGGCCAGAGCTTTGGACCTCGCGATCATTAAAAGGTTGCGCACCGGCTCCGGCTGATCCCCGTAACGGTCAACCAGTTCTTCCTCCAGGTCCAGCGCCTCATCCTCCCTGCGGAAGGAGGCCAGACGGCGGTATAGATCAATTTTTTGATCGGGGTCAGGAACATAGCTGCCCGGAATATAAGCCTCAACAGGCATTTCTACGGAGGTGTCAACCGGACGAACGACAGTTTCACCTTTGGCTTCCAGGACAGCCTCTTCCAGCAAACGGCAGTAAAGTTCAAATCCGACTGCAGCGATATGGCCGTGCTGTTCAGGCCCAAGCAAATTTCCTGCGCCGCGGATTTCCAAATCCTTCATGGCTATTTTATAACCGGAACCAAACTCTGTAAACTCACGAATCGCCGCCAGCCTTTTTTCCGCCACTTCGGAAATAATCCGGTTCCTGGGAAAAGTAAAGTAAGCATAGGCCAGTTTGTTTGACCTGCCCACTCTCCCGCGAAGCTGGTATAACTGGGCAAGACCGAGATTTTGCGCATCCTTGACAATCAGTGTATTTACATTCGATATATCCATCCCGTTTTCAATAATCGTTGTACAGACTAAAACATCATATTCGTAATTAACGAAATCAAACATAACCTGCTCCAGTTCATCTTCACGCATCTGACCGTGGGCAACGGTGATCCTTGCCTCGGGAACAAGCCCCTGCAGCCAACAGGCGACGCTGTCAAGGTCGACAATCCTGTTGTGGACAAAATAAACCTGGCCCCGGCGTCCAATTTCCCTGCGGATTGCCTCCCTGATCAGCACGGCGTCTTCTTCAAGGACATAGGTCTGAACAGGAAAACGGTTCTCGGGCGGGGTCTGAATCAGACTTGTGTCACGCACGCCAACCATCGACATATGCAGGGTGCGGGGAATTGGAGTAGCTGTCAGGGTAAGCACATCAACATTTTCCTTTATTTTCTTGAGCCTTTCTTTATGAGCAACCCCAAAACGCTGCTCTTCATCAACTACAACCAGGCCCAAATCTTTGAAAACAATGTCTTCCTGAACGAGGCGGTGAGTGCCGATGACTATATCCACCTTACCGGAGCTTAAATCGGAAATTACCTGCCTTTGTTCCTGGGCGGAACGAAACCTGCTGAGCATTTCAACTGAAACCGGAAAACCGTTGAAACGATCCGTAAAGGTATTGTAGTGCTGCTGGGCAAGAATAGTAGTAGGGACCAGTACGGCAACCTGCTTTCCCTCCGTGACAGCCTTGAAGGCGGCCCTTAAAGCAACCTCTGTTTTACCGTAGCCGACATCACCGCATAGCAATCTGTCCATCGGCCTTACTTTTTCCATATCAGCTTTAACTTCCTCAACGGTCCTCAGCTGATCGGGGGTCTCTTCATAAGGAAAAGAAGCCTCAAATTCGCGCTGCCAAACAGTGTCAGGATTAAAAGCATACCCGGGCAGTTTTTGGCGGGCGGCGTATAAAGCCAGCAGTTCCCCCGCCATTTCACGAACAGCTTCTTTTACCCTGCCCTTGACACGAGACCACTCGCTCCCACCCAAACGTGACAACCGGGGAATCTCCGCTTCCGCGCCAAGGTATTTTTGGACGAGGCCTACCTGATCCGTCGGCACATACAGCCTGTCTTCCCCAGCGTACTGAACAAGCAGGTACTCCTTTTGAATACTCTCTATTTCCAGGGAGACTATTCCCTGGTAACGGCCGATTCCATGATTTTGATGAACCACAAAATCGCCGATCTTTAAATCGGCAAACGATTCCAGGTGTTTTGAGCGCCGTGGCCGCTCCCTTTGATTTTTCACCGGGCGGCTGAAAATTTCTTTTTCCGTAATCACCACCAGGTTACAGGAAATAAACTCAAATCCCTCTTTTAAAGCGCCTGTTGTTAGAACAACCTGTCCGGACTTTAATTCCTGATTCAGGTCTTCTGTTGTAAAGGGGTTAATTCCGGCGTCAATTAAGGATTCCTGCAGATGGAGGGCGCGTTTTTTGCCTCCAATTACCAGGACAATTAAGTAGTTCATTTTAATAAAATGTTTTATTTCCTCAAAAAGAGTTTCCAAATGCCCGTGAAAAACCCTTTTGCTCCTTGCAGTAAAAGACACAATGTTTTGGAAAATCACGTCCTGTGATTGCCTTTGCAGCAAAAACAGGCAGATAATCCGGAAACGGCTTAAAGCCTCCTCAATATAGCGCCAGTCAACGTAACCGCCGGACTGCATGGAAAGAACCTTTCCGTTCATCATCAGTTCCGTATAGATCTGTTCCCGTTCCTTGCCGATACTTTCAACAATTTCTTTTATTCTTACCGGATCATCCACGAAGACTGGACAGTCTGCGGGCAAATAATCAAACAGAGTTACAGGCCGGGGGTAAAAATAGGGCAGCAACTGCTCCCATCCCGGTGAATAAAATCCCTCCTGCAGTTGCAGGATAATTGCTTCAGCAAACTCAACGAGGTTATCGCCCGCTTCACTGGAACCGGCCCGCTTAGGTTTGTTCAACTGGTTCTGATAATCAGCTTCTATCCTTTTTAACGCCGCTGCCCTGATTTCCTTATTGGATACCAATTCCCTGGCGGTAAAGAAGGTTATTTCCTGAACGTTCTCTTCAGACCTCTGAGATTCCTCATCGAAAAACCTGATTGAATCCACTTCTTCGTCAAAAAATTCTATCCTGAAAGGACGCTTAAAATTTAAGGGAAATATATCAATAATACCGCCCCTGCTGCTGAATTGACCCCTTCCCTCAACCAAATCAACATATTCATAACCAAAGTCTAAAAGCCTGAGCTTGAGTTCCCTCAAATCAACCTTTTCCCCAACTTTTATACGGATTTTTGTATTCAGGAAAACATCCGGCGGGGACAGCCTTCTCAGCAGGGCTTCGATTGGGGAAACAACAATCACGTTATCTCCCCCGCCCAATGCTCCCAGAACCTCCAGCCTCCGGGAAGGCGCCTCCTGGTCGTGGGCCAGAACCTGAAAGGGCAGCAACTGCCAGGTAGGGAAATAGCAAATCCTGCTTTCGGGTAAGAAAGCAGCAAGTTCATCAACCAGGGCAATCGCTTCGGCGTCCCCGGGCGTCACAACCAGTACCGGGACATTCCGCCGGCGTGCAATTCCCCCGATCAAGAAACTTCGCTGGGAACCCGACAGACCAATAACCGCTTGACGTTTAAGTTGCTTGTCCAGACCCTGGCTTAATCTCTTAAATTGATCCGTTTGCATTAAAGGTTGGAATAATCCCTGCATTTGATTCCCTTCCGGTGTGAAAAGGCATTATTAAAGGAGCTTTAGCAGGCTTCACTAAAGAGCACGCGCCAAAACAAGGACAAAGAAGTATTTATCCCTTAGCTATACTATAAACTATATTACAAACAGTATAAAAAGTGACCTGAATCTTAACCAATTTTATCTTGCGCTTCACCTGCAAGTCAAGAAAAAAGCCCCGAATTGTTTATTTATGGTATATTCCTACAAATCAGGCTGTATTTATATATTATCGGTAAATTCTACCTGCTTTATACCGTGTTGCGCCTTACAGATTTGTTTGACTTAAATAAGCGCTTCTGATACCATCAGGTAATAGACTTTTCGGAATGAGGTGTAGATTTTGGGCAGTGTGAAGGACCTTACAGTTTGTACGCCGGCTGTTAAAGACCGCAGCGGAACCGGCATTTTCTCATTTTCAGACCGGTACTCTGTTTTTGACTGGGGGGAAATGCCGGATCAAATCGAAAACAAAGGCGCTTCCCTTTGCCTTGTAAGCGCATATTTTTTTGAACGGCTTCAGGAAAAGGGAATCAAAACACACTATCTTGGGGTTATTGAAAATGGAGAGACAAAAAGGCTGTCCGAACTGTCCGGTCCGTCTAATTCCATGAAAGTAAGCCTGCTCAGGGTTATCGAACCCACAATAAAAAATAACGAATATGATTATTCGGCTTACCGTTTGGAAGGAGCCAATTTTCTTATCCCCCTGGAAATAATCTACCGGCGTTCACTGCCGGAAGGTTCCAGCGTGTTTAAAAGGATTAAGGAAGGCGGCTTAAAACCTGAAGACCTCGGATTGAAAGACACGCCCGCGCCTGGCACGGTCCTCGAAAAACCTTTCCTTGACGTTTCGACCAAACTGGAGTCAAGCGACCGCTATATCGACTGGAACACGGCAATGAAGATTGCCGGCCTGGATAATCAAGAAATTGAAGATATAAAGAGAATAACCGTTTACATAAGTGAACTGATCACTCAAGAAGCAGGCAGGCTGGGACTAAATAATGAAGATGGAAAAATCGAAATCGGATTTGATGAAAATAGAAAACTAACTATTGTTGATGTAATGGGCACGCTGGATGAATGCCGCTTTACTTTTCAGGGAGTTCCCGTCAGCAAAGAAATAGCCAGGATTTATTACAGGAACACGGACTGGTACCGGCGCATTGAAGAAGCCAAGAAAAGAAATAGCATAACCTGGAAAGATGATTTTCAGGTTATGCCTCCAAAACTACCGGCAAGGCTGAAAGACCTTATCGGGCTGCTTTACTGCGCCTACGCCAATGAAATAACAGGCAGGGAGTGGTTCGCAAACATTCCTCCCTTAAAGGAGATCGTCCGCGAGGCAAGCGAATTTATTTAAAAAATATTATCCGGACAGACACTCTTTTAAAGCCATCTCCATAATATTAAATGCATTTTAATATTTTATGGGAGGTGGCATAGTGCTACCAGGCTTATGGACCTTGGCAGTTCTGTCGTTAGTAAATGGTCTTTTGCTGCTGGTATCATACATTGCCAACAATACTTTTCCTCAGCCTCTTTCCGAAGAAGAGGAAAAGAAATGCCTGGTTCAACTTACCAAAGGAAGCGAGGAGGCAAGAAACAAGCTCACTGAACACAACCTAAGGCTTGTAGCGCATATCGTAAAAAAATACGACAATACCGGTGAGGATTTAGACGACTTAATATCAATCGGGACAATAGGATTGATTAAGGCGATTAAAACATTCAACTCTTCAAAGGGAACACGTCTGGCAACCTATGCGGCGCGCTGCATCGATAATGAAATATTGATGCACCTGAGATTTATCAAGAAAGTACGCTCGGAAGTTTCGCTTTATGACCCTATAGGGCTGGATAAGGAAGGAAACGAGATCACTTTAATTGATGTACTTGGTACTCACTCGGAAATTGTTGCTGAGACAGTAGAAAACCTTTTCGAGAGAAAAAGGCTGCTGGAAAAAGTATGCAAACTAAACAAAAGGGAAAAGAAAGTGCTGGAACTTCGCTTCGGCCTGGGAAGCGGCAGGCATGACACACAGCGTGAAATAGCCAAGAAACTTGGAATATCGCGATCGTATGTATCGCGAATTGAGAAACGTGCGTTGAGTAAATTAACAAAGGAATTTAACGCCGAGGGCTGCCAGTAAAGCAGCCCTTTGTTTTATAAAATCCTTTTTTATGGGGCCTGATGGCTGATCTTCTTATTGCTTTTTTCGTTTAAGCCGCTTGCCGTCTCTCCGCCAATAGCCACGGGGATAGTCTGCAGAATAATCTTTAAATCCAGTACCGGAGAATAATGCCGTATATAGTAAAGGTCGAACCTTAATTTGTCTTCCGCTGAAGTGGTATACTTTCCAAAAACCTGAGCCATTCCTGTAAGACCAGGTTTTACAAGATAACGGTACTGATAATCCGGCAATTCGTTGACAAACTGTTCAACGAAGAAGGATCTTTCCGGCCTTGGCCCCACGATGCTCATATCTCCTTTAATAACATTTAATAATTGAGGCAGTTCATCCAGCCGGGTAGACCTTAAAAATTTACCCGCACGGGTTATCCGGGGATCCTTTTCAGCCGATAAAACGGGCCCGGTGTGTTTCTCTGCATCGTGAACCATAGTGCGAAACTTATACAGTAAAAATGGTTTCCCTTTCAGTCCTATCCGCTCCTGTATATAGAACACCGGCCCCGGAGAACTCACCGCAACAACAACAACGCAGGCGACCAGAACCGGTGCCATGATAATAAAGCATAATAACGCGAAAAATAAGTCAGTCCCTCTTTTTGCAGCCTTCTGCAATATTGATAACCGAATGTCCCGAACCTCGACAACAGGCAGGTCATTAAGCTGGAGCATGCTGCCGCGGCTAAGCATTATATCATACAGGTCCGGCACTAGAAAAGCTTCCCGGCGCGCTTCCAGGCAAGCTGTCAAAACTTTGGCCTTGATCTCCCGGGAAATCAAGGGTGAAAGTAAAACTGCGTTAGCCTTCTTTAGCAAAACTGGAAGCTGATCAATATCTTCCGGTGAAATCACCTGCTGAATTCCAAACCAGGACCCTGGCGGGCAGACCAACTTTTCAAGCATCCCCGGAACTTCCAGGTCGCGTCCGATAACCAGCAACTCCTGCCGCCCGTATAACCAGCGTTCGAAATACCAAAAGAGATACCTCCAGACACAGATTAGCAGCGCCTGGATGAACATAGCCAGGATTAACACACTGCGCGGAAAGGCAAAACCACGAAACCAGAAAGTAAGCGCCATGGTTATTATCATAACACCAGCTATACCGGTAACGACCCCCCCGATCATGGATAAGGGTCCGTTCCGACGCCCCCGGTATAGGCCCAGCCCGCCGAACAGAACCAGGGTTGCCGTTCCAATCCAGGGGAAAACTCTGATGAACGGCTGCCAGTTAAATACCGGCACTTCAACAGGGAAGCGAATGACAAAAGCAAGAAAGTACCCCAGGAAAACCAGCAGCAAATCTCCGGCGGCCAGCAGATAAGGCAGAAAAGGTTTTAGTATTCGCATTTTAAACATATTCATAACTAGAGTTATTTTAACTTATGCAGGCGGGAATCTTAAGTTAATTTATCCTGAAAATTATTATCCTGAAAATAACTACCCTACCTTTATGTCTCGATAAGGTCCTTTTTTCTAATGATCGGCCATATCTTCTGCCCGTAGATCACCTTTTCCGGTTCATCAGCTTCCTCTAAGTAATTCGTCAGGGACCACCACGCTGATCTGGAAACACGTGTGTCTTCAGGCCATCTCAGGGTGATATAAGGCACATCTCCAATTAGAATTATCGGCCCGTCCGGAAGTTCAACATCTCTTCCATCGGCTAACAGGATTCTTAATGTCTCGTTCTCCGGAACAACCCCAGCCATGACAAAAGGTGTTTCTTCAACCTCCACAGGCATGGATTCGTTGCCCAGGCAGACCAGAAAACCGCCATTTTCATCTTTTTGCAGATTTTCCGCAAAAAGCATCAATATTTTGCGGTGTATTATAGGATTATAATCAGCATACCAGGTTCCTTCCTTATCAATACGCAACACAGATACCATTTTATCACCCGTTCTTTCTACCCTGAAAATTAACTTGCTTTAAGGAGGTCAACTGCCTACGTTTTAAGAATTGTGGTAAAGCAGTTTGTAATCCTGTACCATACGGGCAAGCGAAAAGTCGCTTTTTGCCTTATGATACCCTGAAATGCCTAGTTGTTTGCGCAATTCAGGATCTTCCAACAGCCTAATCAGCTTTTTTAAGGCCTGTTTTCTATCTCCGGGGTCAACTAAAAATCCTGTTTCTCCGTCCGCAACCAACTCCGGAATACCCCCGATAATATTGGCCAAAACCGGCAGTCTGTTTAACATAGCCTCTATTATAGTCAGCGGCAGCCCTTCCCAGAGTGAAAACAGGCAGAATACATCAAAATCCCCCATTAAAGAAGCGGCGTTTTCCCTGCTTCCCAGGAGGAAAACTCGCTTCTGCAAACATTTTAAGTTTATGTAGTCCTCACACTCATTTTTCAAGGGTCCGTCCCCGATTAGGACAAAATATATGTTTGGTCTGCTGCCGGCAGATAACAAATCAGCCGCTAACTCCAGAAAATAAAGTGGGTTTTTTTGTGCGCTCAACCTGCAGACAGTTCCAACCAGAAGATCATCGGCGCTTAGGCCCAGTTCAGCCCTCAGTAAACCCGTATTTAAAAAACCGTAACAGGGGACTCCATTATATATAACAGTCAATTTTGAAGGAGCTATACGTCTCCTTATACCCCAATTGAAATCCGCTTTTGATACACAGACCAGGTTTGAGCTTATAACTGCGGCCGCTTTTTCCGCCGCCGTATAAATAAATTGCTTTAACCTGCCCTGTTCCGGAGTAATCCCCCAACCGTGAACGGTAAAAAGTATTTTCCTTGTCCCGGCCAGAAAAGCCGCCGCCCTGCCAAGTATACCCGCTTTCGAACTGTGGCAGTGGACTATGTCAAAGCTACTTCCGGCCATCAACCGGTTAAGTTTCCATAGAGCGCTCAGATCATTCAATAAAGAAACTCTGCGGCGCAGTTGGGGAAGCTCGACAATTTTTACTGTATCAAGCTCTTTTAACCATTTAACCAGTTCTCCTCCAGGACTGCAGGCCACTGTAATTTCAAAATTATCCTGAAAAAGGCTGCTGACTAGATAATAAAGTATTTTTTGCGCACCGCCAAGTTCTGAAAGGGTGATCACATAAAGTATTTTTATCTTTTTCAAAAAGCCCCGGCCTCCAAGGCGGCTCCCTATATTATCTATATTTCTTCCCGGCCTGTTGCAGTATGTCGTCTGCCTGCTACTGAACTTGGGCTGTTACGGGGATCTCACTCGACGTAATACTTACCTTCGAACCCGGAATCAAGAATTTTAACTGTTGAAATGCCTGGCTGAATGATTGATCTATCGCCGTTGCCTTTTCCAGGAAATCTTTTGATTCCTGTTCTTTCCCCTGATTATCTTTAAGCAGGGCCAGCCAGAGAAAAGCCTCGCCTTTGTTCTGGTCATCCGCAGCGGCATTTTGTAAATACTTTTCGGCCTCGGCTAGATTGCCTAGAAGCAAGTATGATTGACCTTCATATAGCTGTATACCAGGAGTGACAGACAACATGGGACCATCTCTCCACAACTTTTTTTCATCCGCGCTCAGGCCGGACAACCGGTTATTTATAAGCGAAGGCACTTTGAGAGTCTCCTGTAGATACGACCGGGCTGATTCTTTCTTACCCTGAGAAAGTTCAGATCTTCCAATAGCGGCACAAGTTTTGGCAAGATTCTCATAACCTGAAATGTTATACGGAGCGAGTTCTATCGCCTGTTTGGCATAGCTTAATGACTGGTCGAACTTTCCCGTATACGCAGATAAGGTAGACAGATCCTGTTTGCAGGAAGAGCTGTAACGGCTCAACTGAGAAGCGCGGCGGGCTTCATCTGAAGATTTTTGATAATTACCTTCATTGAAATAAAGACCGGCCAGTCTTAAGCGGTATTCGGCGTATAATGGGTTCCGGGCTGCGGCCAACTGAACATACTGTAATTGTTTTTGTATATTTTGTGACTGTTCTGCTGCTTTAGAAAAATACATACTGGCTGATGCAAGACTCATTCCCAACAAAAAGAATAACAAGCAAGCAAATGAAGAAACACTTAATATAACCGGGTTTAGGGGTTTTGAATTTCTTGCTGAGACAGCCGGTTGTTTCCCGGATTCGTCGGCCTTCCGGCGCTTCTTTCTTCTGCTGGCGCTTTCCTTAATTTCTTTAGATTGTCTCCCTGATAAATCCGGCAACACTAGCTGACCTTGATCAAAGACCTGATCAGCCTTGGGCATGGTTTCCAAAGACCGCATACAGGCAAATAACATCCACAGAGCCATAGTTAAGGCGGATAAAGAAAGGTTAAAATCTATTAAGGCATGTCCACCGGCCACAACAGCGCCGGCAAACAACGATACAGCCAGTATCCGGCGATTACTGTCCGGCGGTGACGTGCGGTAAACGCGGTGACCCGTCCAAAGAAACACCGCCCAAATGCCCAAAATAACCAGCAGTCCTATAATCCCTGTCTCGACAGCTACTTGAAAGTAGTAACTGTGCACTTGTGTAGAATTATATAAGTAATTCTGGAAGGAACGATAGGCCTCTTCCCATCCCCCTCCTCCCCAACCGAGCAAGGGGCGGGCTTTAATCATGTCCAGCGCATCCTGGACAAAGTAGAACCTTTCAAAAGCATTCCGCAAGTAACTGAAAGAAGCTATCTGCTTGATCAATCCCGGATTCAAGGCTGCGCCAACTGCTGCAGCAGCTATGATTACAATTCCCGTACCCGCCAGGGTCCATTTCGTCTTCTGACGGGATTTCAACCACGTAAGCATACCCTTGTCCAGCATAAAGTTATATAAATACTGTAAAACGGCAAGGACAACCAACCCTGCAAAGAACCACAGCCATGCAAGACCCATCCGCTTGGCCTGAGCGAGTATGACAAATTTGTAGATGACCGGGTAGGCGATAATACCGGGAACAAGCACATTGATCAGTACAGGCAGGCGTTTGGACCAGTCAAGTATCACAAGATAAACAATAAATACAACCGCTGCCACCAAGAGGCCTGCGCGTGACTTGGCTCCAAAAAGGACAACCAGAAGAGTAAAATTGATTAAGATATAGAGGTAACCATACAGCTTTATTTTTTGGAGCCACCCCGGCAGTATTTGCTTAAGAAAACGGTCATTAATAGTAT
This sequence comes from Firmicutes bacterium UBA5766, assembly GCA_002418775.1. Taxonomy (GTDB): domain Bacteria; phylum Bacillota; class Desulfotomaculia; order Desulfotomaculales; family Nap2-2B; genus 46-80. The sequence continues at coordinate 42,931 of DIEU01000058.1, forward strand.
CTGATATGGTCAGAGCGCCGTATCTTTGCCAGAAATATAAACCCAGAAACAAAGCTATAGCCAGGTAACTTGAAAGGGCGTTCGGATATTGGAAAGTCGAATAGATCCTGCTGTATAAAAAGCCATCCTTAATATAGACCAGGCCGGTGGCGGTTGCCAATCCTGCAATGGCCACACCGAAAGCTGCCAGATAAACAGCGTTCAGCATCTGGTGCAGAGATCTTTCATCTTTAATCAACTGCACAACCAGCCAGTAAACAGAAAAGTAAAGGATATTTTTGATAAATTCATCAAGAGCCAACCCGTAATTAGCCGCATTGACCGCAGAAAACAGATATACTACGGGAAAGGCTGCAATTAAATAATCAAGTGGATATGACAAAAAGGTATATTCTCTTTCTGAGTGTTTCCAAAGCCAGGCAAACCAAACCAGGATGGATGCCAAGATAAGAAAAAACTGCTGGTCAGTGTTAAAAAACAGACCTCTGAAAAAGGGCGCCAGAACAAGGATACCCGCCAAACCCCAAAAAGCGACCTGGTGAGTCCATGGCTTGGGGATTACGGATACAGACTGAGTTCCTTGTCCTGCCTTGAGCGTAGCTTTTGCCATCTATTACAATACCCCTTCAATAAATTATTGATTTATTAAGGATATTTCTCCGGCCTTTGACAGTATTCCTGCTGATAAAACATTTTTTGTGGGAATTAGGAATTAGGGGGACACCATACTAAATATTTTATTTTTATCCTTGAAAACTATCCCTATAATATAGTATGATTAAGTTATGGCCAGGATAGCACGCATTGTGGCCCCCGGCGTGCCCCATCACGTTACTTAGCGGGGCAACCGGCGGCAGCAAACATTCTTTTGCGACGAGGACTACAAAGCCTACCTGCATCTGCTGGCACAATGGTGTTCCCAGTGGAGAATGGAGGTTTGGGCGTATTGCCTGATGCCCAACCACATCCATCTCATCGTCGTGCCGCCGTCGAAAGAGGCTTTAACCAGGGCGATTGCGGAAACTCATCGCCGCTACACCAGCCGGGTGAACTTACGGGAATGCTGGAGGGGACACTTGTGGCAAGGGCGCTTTTCTTCGTTTCCGCTGAGTGAGACTCACCTGTACTCCGCGGTCCGCTACGTAGAACGTAATCCCGTTCGGGCCGGACTGGTCAAAGAGCCCTGGCAGTATCCCTGGAGCAGCGCCGCGGCTCACCTTGCGGGGTGTGAAGACCGGTTGGTGCGGGTCGGGCCGTTACTGGAGATGTTTGGAGACTGGCGAGAATACCTGATCCGGGACATTCCGGAAGAGGACGTTCAGGTATTGCGACGTCACGAACGGACGGGACGACCGCTTGGCGACGAGAATTTTCTTGCCGGCCTGGAGGAAGCGCTGGGACAGAGTTTGCAACCGCGCAAAAGAGGACCCCGACGAAAGGATTAAGCAAGAGTAACAGGGTATATAATTTAGTATGGTGTCCCCTTAATTAACGCATATAGTTTCAAGACCAGTCTGATTAAAGGAGATCTTAATTCCCTCTGCAGTCTTCTGTATTCCTCACGTGAATTGATTAAATCCTGTTGAAGGAAACGGAGGGAATGCCCCAAATCCTCCTCATTTCTTAAAGCTTCCTGCAGACTGTTGTTTAAGGTGTCTATCTCCTCCTGCAGTATAACTTCTTTCTTGCCGGTCACCTCTTTTGTGCGTTCGAGTTTCTGGCGCAATTCAATTATTTCTGTCTGCAGTTCGGCTACCTTTGTGGTATGCCGCTCTTTTAACTCAGCCAGACGGGTTTTATTTTCCCTGTCCCTCTCCTGGTATTGCTGCAGCCGCGCCTGTAATGCCTCAATATTTCCCTGGGCTTGAACCAGCGCCTCTTTATACTGATATTTCTCAGCTTCTTTTTCACGCGCCTTTTTCACCCAAAGCCGGCACTGGTACAGGATGCTGTTCGCTTTCGCTTCAAGCTTGTTTATGTGCCCCCTGTACCTGAAAATCTCTTTCTTGCGCAGGTTGAGCAGCAGGTCTTTTTCCGCCATTTGGGTAACCATCTGCTCATGCTGGCCAATTTCTTCAGCCCTCAAAGCCAGAGCGGCGGCCGCTTCTTTATGAGCCAGGGCGATTTCGTCCAGCCTTTCTTTTAAGACAGACTCTCTCTTCTGCATTTGATCCCTGTATCGTGACCAGGATGCTTTTTGCCTGATTAAGACGTTCAGAAATTTTTTCATCAAGCTCTCATAAACCACGCGTAGAGTTGGATCATAGGACCAGATTCCATCCGCGACCTTTTGAAAATAGGGGAATTTGCGGAGCATGTCTTCAACGTCTTTTAATCTTGTTTGACGCCAGACAGATACAATTTCGAATACCTGCCGGGCTGACAGGCCGGCGGGATAAAGCTTCAATGACTTGATGACCATGTCTTTTAAAGAATATAAAGCCGATTCGACTTCCCATTCCGTCAGACCCCAGTGACCGTTCTTCAGTTGAATGAAGCGGCCGTCGGAAATAAGGCTGGTCTCCTCGGCAATGATTCTTTTAAAATTTTTATTCTTGTTTTTTGCATTACCTCCCCGCATAACCTCCTTCAAGTTTAACGGCTGCTGCCTTTTTAAAAGAAGAGCGTAAAAGGCGTCGTTTTCCCGCCTGCCTTCAAGATTCAAACGCCAGGAATTCTTTTGATCACGAAAGAAACAGGAATGCTGACGCAAGCACAGGATTATTTTATCTTCGACCTTTAACGGTTCATAATCCTGCATCATTTTTTGTTGAACATATGGGGTTAACTCAGCCACATTCAGGGTTTCGAAAAAAAACAGTGTTTTTTTAAGGACATCATTAAGAGAGTAAAGTTCCCCCGCCATATATAAACCACCTTTCCCAAGATCCTCTTCCAAATGAAATAATTTGATATAAAATAATTCAATTGGTAATTGCTACTTTCCTTTAAAATAATAGATAAATATTCCACTATTTACCTGCATAATCTGCAGAATAACGATCGGAATCTGTCCTATATCCGAATATATGTCAATATAGTTCAGGTAAATAAAAAATCCAGCAGAATATTCTTTTCCGAATAGACCAGACTGGATTTCCGGTATTAAATAATTGATACCTGTTATTTATTTTGTTTTTTATCTCAAACTGTAGTTAGGCGCTTCCTTGGTTATAGTCACATCGTGCGGATGGCTCTCCCTTAAACCGGCTGGTGTGATGCGGATAAAGAAAGTCCTGGTTTTTAGATCATCAATATTACTCACGCCGCAATAACCCATCCCTGCCTTCAACCCACCAATAAGCTGAAAAACTGTCTCCGCAAGCGAGCCTTTATAGGGAACGCGGCCTTCTACCCCCTCGGGAACCATCTTTGACTGCGCTTCCTGAAAGTAGCGGTCCCTGCCCCCTTCCTTCATTGCGCCAAGGGATCCCATTCCCCTGTATACCTTATAACTGCGTCCCTGGTATATCTCAATGTCACCCGGGCTTTCCTCGGCGCCGGCAAATAGGCTTCCGATCATTACAACATCAGCCCCGGCTGCGATTGCCTTGGTAATGTCGCCCGAATACTTAATTCCACCGTCTCCTATAACGGGCACATCATATTTGGCGGCTTCCCTTGCGCAGTCATATATAGCCGTAATTTGAGGAATACCGGTACCGGCCACTATCCTGGTAGTACAAATGGCGCCGGGGCCTATGCCCACTTTGACAGCGTCTGCGCCAGCCTCGATCAGAGCCCTTGTGCCGGCTGCGGTACCAACATTGCCGGCTATAATATCCACACCGGGGTGCCTGTTTTTAATGTCTTTTACCATTTCGAGCACCTGACGCTGGTGGCCGTGAGCCGAGTCAACAACGATTGCATCAACTCCTGCTTCAACCAGGGCATCTATCCTGTTCATCGAATCAAGACCGATTCCCCCTGCAGCAGCCACTAAAAGCCTGCTGCGCTTATCCTTGGCGGAGGAAGGGTATTGCCGCGCCTTTTCGATATCTTTAATTGTAATCAGACCGCACAAGTTAAAATCCTTATCAACAATAGGAAGTTTTTCTACCTTATGGTGCTGAAGTATCTCCTTGGCCTGCTCTATAGTAGTGCCGACAGGGGAAGTTATCAGATCATCCTTGGTCATAACTTCACGTATCGGCCTGTTGAAATCTTTCTCAAAGCGCAGATCACGGTTGGTAAGTATACCAACCAACTTCTTGCCCACGGTAATCGGCACGCCTGAAATACGGTAGCGCTCCATCAGCGCAAGGGCTTCGCTGATTAGATTGTCCGGAGAAAGAAAAAAGGGATCCGAAATAATCCCGTGTTCGGATCTTTTTACCTTGTCAACCTCAATAGCCTGCCGCTCCGCAGGCATATTTTTATGAATTACACCAATTCCGCCCTCCCTTGCCATGGCTACCGCAAGGCGCGCTTCAGTAACTGTATCCATGGCAGCGCTCATCAGCGGGACGTTTAACGTTATATTGCGGGTCAGTCTCGTTGAAACATCCACGTCCTTGGGCAGTACTTCCGAGGCAGAAGGAACCAACAAAACGTCATCAAAAGTTAAACCAACGGCGGCAAACCGATCAGGAAACAAGAAAAGTCCTCCCTTTAAGCTTTAATCAAATTTGGTTTTTATTATAGCATAAAGGACTGGCCCCGGGCCAGTCCTTTAGTTGACCAGACTTTTAATAATTAAAAAGCAAGGGCTTCATCTACATTAATTATTATTACATGGTTGATGGTCCCACGTTCTGCATATTCCTTTTTAAATTTTTCAAAAAGCTCGCCGGAAGTAACAATTTCAGCCTTGCCCCAGACGCGCCACCCTTTTCTGGTTGCAGGATCAAAAGCCGTGGCAGATATAAAGGGGTTCTCCTGCAGATTTTTTACAGTGCGCGGCGATCTCAAGTTGACAAAAGCCAAACGTTCGTCATCAAGAAGGCGCAGCGAGCCTTTCAAGGAAACATTCGGCATGCAGTTCTTATCAGCGGTCGCCACCAGGGCCGGTTTATAGTCGCCAATAGCTTTAACAACTTCCTCTGACATTTTAGCCATCCAAACTATCCCTCCTTAATTATTTTGGAAAAAAGATTTCCCCCCTTTAATAAATTAGCGGCCGGGCATCACCAAAGCCTCCCCGCTTAAGATAAGCTGGTCATTCTGATTTTTACAGGTTGTCTTTAAACGAATTTTCTTCTACAAGTATAAAGTCAGGCAACAAACAGTGTCAATGTTTGACGTTAAATCCTTGAACGCTTAGTTCCTGTACCTCCTGCCCAGCCGGCGTTTCCTGCGTTTGGCGACGCAATAAACCTCACGGGCGGCAAATGTTAACAGCAGGCTGGCGATCAAAATGATTACACTCTTTTCCGGCAAACTTTTTACCGGTTCCTTGACAAAAAGCTTAACCTTTCCAACTTCCTGCCTCCCAGATGTTAAAACCAGATGGCCTATTTCCTGCCCGGCGGCCAAAGGCGCTTTAATTCCGTTGTACAGCTCAACACTGCGCTCAATTTGTTCTTTTTGCCCTTTTTGAAAGTTGTAATAAAACGAACTGCCGGTATAAACATCAACTTTTCTGACACCCCGGCTTACACCGATGGTGGTAACCTTCTCCATATTCCTGACCACTAAATCAGAAACAAAGTTATCGAAACCATAATCCAAAAGGACACCTGCATCTACATAGAGGGCGCCTGCCTGGTCATTTAGTAAGACAGCAATAAGTTCCCGGCCATTCTTTTCAGCGGCGGCTGCAAGACACTGTCCGGATTCGTTTGTGTAGCCCGTCTTTACACCTGTAGCCCCCTGGTACCGGCTCAGCAAGCGGTTATGGTTCCACAAATCCTCCTGGGGCGGACCAATGGATCTATCCGCATCCGGCCTGCTGATTTTCTTTATGCGGGTACTTACTATTTTTCTAAAAACCGGGTTTTGCATCGCGTAGCGGGCAATCAGGGCGAGGTCATAGGCAGTGGTATAATGATTGGGATCCGTCAAACCGTGAGGATTGGTAAAATTACTGTCCAGAGCGCCTATTGATTTTGCTTTTTCATTCATCAAGTCTGCAAAATCCTCTATTGAACCGGACAAATGCACAGCGATACTTTCGGCGGCGTCGTTTGCCGAAGCCATCAGCAGCGCATAAAGGAGATCTTCAAGCGTTAATTTCTCACCTTCCTGAAGACCTATCCTGGAACCGTCAACCAGGCAAGCCTCTCTCATTACAGTCACCTTGTCTGACAGATTGCCCTTTTCCAAGGCAATAGCAGCAGTAAGGATCTTTGTAGTACTTGCGGGAAACATATGCCTGCTCATATTTTTTTGATAAAGCACCTGTCCGTTCCCGGCATCCATCAGGACAACCGCTTCAGCTGTTGTATCGGGCTCTTTTACGGCGGCAGCCGTCAACGGAAAAAGAAAGATATCAAGGATAAAAGAAAAACAGATAAAAAGAAAAAGACGCTTCTTTCCCGGCATATTCTCACCCGTTTGAATTAATTCCATAAAATTATATAGTTAAACGGAACAATAATCAATAAGCTGGATATATACTCCTTTACACGGGAAAGCTTCCAAATTTACCAACCCTGTTATATAATTTATAAGTTACTTTACTTTACTTTACTTTAACAAGACAGGTCGTTTAACTTTGAGATCTTTACTATTACTGTTGTTCTTAACGGAATTTGCCCGGGGAGCGTTCTTTTATACATTTCTCCCCATCTGGATCGTCAACGATCTTTCCGTGTCTATTACAATTGCCGGGCTTACCGTATCGGCCCAATATTTATCTGAAACTCTCTTTAAAACTATCGCAGGCTGGGAATTTGACCGTCTGGGAGGCCGTATTCTTATAGGCGGCCTGTTCCTGTCTTTGCTTTCTCTTTTAATAATCAAACTCTGGCCTGTCCCGGCTGTATTAATCGGCGGCGGCGCTCTGTTTGGTTTCGGTTTTTCCCCGGTATGGCTTGGAGTAATAAGCAGGGTTGCTCCCGCTGGAATTCCCAACAGGGCTTCACGCATCAGCATGGTTTTTTCATCCTGGATGGCCGGCGCCGGCGGAGGAATGGTCAGTATAAATTTCTTCATGTCAAAAAGCCATGATCTTATCTACTGGCTGATCGTTACCTCGTGGGCGCTTTCTCTGCCGGTCGCCTGGTTTGCCGCTGCTAATAAAAGCAATTTGCCGGAACCAGCAGCTAAAGATCCCCAGGGATTCTTAAATGCGCTCAAGAAAATGTCCTCCAGCAACCTGACCAGACTGCTGATTCCGGGAATGTTCCTGCAGACTCTGGCAGCAGGTCTTCTCCTGCCTGTTTTACCTATTTTTGCACAAAAAAGTTTACTTCTTAGTCATAGCCAGTACGGCATCCTCCTGCTCATAGGAGGCGCTGCTACGGTTATATCGCTTTTACCAATGGGTTACCTGGCGGATCGCCTGGCTTTAAAAGCTCTGCTGGCCACGGGTTTCGGGGCAAGCAGCCTGATGCTTATCCTGTTGACTTATTGCCATGGATTCAAGGAAAGTATTTGTGCAGCGGTACTGCTTGGTTTTTCATACGCCATGGTTCTTCCGGCCTGGAACTCGCTTTTAGCTAGAATTGTCCCTCCGGAAAGCCAGGCTACCGGATGGGGCGTATTTGCCACGATTGAGGGTCTGGGAATAACTTTTGGCCCTGCCCTGGGAGCTTTCGTAGCAGGCAGAATTGGGCTTAACGCTACTTTAATCATGACAGCCTGTGTTTTGCTGATTGCGGCATTTTTCTATTTGCTGTGTCCGTTTGAAAAGATGCTTGTTAACAAACAGCAGGGGGTATCCCTCAATGGACCTGGTTTTTGAGATAATTGTCTATTTTTTATTTGTTTATGCCTTTATGCCTACCATTCTGGCCAGGATATTCCACATCGGCGCATTTTTTCAGGGATCCCGAAACGAAAATAAAGTATTCATAACTTTTGACGACGGACCTGATATCCTTTATACGCCCCGCATCCTGGACATTTTAAAAGAAACTCGAACCAAAGCCTGCTTTTTTGTCCTTGGGAAAAAGGCCAGGGCACATCCCGAAATTCTCCAACGCATCCAGGCGGAGGGGCATGAAATAGAAAGCCACGGATACGACCATAAATTTCCCTGGTTTCTCAGCCCGTTGGGCACAAAAAAAGATTTAATGGAGACTTCCTCCATTATTACCGAAATAACCGGCGAACCCCCGCATTTCTACAGACCGCCCTGGGGAGTCCTTAATTTATTTTCCTGGTTTTTTCTTAAAGGCCAGCAGGTCGCGCTATGGTCCTTTATGAGTTGGGACTGGACCAGAGGGTCCACGACCAGTTCAATCGCCAATCGGGTTCTTTCCAGGGTTAAGAACGGTTCAGTGCTAATTTTTCATGACAGTGACAAGACACCGGGCAGCGCTCCAAAATCCCCGGAAGCCGTTATTAAAATTCTTCCGATAGTGATTCAGGAAATAAAAAACAGGGGGCTGCAGGCAGCCGCCCTGTCAGAGCTGAGTCCTGAAAAAAAGAAAAAATTATCCTACTTTTTATTTGAAAAATGGGACCATACCGTCCTTCGTCTGATGGGCGTTAAAGACCTGTCTGACAAAGGCCGGCCAACGGTTTTCCGGATAGCGCTGCGTAAATTCAGAGGCAAACAATTACCTTTGCCGGACGGGACAATTCTCAAGAGAGGAGACCTGGTTGTAGAATTACACTTGAATAACAGCTTTTTCAAACAGTTCGGTGAAAAGAAAGAACTTTTAACGCTCGGCCTTTTAGCCAAGCAAAAAGTCATGCATGACTTGCCGGCAGTCGCAGGATGGATAGCCGCAAATCCCCGCTGCGATGAAATAAAGGCGATAACCGGCTTGACCATTATCAACCGCGGCAGTCAGCAGGCAGGATTTCACTCTTTTGATCTCCCGCCTTTAAAAGGATTACTGATCAGGCTGTACGAGAGTATCGTCGTAATAATGTTTCATCCTTCAGGATACCGCCGTATTACAAGGTATTGGAAGAAACTAATCCCGAAGCATCTCGTCATGAGTAAAAAAGAGCTCTTCAGGAAGTACCTCATTTAATGAAAGAAGTTATTTCCTCGATCGGACGGAGATTCCTCGGCGGAGATATATAGTCAGACCAACCCAAAGCAACCAGGGCGGCCAGACTGCGGGGAGGCTTAACCCCTAATAGTTCCTCAAGGTCCGGCCTGGCAACCATCGGGCCTGTCAGCCAACAACCGCCGTATCCCCTGGAATGCGCAGCCAGAAGAAGATTCTGTATGGCGGCGCCGATGGACTGCAGATCCGGACGGCAGCGCAGAGAATCAACCTCGTATTCGGAATACCCGGCTTTAAACAACATATTATCAAGAACGGTGCGGTATTTGAATGCGCTTACTGCAATAACCACCGGGGCCCTGGAAAACCACATAACAATTTTTTTAGGATCCGATTGAAATTTTTCGTTAACCTGCCGGGCAAGCGAGTCAATTTTCTGTGATACAAGCTGGCTCATTTTTTCCTTGATTTCCTGATTTTTTATAATAATGAAGTGCCACATCTGTTGATCGCCGGAACTGGGAGCATGTGAGGCGAGTTCAATCAGGCTTAAAATTTCGGAATCCGGCAGGTCATCTTTTTTATATCTTCTTATACTGCGGCGTTCCCGCACCACTTGGTCAAATTCCATTCAGCCATACCTTCCCTTCGTCTCTCGGTTTTTTAAATTATCTTATCCTTCATCAGCCGGCTTTGTCAAACACCTTTAAATGACTTTATTTTTTCGATAGATTTATGAGTAAAATTAAGATGCTTGCAGGAATTTGTTAAATTATGAAGAAGTAATAAGGGCAAGCACCGAGGAATGTCAAGGAGGTTTGAAAAAAAATGAATCTGGTATCACGGCTCTCTGAAGTCGGACGTCTTTATCCAAATAAGGAAGCCATTATCTATGAGGAAAGACGGATCACTTACGGCAGCTTAATAGAACATATCAACAGGTTTGCCAATGGTTTAAAAAACTTTGGTATTCAAAAAGGCGACCGTATTTTAATTGCTTTAGGGAACTGCCCGCAATTTGTCATTTCTTATTTCGCCATAATGCGGATTAATGCCGTAGTTATACCTGTTAATCCTCAATATGCCCTTAACGAAATTGAAAAAATAGCCGCCGATGCTCTCCCCGTAGCTGTAATTACGGATACTTCGATAGCTTCCAACTATATCAGGTTAAAAGAAAGAACCGGGTTGCCGGCCAATGTAATTGTAATTCGCTCCGAAAAAGGAAATTCTAAAACAGCTATTTCATTCAAAGAAATAATGGATAACGGGGATGAATTTTTCCCCGCCGAATATAATTATTATGATAACGATGTAATCGAACTCCTTTATACTCATGGTCCCACCGGCACGCTGAGGGGGGCTATGCTGACCAACCAGAACCTGTACAGCAATGCAATAGCATTTTTAGAACTATGCCGTTTGACTCCTGAGGACCGTGCGTTGCTTGTTTCCAGAGCTTACCATGCTCCTGCCCAGACATGCGCCATGAATGCCCCGCTTATGGCCGGGTCAACCGTAGTGATGCATGATATCTGGACCAAACCGGAAACAATCCTGCGAACTATCGAAGAAGAAGGAATTACTTTCTTCTTCGGCACACCTCCGATGTACAGAATATTGCTTGATTTTCCAGAGCCCAAACGATTTAAAACAGATTCACTGCGGGTGACCTATACTGCCGCAGACCCGCTTCCGCCCGATACTTTCCAGTCGTTTGAAGAAAAATTCGGACTGCAGATAACCGAGGCTTATGGCTGTACCGAAACTTCCCCGTTGATCTGCTCTAACCCGGTTGAAGGGACCAAAAAACCGGGTTCCGTAGGGCGGCCATTGCCCGGTATAGATTTGAAAATTGTTGATTATGAAGACCGGGAAGTTCCAGCCGGACAGGTTGGTGAAATTGTGGTCAGCGGGCCGAATGTCATGAAAGGTTACTATCACCGCGAGGAAGAAACCAATTGGGTAATGCGCAACGGGTGGTTCCATACCGAAGACCTTGCCTATATGGATAATGAAGGATACGTTTTTATTGTTGACCGCAAGAAAGACTTGCTTGTCCGGGGAGGCCTCAATGTGCACCCCCGTGAAGTGGAAGATGTGCTTTATACACACCCTGCAGTATTTGAAGTGGCTGTAATAGGAATGCCCGATCCTATCTGGGGAGAGAAAGTCGCCGCCTTTGTCCATTTAAGAAAGGATACACAAATTGACGCAAAAGAATTACAGGAATTTTGCAAGGACAAACTGGCCAGTTATAAAATTCCGCGTGTTATACACATAGTAGACGAACTGCCCAAGACATCGTCAGGAAAGCTGTTAAAACACGAGTTAAAGAATATTATTGAAAATAGTTAAAACAAAATTGTTTTTTCTTATTCTTTGTGCCTTAAGCGCCTTTGTGCCTGAGTAGTTACGTTTGACAGACATTATAAATTGCCCGGTTTCTCCGTAACCGAAATCTGTATGCTGCGCAAGTTGCCATCCCTGTAAAAGGTTACCGGCACACTTTGTCCGATTTTTGATTTACTGATCAGTTCAACCAGAGCGTCCGGCGACGCAACTTCCTTTCCGTCCCATTTAGTTATAATATCTCCCTTTTTTAGACCGGCGGCAGCGGCGGGACTGTCTGAAAGAATACCTGCTACAAGAGCGCCCTTTGTTCCTTTATAATTCAGGTAAGCGGATGTTTCTTCGGTTAAAGACTGCGCCTGGACACCAAGCCAGGGCCGGACTACTTTCCCTTTATTAATTAATTCCTGGATTACATCGTTGGCGGTATTTGCCGGTATGGCAAAGCCGATTCCCTGCGCCTGAGCGACAGCAGTGTTTATTCCGATAACTTGACCGGAAAGATTTAGGAGAGGGCCTCCGCTGTTCCCGGGATTAATTGACGCATCCGTCTGCAATAAATTCTTATAGCTGCGGTTTTCTACATTGATTGGGCGTCCCTTGGCGCTGATCACGCCAACGGTTACAGTATGATCCAACCCGTACGGATTGCCTATGGCGATAACCCAGTTCCCGGCCTTGATTTTGTCGGAGTCGCCCAGTTTCAGCGAGGAAAGGCTGCTTCCCGCTTTAACTTTTAATACAGCCAGGTCTAAATCATGGTCCGCTCCCACTACGCTCGCCTGCAGAGAGTCTTTAAATCCTTGAATGGTAACTGTTATTCTATCGGCGCCTTCAATAACATGTTCGTTAGTCAAAATATACCCGTCACTAGATATTATAAAGCCTGAACCAAGGCCGTGCTCCTCCTGCGGCTGCGCATTGCCAAAGGGACTGCCAAAAAACTGCCTGAAAAAAGGATCGTTAAAGAAAGGATCGTATTGCCGGCCGCTGACTGTTACAGTATCGATCTTTACAACTGCCGGACCTGCATTGCTCACTATTTCAGCCACGGCGTCTGCGTTAACTCCGGGAGGCGTTCCGGAAGCATCTGCAAGATTACTTACTGCAACCCCGGATTTATTCCCCGCCAGCGGGTTGAGATCGCTCACCGCCAGACAGCCGCTCATAAACATTACTCCTGCTATAAAAGCAGCCAGTGCAATAAAAAGCAAATTCCGTTTTAAATTCACCATTTACTCCGCCTACCCTTGTTTGTTCTGGTTTATACACCATTAGCTGTTGTTTTTGGTTTAATCAAAAACCTCTTATCACCCACCCTTTTGGTCACCTTGATTCTATCAAAATATTCTAGCAGAGGCAACGCGTATTTTCGGGAAATATTTAATAGGGTTTTAATTTCTCCAATCGAAATCTCCTTGTTTTTTTCCAAATACACGACCAGTATTTTTTTTGCGTCCTCAATAGCGGCAGCGTGGAAATGAAGGCCTTCCGCCACTTTTATCAGCGTCCCCTGCCGCAAAAAATGCTGCAGGACCTCCTGAGACTGTAATTCATTAAAACCTTCTCCAGAGGAAACGCTTTCCCAATCCGGCGGTTGAAAGCTGCTTTTGTAAAAAGTATCCTCTATTCTCTTAATAATTTCCTGCTGACCGTCTTCAAGTTTAGGTTGAAAACCTTTCAAAGATACTGTGTTTGAACCCGGACTTAAAATATTTTCTTCCTCCATGATTTTAAGCAGCGCTTGAAGCTGTCTGGCGGTAAACTGGGGGAAAAGCCGGGAACGCAGTTCCTCGCGGGGGGAACCTTCCCTCAAAGGAAACTGGCGATGGTATTTTTTCAGCAGTTCGGTCAATTTTTCAACCCATTGCCTGTATACATCCCGGGAAATAAAAAATTGGTCATGATCCACTGTAAGGATGTACACTTTGTTTTCACCGGCCAGTTCTTGAAGAGACCGGCTGGTTTCTTCCTCATTGATTCCGGTTGCCCGGGATATATCCGATCTGTTCTGGATTGTTTTCTGGTTTTTTAAATAACTTTCCACCTGTTCGGCAGGACGGCCAAGTTCACGGGTAACCAGCGCTTCAATTACTTCTTCCCGCATTCGTTTATGCTTCCTGGACGCCGAATCAACTATGGCGCCTCCTCCCAAAGTATAAACGGGAGAATACGAACGGAACACAAAGCGGTCCCCTTTTATGGCTGCAACTGGTTCCTCAAGTAAAAATTGCGCATAAGCGGTTTCTCCAGGTAAAAGCTTTTCCCTGTCCAACAGGATAACCCTGCCGGGAATTTCAGCCGTGCCAAGATAAAAACGGAGGCGGGTCCGGTTTTCCAACTCCTTTTGCACATTTGCGAGTAAAGAAATCCGGGCATCCAAACGGTTAGCAGGCCTTAAAAAACCCGGCTTTGCCAAAACGCTGCCTCTTTGTGCCTGTTCTACTCCCACACCGGCAATATTTACAGCCACCCTCTGCCCGGCTGTAGCTTCTTTTACTTTCTCACCGTGAACCTGCAGGGAACGCACCCTGGCAACCAATCCCTGAGGCATAATCTCCAGGTTGTCTCCGGTATGAATCACTCCGCTCCAGAGTGTGCCCGTCACCACTGTGCCAAACCCCGTTACGGAGAAAGCCCTGTCTATAGGCAGCCTGGCCTGCCCTGAGGTATCCTTTCCTTCTACCGGAACCTCGTCGATTTTTTCCAGCAGTTTCTCCAGTCCCTGACCGGTAACCGCAGATACCTCCACAACAGGGGAATCCTTTAAAGGAGTGTCTTTCAAAAAATCATTGACATCTTCCCGGACCAATTTTAAAAATTCTTCGTCAACCAGGTCAACTTTCGTCAAGGCAACTATTCCCCTGTCGATCTGCAATAAGCGGACAATATCCATATGCTCCCGGGTTTGGGGCATAACCCCCTCATCTGCGGCAATAACTAGTAAAACGAGATCGATTCCGGCCACCCCTGCAAGCATGTTTTTGATAAACCGCTCGTGACCGGGGACATCCACAATGCCTGCACGGCGTCCGCTGGGGAGCAGGCAAAAAGCAAATCCCAGCTCGATGGAGATTCCTCTTTCCTTCTCCAGCTTTAACCTGTCAGTGTCAATTCCCGTCAGGGCCTTAATCAGGGCTGTTTTCCCGTGATCTACATGGCCTGCCGTGCCAATAATAATATTGGTCATCACTTCACCCCTGGAATAATTCATTTTGCTCCTCTTTTAACAAAACCCCTGACACTGCGTCCAGGATCATTTCTTCTTCTCCCTTTTGTATGGTCCTTAAATCTAAAAAAAAGAGGTCTTCCTGCACCCTGCCCAAAACGGCGGGCTCATGATATCTTAAAAGCTGGCTGAACCGTTCCATGCTCAGTTTAGACGGCTTAACTGCCACAGCAAATGAAGGCAGTTCCGCCGCCGGCATAGCCCCGCCTCCTACACGGGAAACAGAGCTTCTGACGGTTACTTCCGCTTCCTTCCGCACAGCTGCTCTTAAACTGCAAGCCAAATCTTCCGCCCTGTGCCGGATATCCTCCACATTTCCGGTAATCATCCGCAGCGTTGGAATATCTTCCAGGACCTGCTCCGGATTCAGGTAAGATCTTAAGGTGGCTTCCAGCGCCGCCAGAGTCAGTTTGTCTATCCTCAACGCACGGGCCAAGTGGTTCCTTTTCATTTCCTCAATAATTTCTTTTTTGCCGGCAATAATTCCCGCCTGTGGACCGCCAAGCATTTTATCCCCGGAAAAGGTCACCACACTGGCGCCAGCGCCCAGCGCCTGTTGGACGGTAGGCTCAGCCGGCAGATTAAAAGACCCGAAATCCGCCAGTACACCGCTGCCCAGATCGCTCATTACCGGCAGGTTAAACTCCTGTCCCAATTTTACAAGTTCAGAAGCACTTGCCTGTCTGGCAAAACCTATAATATGGTAATTGCTTGTATGGACATGTAAAATCAACGCCGTTCTCCCGGTGATTGCCTCCCGGTAATCCTCGACATATGTCTTATTGGTCGTGCCCACTTCAACAAGTGTGCAGCCGCCCTGTTTCATAATCTCGGGAATGCGGAAAGACCCTCCTATTTCCACGAGCTGGCCTCTTGAGACAATCACTTCCCTGTCCCGGGCCAGTGTGTTCAATGCCAGAAGGACGGCTGCCGCGTTGTTATTTACGACCAGAAAGGACTCTGCGCCGGTTAATCTTGAAAGGATGTCTTGAACGGCGGCGTGCCGTGAACCTCTCCTGCCTGTATCGAGATCAAATTCAAGATTAATGTAGCTGGACGCGGCCAGGAAGACAGCCTGACAGGCGGCCGTGCTTAACAACGAACGGCCAAGATTTGTATGTAAAATAACTCCTGTTCCATTGATTACTTTCTTTATATTTAATCCTGCAATCCTTCCAATCATTTCCGCAGTTTCCTGTGCGATAAGTTCCTTAAGCTGTTCCCTGGAAAAACCTTTTCTTAAACCTTCGTTATTTCTCAGTTCGCCGCGTATGCGGTCGAGGACGCTGCGTACTGTTTCAAGGACTATTTCACGCGGATATGAATCTAAAAGTTCACTTACTTTGGAAGACTGCAGAATTTCATTTACAGCAGGCAACTTGTTTAAGGTCTTTTCCCCGCTATTTTCATCCAAAATGATTGCCCCCAATCATACTGTTCCGACATGCACCGAGACTATACCGCCTGTTAGTTCGTGATAGTGGGCATTTTCCAGCCCGGCATCTTCGAAAAGCTGTCTGATTTTCTCCTGGTGAGGAAAATCTTTCAGTGAATTCGGCAGGTAGCTGTACGGGCCGCCGACTCCCGACCAAAAGCGCCCTATGGCCGGTACCAGGTTATTGAAGTAAAAATAATACAACTGCTTAAACAACGGGGCGCCGGGCTTGGAAAGTTCCAAAGAAACCACCCTGCCCCCTTTTTTTACTACCCGCTTCATTTCCCGGATTGTCTTTTCTATACTTGGCACATTGCGCAGGGCAAACCCTATGGATGCGCAATCAAAGCTGCCTTCCGGAAAGGGGAGATCAACAGCGTTTCCCTGAACCAGGGTAATCACATCTGAAAACTCCGCCGCTGATATGTTGGATTCAGCCCTGGCCAGCATATTCTCACAAAAATCCAGCGCCGTCACTTTTCCTTCCGGCCCCACTATTTTAGCCTGCTCGATAGCCAGCATGCCGGTGCCGCAACAAACGTCAAGGCCGTTACCACCAGGCTTCAGGTTCAGCTCACCTGCGGCAAAACGGCGCCAGCCTTTGTCTGAATTAAGGCTCAGTATAGAATTAAGCAGATCGTACCTGTGAGCTATTGCGGTAAATATCTCATGTACATACTGCTCTTTGCTTTTATTGTAGTTTCCCTTATTTAGCATAGCTTACATATTCTTCCTGCAATGAACCGATAAACTGCTTCAGCAGATTCCGGGATTCCCCCTGCGGCAATAACTCCAGGCAGTTTAACGCATCCTTAAAAAAGTCTTTAACCGCTTCGGAATTGCCGGGCATATCCTCCGCAAGGCCCAGGGCCATCCCCAGGTTGAACCCAAAGGATTCGAGTAAATCTAAATCTTCCTCAGGAGCGCCGGCCAGTTCGCCGCTGATCCGGCAGCAAGCGGCAATTACCCGGCCAGATTCTTTTTCGATAACAGTCATGTTACTATCTGCTGATTGGGTCCCTTCTTGATCTGTTTTTATTTTAAGAATACACTTTTCATTAATCTGCCCAATCAACTCTGCGAAAGTGCGCAAATAGTTAAACAACCCCGCATCGCATAAGTTTACAAAAATCTGGCTGTAAAGATAATCTCCTATCAAAACGGGCAGCTGGCAGTAATCCCTGAAGTAATCAATCTTTTCCATCAGGCCGTCGTTTTCGAGAACAATTTTATGTATCTGGGAAGCCGTATGGATAAACTGTAAAATTGCTGCCAAATAAACCACCTGCCTGCTTACGTTATTATAAAGATTGGCCGCAAGCAAGATCAGTCCCGGCCTGGTATGGTTATTAACAGGGGAAAAATCCAGGCGCATGAGGTCTAAAAGGCTCCCCGCCCTAGTTTTAAAAGCCTTGGATAAAATGCTTTGTACGTGCTCCAACTCTTTGTTAAACGAAAGCAATACCTCTTCCACCAAAATACCAACCCCTTAATAGGCAACTATATTAAAATTCTTTTAATGGATGACAATATCCTGCTCAGTTTATAAAAAGCAATGAGCCTTGCAATCCTTCAAGGCAGCAAGGCTCCGCTAATCTTCTTTTAAGCGGGTACTAATAAAAATCCCCCCTATTAATCCTGACCACTGGCTAGCCCTTGCAGCGGCAAAATACCACGTTTTACTTCCTTTGCCGCCATTTCTTTGGCACAAAAATGATTTGTCAAATAATTGCAGGCGCCCCAGGGATCAACCCGATCACCACAGGTGAACACATCAACCGCCGCATAACCCAGTTCCGGCCATGTATGAATTGCCAGATGGGACTCTGAAATCACCACCACGCCGCTGATTCCCTGAGGGCTGAATCTATGGAATACGCTTTCTCTAACCTCTGCTCCTACTTCTTTAGCTGCGTTGACCATTATTTCCTCGACCATTTCCCTGTTGTTCAGAATGTCAAACTTACAGCCATAGATCTCAGCCAAAACGTGGCGGCCCAACTGTTTCATCTACATATCTTCCCCCTTTTTTCTTTTTTAAAAAAAAGAGTGCTGGAATATGCCATTTTCCTGACAAATCTATATAAATGCCAGGTTTTCTGGCCATTCCAACCAAATAAAATTGTAACACAAGATCGTTAGATGTCAAATATAAATTTAGATTACTTTTGTTCCTGCAGAACAAGATAGACTATTGGCGGAGCTCCAAAGATCATGGTCGTCGCGGCGGCCACTATTCCCGCGTCGTTGAATATCAAAGCCACAATGCTTGCCGTAACAACACCGGCGAATCCCTTGTATAAGTCGGGGTACCTTTTTTTTATCGTGGTCATAACACCCACCGGCCTGTAGAACAAGAGAGCAAGGCTTACCAGGCTGGCGATAAAAATCCGGGTCCAAATCGTATACCTGATCAATTTCAGATTCATTTCAGTCTTACGCACAATTATGTTTTGTATCTCCTGCCAGCCTCCGGATAAAATCAAGGACGCGTTCCTCCCGAAGTGCGACTGGAGTTCGGCGGGCCTGAGCAGATCAATTGCCGGTATTACAACTACCAGACCTATAATTATGACAGCAAGGTAAATGACGGTGCGCAGCTTGAACTTTACGTTGCAGAGCAGCAAAAAAGTAACCGCCAATGCGGCAACCGAGACGATAGCCCCGCCCATCTTGGAGCCCAGGGCTGGTGAAGCCAATACAAAAACGGTAACCAGAAAGGCGATTCCCGTCAAAACCAGCAGTACTTTCCGGTAACGCTCAATCTTGCTCATTAGGGCCGTGCAGCCGATAATTAAAGAGCCCATTAACACTCCCATGTATTCGTTTCCAATCCCGTAGAAGCGTGCGCCGGCTATCGGGTCATAGCTCATTATCGAAGTCTTCTGAAGAGGCGACCCAATGGCTGTGTCCAGGATCAGCAGTCCGGCGGTGGCCAGACTTAGAAAAATAAACGAACCGAGGTTATGGCGGCGCTCAAACCACCAGGCCAGACAGGCAATCCAGACTGTCAGCAGGAACAGTTCCAGCGTCAAAACAGGAAATGAGGGCTGGGGTAAAAGAGCAAGCAGCAAATAAACAAGCGGGACTGCCATCACGGATAATAAAAATGGCTGAAGCAGCCGGGCAGCTTTCTTATGGGCAAGGATAAAATAAAGACTTGCCAGCAACAGGCCTATCTGGTAAACACAGTACCCCTTTTGAAAGATGCTCCGTGCATTGTATGTCAGAGTCAGCTGTTTCTTCATGGCGACAAGTTTGTTGATCTGGTTTTCCGCTTTCACCCAGAGCAGGTTCTGGCCGTTCATCCATTCGGGCTTTTCTAAGCCGAGAAAAGCCAGGATTGTCGGGGCCAGGTCGGTATTCATTATTATTCCCTGTCTTTTAGTTGTCGGTGAGAACAGAAAGCCTTCCCGCACTCCTGCGCCAACTGCTAAAATTGCAGAAAGATAATCATTCTCTTCTCCGGCGCCTTTCCCCGGCGTAGGGGTAACAATCAGCAGAAGATCCCTGTCCGGATCCAGGCGGTTCGCTACTTTTTCAATAAACTGATCAATCCTTTGCATTGTCCGCTTACGTTCAGCGGCCCAGACCGGATCAGATACATAGTTACGAAATTCCTCCAGCCTGGACAGATCGCCTGTTTCAATTACTGTCAGAGCCGTATCACCGGGTAAACGGTCCATCTCCTGGAGAACCCGGGCATAATTTGTACGATACCCGCCTGGAAAACGGTCATCCATCTTTTCAAGCAGGGAAACGCTCACATCACCATAGTCCGCCAGTCCGTACCTATCCATGGCAACGGACAGAACCTCACGGCGGCAGCCAATAATTATATCAGAATTGCCGAGGACAGCTGTTTTTAAGCCCGCTTCGTGCAGACAATCGCCCAAAGCTCCCGGTACGGCGGGATAAGGAAGTTCGCTGTTTAGCTGACCAAACCTGGCGATATCAAGCTGGACAACCGCCGAAGGAGAAACTTTCCTGCCCGTACGCCTGTAGTACTCAAGCCCTGCAGGCCCGTTATCCTGCGCTTCTTTTGCGTTTAAACCCATTGTATACGTACCTGTTGCTATGATATGTGAACCGGCTCCAATTGTGGCATATGTATTTTCCGAAGAAAGGTTATTACCGGCGGTATTACAATTCATCAGACTGATGGCGCCGTTTTGAATAATTTTATGAAAGCCGGTGAGTGAGGGATCACTGAGATCTTCTAAAACCATCCGGTCGACAATCACCATAACGACCTTGTTTTGCTTCGAAGGGCTGGATGTTACGAGTCTGGCTGTGCCGTCTTCCGTGCCGGGACTTACATTCTGCATTGCAGCGCCCGGCCATCCCAGAGCGGGAAAACCTGTCAGCAGGGAAATAAAAATCAATAGTACAATAGTAAGCCTACTCTTTTTCATTTTTATTTAAGTACCTTAAATTCGATTTTTAAATTAAATAAAGCCTCTGTTTGAAAGGAGGTTCTTATATTCCTCTTCAACCTTGCGAACCATAACGGCTGCCGTGAATTTTTCTTTGACCAGCGCTTTACCCGCCTGTCCTATAGCAGCGGCTTTATCGGAATCGGACAATAAGGAAGCCACTGCAATGGCAAGCCCGGCTGGATCGGCCGGCTCAACAAGCAGACCGTTAATATTATCCCGGATAATTTCAGGAACGCCGCCCACCCTGGTGGCAACCACCGGACGGCCGGCGGCAAGAGCCTCAAGTATGGTTAAAGGAAATCCTTCGGTCAGCGAAGAGAGCACGAAAACGTCAAGGGCGGGCAAAAGGAAAGGAACATCGTCCCTTTCACCGGTAAAAACAACCTTGTCTCTTATACCAAGCGACAACGCTTCTTCTTCCAGCTGCCGGTGAAGCGGCCCATCCCCGATGACAACGAAATTAACATTGTAATCCCCGGCCAGCATAGCGGCAGCCTGTAAAAAATAAGTCACCCCTTTCTGGGGAGCAAGACGGGCAACCATGCCGACAGCCTGCCCGGAAAGGGGAAGATCCAGGTTTCGCAGGGTAAAACAACGCCTTACCTGTGTTTCAAACAATTCTGTTTCGATTCCATTCTGAATTGTTACGACCTTGTCTTGATCCAGATTTTCTCTTTTAATTAGTTCATCGCGCAAGGCTTCAGAAACAGTAATCAACCGGTCAGTATACCTGTTCAGCAACCGTTCGGCAAAAGCAAACAAAGACTTTTTCCAGAAAGGCCACGCTTCATAAAATATTGAATTATGCGCGGTTAGAAAAACAAGCGGAGTACCCGCCAACCTCGCCGCCACACGTCCGACAAGTCCGGCCTTTGAGCTGTGCGCATGCAGAATAGTGATTCTCTCATCTTTTAAGATACCGGCCAGTTGCTTTATAATACGCAAATCACTTAACGGAGAAAGTTCACCCCGGATAGGCAGTTCAATGGTCTTAAAAGCTAATGAGGTCAGATCCCTGGCCATATATCCGGGACAAGCCACTATAGGGTCGAACAATTCCCTGTCACAGTGTCTTAAAAGGGAAAGCAGGTGGTTTTTCATCCCCCCGGCGGCTGGGCGGATTAAGTGCAAAACACGGAATTTCTTCATCAGTTTCCTCCCTGGCTTAATTGCTGTAAACTTAAAAAACCAGGATTTACCCTTTTTTACTTATTTTTAAGCCAGTAGACTGCCTTTTCCAGCCTTTCAACGCATTTTTCTTTGCCAAGGGCAACCATTATATCAAACAATCCCGGCCCCATTGTTTTGCCGGAAAGGGCGAGGCGCGTCGGATGAATCAGGGACCCGCCGGAGATACCGAGATTTTCTATTAAATTGCGGTAAGCCATTTCGACACCCGGCAGATCAAAGCAGGGAATCATTTTAATTGCTTCCTTCCCTTGATCAAGCAATTCAGCTGTCCCTTCCCTGTTAAAAAACTTTTTAACTCCCTTTTCATCATAGTTAAAATCATCTATGTAAAAATATGAGGATGCGTCAGCCAGCTCAGCAAGGGTGTGCACCCGGGTACGCACCACTTCGGAAACCTTTTTGATATAGGAAAAGGTTTCCTCGTCAGGATTGCCTTTAATAAAATCTCGCGCCTGTAAAAACGGAACCACTTCCCGGGCAATCCTTTCCGGTTCAAAGGAGCATAAGTACTGCGCATTTAACCAGGTCAGCTTTCTTGTATCATATATGGCCGCCGATTTAGAGATTGCTTCAAGAGAAAACAAACTGATGATTTCATCCGCCGTCATCATCTCCCTGTCATCACCCGGAGACCATCCAAGCAGGGCCAGATAATTTACCAGAGCCTCGGGGAAATAACCTTCCAGGCGGAATTCATCAACACTTGTCGCTCCGTGCCGTTTGGAGAGTTTGGAGCGGTCAGGCGCAAGAATCATCGGCACATGAGCGAAAATAGGTTCCTTAAACCCGAGCGCCCTATACAGCAGTATTTGCTTGGGGGTATTGGAAAGATGCTCTTCGGCGCGTATAACATGAGTTACGCGCATAAGGCTGTCATCTACAACACAGGCAAAGTTATAGGTTGGAAGACCGTTCGATTTTACAATAATGAAATCATCCATGGTCTTGTTCTCGAATTCAACGGCGCCCCTGATTAAATCGTTCACTACTGTTGTGCCTTCCTGCGGCATTTTCACACGCAGTACGAAGCTGATACCCCTGGCTTCCCGTTCCATTTGCTCCTCCCGGCTAAGCAGGCGGCACCTTCCGTCGTAGCGCGGCGCAAGGCCTTTTTTCTGCGCCTGTTCCCTCTGCTGGGCCAACTCCGCCGGCGTACAGTAACATTTATAAACTGCGCCGCTTTCCAACAGGCGGTCTGCCTGCTCCCTGTATAAGTCAAACCTCTCCGACTGCCTGTACGGACCTGATAAACCTGATGTACCCGGCCCTTCATCCCATTTAAGGCCCAGCCAGTCAAGGCAGCTAAAAATACCCGCCTCAGCTTCCTCAAGGTTTCTTTCCAGGTCTGTATCCTCTAAGCGAAGGATAAAAACACCGCTGTTTTTTCTTGCAAAAAGCCAGTTGAACAACGCCGTTCTTGCTCCTCCTATATGAAGGTTCCCCGTCGGGCTCGGCGCAAAGCGAACACGAATTTGTTCCATAATACAGCTCCCTTAAACATATTTGCCAGGCACAATTATACTACCCAATAACTTTACCGTAAAGTCGTATGGGGTCAGCGCCCTGCTGACTTTGGCATAAGGACTGTTTTTCTATCAGCTTTTACAGCCTGTATGGTCCCGCTCCAAAGAAGTATAAAAATCTTTCTTTGACGGGCAGCATCAAAACAGATTGGGCAGCCCTGGCATACATTTCAATTTGAATACGGTAGCGCGCCGCCAACTCTTTCATTCTTTCCCAATCACCGGGTCTAATATAATCTGTTTTATAATCAATAACCACAAGAGCCCTCTCTTCCTCTAAAAGACAGTCAATGATACCCTGAACTACAACTGTCTGCTCAACAAAAGCCGGGGATGCAGCCAGGCTTCTTCCAGACTGGGAATCACCTTCAACAGAGCAGGAATATATTTCATGGGCAGGAACAGCGATAAGAAAAGGGGTTTCCCGGTATATTTTATTTGCCGAAAGCACTCTTTCGCCAAGCGGTGATTCGAAGAAAGCCAGAAGATGGTCCGGATTTACAACATCAGCCTGGCCTTGTGTGAGGATTTCCCGTTTCTGCAAATCGGCGATTTGATCACAGATGCTTTCTCTTGTTAACTGTCCGTCCATGTTTAGATGCCGCATAACCAGGTGTAAGGCGCTTCCCTTCTCCGCGCCGGTCAAGATGCTTGTTTTTTGTAAAAAATTCGGCCGCCTGGCGCCCTGACTGTGAGATACTTTCTCCTCCGGGGAAACCAGCCGCGAATTGTCCTCGTCACTGTACAATGAATATTCCCTTAAATCTGTTACAGTTAATTTTGCCGGTTTGACCGAGACGCAGTTTAAAGGATAACGCCAGCCGAGCAGATGTTCTATTTTCTCTTCGTCTCCGCTTTCCCCGTCAAGGAGTTCGAGTTTCCGCACCTTTTCAAGTATCCCGGCGGACTGTGAAGCCGGTTCCTCCTCTGCAACCGGTACTTTATAATCATCACCGCAGATTTTTATTTCCCAGCGGGAAAAATCATCAAAAGTATTCAAATTCAGGTTAAGACCGGCGGTTTGACGAAGAGATACCGCATCACGGCGCCTGATCAGGGCGGCGCCCAGCAGGTCAAGAAAAGACCTGGCGGAAATCAAATACGGTTCAAAGGGCTGCTTTTCCCTGACATCTCCGGCATTGGACCATTTCATAGCTTCTTTCCGGAGATCGGAGACACGGCCGATTAAAATAAGCTTTTCACGTGCCCGTGTCATAGCAACATATAGAATCCGCAGTTCCTCCGCTATGGTTTCCATTTTGAGGGCAGCCTTCAAAGCCAGTTTCGGCAGAGTAGGGCAGCTGTACCTGCCGGTCACATTAACGAGCTGCGGGCCGATGCCAAGCTTTTTATGAAGAAGGACATTCCTGTTCAAATCCTGGAAATTAAACGATCTGTCCAGGCCTGCTATAAACACTACGGGAAACTCCAGACCTTTGCTCTTATGGATGCTCATTATTCTGACCACGTCTTCGTTTTCCCCAAGCGCTCTTGCGGAACCGAGGTCGCGGTTGTTCTGTTGAAGGCGCTCAATATATTTAAGAAAACGGTATAATCCCCGAAAAACAGTTCCTTCATACTGACAGGCCCTGTCATAAAGAGCACGCAGGTTAGCCTGGCGCTGGTCTCCTCCGGGCAGTCCGCCGGCGTAATCGTAATAACCGGTCTTACGGTATATATCGTGAATCAGGTCCGGCAAACGGCATTGTCGCGACATGGTACGCCACCGTTTCAGCATAGCCAAAAAAGCAACCAGCCTGCCGGTCAATTCATCGGAAGGCATCCCGGCGGCGGCCAGCACTGCGTCGTAGAAATCGCCTTCTTTCCGGCAAAGGCGTATTTTAGCCATTCCTTCAACCCCGATTCCGACGAGGGGGGACCTTAAGACACCGGCTAAAGGTATATCCTGCCTTGGGTTATCTATAACAGAAAGCAGGGAAATGATTGTCCTTACTTCAGATGCCTGGAAATAACCTGCGGCAGACTCGGCGTAAGCCGGAATACCCGCCGCACTGAATTCCTCAAGGAATATTCCTGCTGTCTGTACGGTACTCCGCATTAAAACAGCCATATCCCTGTATGATAAACTTTTGCCCTCCCGCCTCGCTTCAGCGATCATTTCCTTGATCATACCGGCAACATACCTTGCTTCAACCCACCTTCCTTCAATTACCTCAAAAGAATCCCAAACGGTGTCTTCCTGTAATTCGCCGCCACCGCTTTCCCCGCTTTCCTCCAATACATCTTCGTCAGCGGGCGGTTCAGCGCTACGCAGGCCGGAATTCAGGAGGTGAAACTCGATGGCGTCGTTTGAAAAGGACGGTTTCAGCTTTTCGGACGGACGGGCTGCGCCAAATTTGAGCGGGCTTCTGCTGTAATCAATTTCGCCGGCGCCCGGCGTCATCATCAGCGCAAAAATAAAGTTTACGCCGTCAATTATGTTTTTCGTGCTCCGCATGTTGTTCGTCAGGCAAAGGGCTATCCCCGGATAACCGCAGTTTTTCGACTGATCAGCCGGACTTTTTAAAGGTATAAACAAGTTTTGCCGGGCCTGAAAAAGTCCGGGCTCGGCCAATCTGAACCTGTAGATGCTCTGTTTTACATCGCCGACCATAAACAGATTCGATCCTTTGGCGCTCTGACGGGAAACCAGGTTTAGAATAGCATCCTGGACCTCATTAATATCCTGGTACTCGTCTACCAGCACATGGTCAAAACGCCCCTGCAGCTTAAGGGCAACTTCCGACGGAACCAGATCATCCGGCTCATTCCCCGGAACTCTTAAAATTTGGAGCGCGTATTGCTCCAAATCGCTGAAATCAACAACACCCTGAGCCTTTTTAATCTGCCGGTACATTTCATCGAAATCCAGAACCAGTTCAACCAGTTCGTTAACCAGAGGAGCGACAGTTTCCAGTTCGGAAAGATATTCACCGGGTTCCCGCGAGAAAAACTCCTCAGCCAGACTTTTAAGATTCCTTTTAGCCCTCTCCCGCAATACTTTAACCTGTTTCTTCAGTTCCTCGCCGGCATCCTTAGCGGCGCGGCCGAAAGGTAAAAATTTAATCTCCTGAAAAGCTTTGTGCAGTTCTGTCCAGGAAAGACTGCAGCAGCGGATAAGCTTATTAATATTGACCAAATCATCCTGCAAGGCGCCTAAATATCCGCCGGGACCATCAGGGTTCAGGCATAATTCAGCAGCGTTCGCCGTAAGTTGGAGGATTGTTTTAAGCCGGCAGGACAGATATTCTTTTAAAACGCTTATCCAGGGAAGGTCTTCAAAATCCATGTCCGCAGAAGGATAAAAGCTTTTTAAGGCTGTTTTAAGCCAGTGTTGCGGGTCGGGCGTGCTCCGTGCAAAATCATACAGGCGTAAAACCAATTCCTGAAGTTCACTGTCATCACGGGAACCACCGTAGCAGTCAACCAAACTTGTGAATGTCGAATTGTCCATGCTGTCATAGCGCAGTTCAAACAACTCTTCGCAGACTGCCGTCCTGAGCAGGGCGGCTTCGTCCTCCCCGAGTACGCGTATCGCAGGATCAAGCCCTATTTTAAAAAAGTTTTGTCTGATCAGGTCAAGACAAAAAGAATGCAATGTGCCAATCGAAGACTTGTTGATCAGCTGCAATTGACGCCTCAGACGCAGGGAAGAAGGTTTTCTGTCAAGCTCGCCGGCCAGCGCCTGGCTTATTCTGCCGCGCATCTCGGCAGCGGCGGCGTTTGTAAATGTAACGACAAGCAGACGGTCCAAATCAACCGGATTCTCCTGATTGGTAATCAGATTGATAATCCGTCCGACTAAGACCGAAGTCTTGCCTGTCCCTGCCGAGGCTGAAACCAGGACATTGCAGCCGGTTGTATTTATGGCGAGTTTTTGTTCCTCAGTCCAGTTAATGCCTGCCGACAAACGGCATATCCCCTTTTTATAACTACTTTTTACAACTAATTGACGATACCGGTTACAAAAGGCGCCAGTTCCGCATCGCCGGCAAGCTCCTGAAGCAGTTTCTGCTCTGCGGTATTCAGTTTCTCTCTACTCTCTTTACTCTTCAGTTCACGAATGCGTTCCAACTTTTTATATTTGTTGTAATAATCTATGGTGTCCCGTAAAAAATCCAGCGCTGCCTTTCCGCTCTGGCCCTTGCCGTTAAGCTCGGCGATTAGCTTGGCGGCCTTCTGGTCGATTTCCATTAAAGGCTGGCCGTGATATTCCCGTTCAACTTCCAGCACAGCATAGCTGGCGCCTCCAAAAACACTTTGATCGGGATTCAATACAGTCAGGTTGCTGTTTAGCGACAATCCTTCCCCGACCGGTTTGTTAAAGCAGACAAAATAACCGGGCTGCAGTAGCTTATGGCCTTTTTCCGGTTCTACAACTTCCAGTGTCAAACGCTCGTCAATTATTCGATCGTGGTTGTTGATGTTTTCAACCAGTGTTAAAAGAGCGGAGGACCCGAAAGAAACAGAAGCCGCATACGGCGCAAGGTGAGGGAAGGTTACGGCGACGCTTTTAGACACATTGCTGACCGCCTCGATTAAGCCAGGATCAATGCCGTCCATGTCATAAACCTGGATTCTAAGGATTAACATATTTTTTTCCACATTAAAATCCCGGATCGTCAAAACAACATCGTTGAAGAAATCTCCCTGCCAGCCCTTCTCAACATTTTGCTGTAAAAAGTGAAGGCGTTGAACAGGCGGCTCATTTCCAAACTGCGATGTAGTCACTATAGCGACGTCGTTTTTATCCCAGGGCAGCCAATCATATTTTTCCAGGATCATCACGCCGCGTACCCGCACAGTCAGCGGCTGGGCGTTCTCAAAAACAGAAGAATCTTTAAAAACCTGGTCAAGACGGTCTGACAAGACCACCGACTCACCAATCTGGGAAGGAGCGCACATCCATCTAACATCCGACATCAAAGATCTTCCTTTCCTTTTTTTATTTTTAACTAGCGCAGCTTTGGCTGTCAGACAGTAAAAGCCAAAGTCCGGCGGCCAATTCCTCAACATAGCCCCTGCCCTTTTGCCCTTCTTCCAGCTTATCCAGCCATCGCCCGGGGATTCCCTTCCTGCCGTGATAGGCGCCGCTAATCGCTCCCGTCATGGCCCCGATTGTATCGGTATCACCGCCGAGGCTGACTGCTTTGACAACTGCTTTTTCAAAGCTGCCGTAGTTCTCCAAAAATATGTATATGGAAGTACAGACCGATTGAGAAGCTTTTACTCCGTTGCCCAGTTCCCGGACAATTCTCTCAACAGCTGGTTCAATTTCCAGCAATTTTTCCACACAATCAAGTTTCTCCCTGTATTCCCCGGCTTCAGGAGGCAACGAACTTTTCAGGCTGCGCAAGAAACCTTTTTTGTCCAGGGGATACTGGCTGCCGGCGGTCAGGGCAAGGGCGATGGCGGATGCCTGAAGCGCCGCTCCTTCCACAACTTGAGGGTGGGCATGTGTCAGGCAGGCAGATCCGGCGGCGCACTTCTTTAATTCATCCGGACGATCTACATAAAGACAGGCTACCGGGGCAACCCGCATTGCTGCGCCATTGCCGTAAGACCCGCCCGGGAATACCTTTGTACAGCCTGTTCCCAGGGTGTTCCACTTTTAATCAATTGCAGAACCCGTGTTGTCCCGGGACCATATCCGCGTTCATGATTAAAATTCCTGCAGAATGTAAAAGCCATATGCTGGGCGTTAAATGCTCCGCATTCCAATAAAGACTCGGCAATCCCGATCATCATTTCCGTATCGTCCGTATAGCTGCCGGCTCTGAGGCGTCCGGGCAAAATCTCCGTTATTTCTCCGTATCTTTCCGAGATTTCCCGGGAAGACCAGCCTTCAACCGGCATGCCAAGCGCGTCGCCTGTGAAAGTACCCAAAATAGCGCCCGAAATTTTATCAAGTGTTAAAACACCGGGAAGCATCCCGCAAGCCCCCCTTTAGCTTAATATTATGCATATTATCTAAATAATATTGAAATAAATGGAATTAAAAAAAGAATAACTTTTATTTTGAAATGCAATTATTATTCGACCAAAGAAAGAATCCAACTTATCCATGCACTTATTGTTTGGGACCGCCTATTATAAGTACTTTCAGCATTCATATTATAAAGAAAACTGTTCTTCATAATTTTAACAATATCTTCTTTCTTAGGTGGTTCTCTCTTTTCAAAATATAAAGATAAAACCCTGTAAAAAACTTTATGTTGCAATATTAATTTTACCAATGATAGATATTTGTTCTTATAGGAAAAACTCATTATTCTTCTTCCGCTTTCAGTTAACGAGTATATAATTTCTTCTGTTTCGTAATTATGTCTTTTGTAAATTAAATGCAGGTATATCCCTGCATTTGTATAATAATCGGTTTGTCTAACATCAAAATCATAATTCTGTGTTATATATTCCTTGCTAAGATCTGTTTCTAAAAGGAGTCCGAGTAAATCTATTACTCTAGAAAAATTATCCGCTTGAGGAAAGGGAATAGTTTCTTCACTAACAATTTTTATTCTATTATATATACCATAAATATCATCGAGTGTTATGCTTTCATACCCTATAATGAAATTATTTTGTGATATCAAACTTATTGAATTGTATTTTATAGGTTCTTCAAAATTATAAGTGAAGAAGGAAAAAATATCATTTGAAAAAGTAAGAAGTATGGGAATAACTTTTTTCTTTAATTTACCATTCCATAATCTATAAGGAAAGTAAAGTTGTCTAATAATAAAGTCATCAACTGCCCCAATCTTTGCTTCTATTATAGAAAAATAATTCTCTGTTTCAAAAGCCGCATCGATCTCAAGTTGAGAATTAGTGACAGCAATTTGTTTAAATTTATTATCATAAGTATTTATTAGAAAGTCAAAATGGCCGGATGACATTCTCCCAGATACAGTTAATACTGCTTCTTCTTGTAGTATTTCGCTAATCATACCTGTTATATGGGCACAATGTAATACTACATTTTCCGAATAAAGATTTTTATAATCTATTGATTCTATAATAAAAGGAAAGTTAACATAGGATATCTTAGAAAACTTATTATATTCAACTTCATTATATGCTTTAAACTTTCCTATAATATATTTTGAACGTGAAATTGGCAAAATAGTAAGGTTATTCTTTTTAAAAATCGATGGCAAATTCTTTTGATGATCATATTTAGCCATAAGCCTTGGTTCACGGACGCTCTTAATTGTTCTGGTTCCAATCTCTACATAACCATGTTTATCTACCTGAGGGAATAACTTGTATTTTTCAAACAACTCTTCCCATGCTTTATCATTAACTGTCTTTAGCGTCATAATTCATCACCAATATTTCCTCAATATAGCCCCTCTTAGTAGCATCAGAATTAATTGCCCTAGAAGCTGTAACAATTACGTTCTTGTAGTCTTTATATAGGTCTTTTATAAAATCTGTTCCGGAATTACTAAGTAAAACCTTACACCCCTTAGTATTTAATTTATCAAAAACTTTTTTTAGCCTTACCTGATCTTCAGCATCAAACCCATTTAGATCATATCCTGTAAAGGAAGATGTATCTGAAATAGGATCATAAGGAGGATCTAAATATACAAAATCGCCTTTTTTAGCTTGCTCCAGTACGGTCTCGAAATCATCATTCAATATGGAAATATCAATCCTATTTAGAAAATCACTCACAGCTTTTAGGAGGATATTATCTTCAAAATTAGGTTTTTTATAATTCCCAAATGGTACATTAAAATAGCCTTGGCTATTTACTCTAAATAAACCATTGTAACAAGTCTTATTTAAAAAGATTATTCTTGATGCTTTCTCAACAGGTGACAAATTATCATATTCTTCAGTTCTATCTAAATCTCTAATCTTATAATAATACTCCTTTTCATTAATATGCTTACTGAGATCTATAATTAGGTCATCAACATTAAGCTTAATCACTTTATATACATTAATTAGCTCCTGATTAATATCATTAATAATAGCTTTTCTTGGTTGAATGTCGAAAAATACAGCACCCCCTCCTAAAAAAGGTTCAAAGTATATCTTAATCTTTTTAGGGATGTATTTTCTAATTTCTGATAGAAGCTGACGTTTTCCGCCAGCCCATTTTAAAAATGGTCTAATAAGTTGGTTCTTTTTCATTAAAAATATCCTCAAAACTATTTTTTGTAACAGTTATTTCGTCACCTTAAAAGAATATTCCTGCTTATATTGTTTTTGCCCCCCGCCCATTTAATCAGGGGCGCAGGTTCTGAGAACTGAACCATTTTAGCTTCCTTTACTTAACATTTTCCAGATATATTCTCTGGCAAGAGCCGGGATCCGCCGGTATTCATTTTCAGGCAATAAAGGATCAAACGAACAAACCGGCTTATATTCGCAGTAAGCGCAGGCTGTCTGGCTTTTATAACGGTAAGGTTTTATTTCCGCCGAACCGCCCAGGATTCTTTCCCCGGCAGCGGCAGCCAATCTTCTTAGATAATCGCGCAGGTCAGCCAGTTGTTTCATAGTAACCAGACTTGGGCTGCTATAAAGGCCTCCGTCTTTTTTCAAGCCGGCCGGGACGAGATTGGACAAACCGTTTACCTGTTTATCCATTAACCTGATCACATCGGGTTCGGCCAGAACCAAACCTCTCATCTTCAAGTTTTTTTCCGTCAAAGCCTCAATTTCTCCCGGCTGGGGCGGCCTGGAAACGCCTGTTACGGGATCTGCTACGTTAAAGTAAAAAACTCCGGCAGGCAAAGCCTCAACGCCAATCAGGCGGCACGCAAAGTTGACCGCCACATCAAGGTAAATCAAAAGTTGAAGCTGAAGCCCGTAATATATTTTGGCCAGGTTGAGTTCTGCAGGGCCTGATTTGTAATCGACCACCCGCAGGTAATGGCAGGTTCCCCATTCGGCGGCGTCTATCCGGTCAATCCGGCCGTTAATTTCCATTTTCACCCCCCCGGCAACGGGCAGTTCAAAGGCAGGGATCTGTCCAGGACGGGAAAAGGATACCTCCGCGGCGACAGGTTGAAAAGCGCTCCGGCTGGCGTGCTTGGAAAGGGAATAAACCGCCCTTTCTACAGTTCTTTGAAGACGGGTGGTCAGATAGCGGTAACGGGGTGAACTTAAAAGGATTTCATCCCTTAATGAGGGAGCAACCCCGGTAACTATTTCGCCTGCAATCTGATTGCACTGCTCAATGTTTAAATCCTTTAAGTCCTGTTTGCCTTGAAGTGATTTTTCAACGAAAATTTTAAGGCAGGTGTGGTAAAACTCTCCCAAATCAGGCCTTTCCAGTTTAAAAACAGCCCTTTCCCTCAATTTCAACCCGTAGGTTAAATAATGGGCAAAAGGGCAGGAGTAGTAGCGTTCCAGCCGCGATACGCTTGTCCTTAGAGGACTGCCGAACAGAGAAAGGCTTAATTCTTTTTTCAGCGGACCCTCGTTGTTATTATAATACAGCCCTGAAAACATGTTTATGAGCCTGTCCCTGTACTGAGGCTGTTTGACAAACCAGTTGTAGACCGAACACCAAAGAGGCGCAAGCACGCCCGAAGACTTGCCTTCTCTTAACTGTACCGTCAGGTAAGCCAGGGTTCGCTCCGCCCCGGCTATATAATGAAGATCCCCAGCTTCGGTCCCCGGCGGGGAAACGGGCAAAAAAACTTCCGCAAGGCCAGGGAACGTTTTTTTCAACCGCTGAATAACCGGTGAAGGAGTCAGGGCATACCCTTCCTGATCAGACAAAGCATAGCTGACCCATAAGAATTCGCTGCTTCTTGTCAGGGCAATGTAAACAAGGAACTGTTCATTGAAAAGCAGCCGTCGCCCGGAAGGGCTTAAAGTTACCCCGGCCGCTTCGATATTCTCCCTTTCAAAATCAGTAAATAAACCTTTTTGTTCAGGGCGTGCGGGTAAAAGGCCGTCATTAACGCCCAGAACAAAACAGGCTTTGACATTTGGATTTCGCGAACGTTCCAGGGAAGCAATCAGGATCTGATCCAGCCCGGGAGGAATCATCCCCAAACGGATTCCTTCCAGCCCCGTCTGAATTATCTTCAGATAATCCCCGGTTGTAACACGTTCATCACCAAGAGTTTCTGCAAGCTGATCAAAAAGTTCTATTATTGCATCCCAAATTTGGGCGTGCTCCTGTGAAGCGTCAGGATTGCCGTCTTCCCGGGCCTTTTCGGAAAGCATTTTCAATTGTTCAAACACATTGAGGCTGGTAATTAATTCAAATAGAGCCGCCGTTATTTCCCTGACCGCAGCGGATTGCGCAACGGCAGCCTGAAAATCGGCAATTTCTTTTACGGCCGCCCTCCTGATCCGGTTTATTTCACCAAGTTTGTTTATTTCCACAGAACCGGGATCTTCTTCCCTTTCTTCCCTTTCTTTCGTATACCTGCGTTCGTACTGCCAGTCTTCGGAATCTGTCCATCGTGAACCCTTTATTCCATGGGCAAGCACATAATTCTCCAGGATATCGATATCATCCTGGCTGACAGATGTAAGGCCGGTCTTTAGATAACCGAATACAGAATCGTAGCTCCATCCGCTTATGATAACCTCCAGCGCAGCTTTAATTAAAGCTGCCAAAGGATGATGCCCTATTTCCCGTTTGACATCGATAAAGTAAGGAATTCCATAGTCATTAAAAACAATGTCTATTAAAGGCCGGTATATTTCCACTTTGCGAAGAATAACTGAAATATCTTTCCAACGGTAACCTTTCTCCCGGCAAAGATGGATTATCTCACGGGCAGCGCTCTCAACTTCAGCATGGCGGTTTGCCGCAGCAATCAGTTTTATCCCCGCCGGCTGATCCTTGTACGGCCCGCCCCTCTGTGCCGGGATATCTTTTTCAAGATGCGCCAGGCAGGGAGTATCCTTATAACGGGGCGGCAAATCATTATCCAGGCAAAGAGATCTTTCCACAGCAATCCCATACTGGGAGGCCATCGCTTTTATTTTTTCAAGGACCTCAAATGTGGGATGAAAAACATCGCTTTCATCCAGAGCGTCCGCTGATGTCCGGCTGTCCAGGCAGAGTGCGACGCTGACTCTTTTAGCGGCTTTAAGCAGTTCTCCGATTACTCTGTATTCCTGGGAATTAAAACCTGCGAAACAATCAATCCAAACCTCGCTTCCTTGCATAAAACGGGAAAAAGCTATTTTTTCAGCAAGCAAATCCAGATAACAGTCAGGATCAAGATACCGGGCGCCCAAATAACTGTCATAATTGGAGAGCAGCAGGGCAAAATCTTTTAACTTATCGGACAGAATGCTTTCTTTTTCAGCAAAACGGGCTGTTAAATCAGATAAATGCGATCCCTTTATACTATACTGTTTTGCTTCACAGACAGCGTTCGAAAGGTTTTGGATAAACCCGGGATAATTAGTCAGCTGTTGAAAAACTTTCAATTCTTTACGCTTCTCAATCAACAGCCTGCGAAGAATCATTTGTTTGCCAAGTTCACCAACATGTATACGGGATATCCCGCCTGTTTCACTTAGAATATGCCAGGCCAGGCGGCGGAAGCTGAGTACCTGAGCCCTGTACGTGCCTTTTAAGCCGGCAAGCAGGGAAACCTCCATCTGGAAGGTGACCTGTTCCGGTACAAGAAACAGAAGGGGAAAAGGGTTACCGGGCTTTTTATTGATCTGATCCTGTATCTCTTTCAAACAGGTATGTGTCTTGCCTGTTCCAGCCCGTCCCAAAATGAATCTCAGACTCATACTGTAAAACCACCTGAACACTTATAAAGCTCTTCCCTGTTCCTGGAAAAGTCAAAACTAACTTGATTATACAGTAACAAAGTTTTATTGTTAAGAGATGAAACCGATTCTATAAAGACAAATTGGCGCTTTCCTTGCGGGGGTGAATCGAGCTGGAAGATGATGATTTAGTAATCAGAAGCAGGTCAGGGGATCTAAGCGCCTTTGAAGAACTTGTTCACCGTTATGAAAATAAAGTACTCTCCTTAGCCTACCGGATGGTAGGAAATTGGGCCGACGCCAGCGATCTGGCGCAGGAAACAT
Organism: Firmicutes bacterium UBA5766; assembly: GCA_002418775.1. GTDB lineage: Bacteria > Bacillota > Desulfotomaculia > Desulfotomaculales > Nap2-2B > 46-80. The sequence continues at coordinate 78,204 of DIEU01000058.1, forward strand.
TTATCAGGACATATCACTCCCTGTCCGATTTTCAAGGAAAGTGCAGTTTTTCCACCTGGATTTATCATATTACAGTTAATATCTGCCGCGATGAGTTACGCAAAAAAAACAGGCGCCCGAAAATTTCTTTGGATGAAATTGCCGCTTCTTCAGGCGGACTGCCTTTTTCAGAAACAGGGACCGATTGCCCGGAGAACAAACTTGAACAGCTTGAGCTGCAGGAGGCTGTTCAGGAATGTTTAAACGCCCTCCCGGATGAATACAGGCTGGCGCTGATCATGCGGGAGATCCAGGGTTTATCATACGAGGAAATTGCAACTGCCCTGAAATGCTCCGTAGGAACTGTAAAATCCCGTCTGAGCCGTTCCAGAACAGCTTTTAAACAAAAAGCAGAGGTTATTATAGGAACATTTTCACTTCCCGGAACGTCAAAAGGGTAGGAGGAAACCATCATGAAATGCTCGAAGGCAAAAAAACTATTTTCCGGCTATCTCGACAGCGAACTGAAACCCTCTCAAAAAGGTTTTCTGGAAAACCATTTATGCGCCTGCCCCGACTGCCGGTATGAATTAGCCAGACTGCGGGCTTCCATGGAATTGATCCATGGTTTGCCGGAAGTCGTCGCGCCGAAAGATTTCTGGGCCCAGGTCTCGGAAAAAATAGCGATTGAGGATAGTCCCAAAAAACAGAAGAAGACAGTTAAGTGGTTTTTCCCGGGAGAAAGGCTGCGCGCCGGAATTGCCCTGGCAGCGGTCCTAATCGTCGTTTTGGGGATTTCCTCTCTGATTTACAGTTCAACAATCGGGCAGGGTCCAGTTGAATTGCTGAGCAAAAAAACAACTCCTGAAAAAAACGAAACATACAGGCTATCGCTGCCCTCTCAGCAAGTCCCTGAGAAAAGCGCCTCCACCGGCGCCGGGGAAGCTCATGCTTTGAAAACAGAAGGATCCCCTGAAAATAACGAACAGGCGCTGTTAGACAACTCGCCTGCCGAAGAAAACATCCAAGCCGGGAAAAGCGGTGGCGGTTCGGGCGGTTCCATTACGGCTCAGGAAATTCCCGCCCTTGGAAGCGCCGAAGCGCAGCGGCAAAAATGGATAATTACCAGAATCAGCTTGAAACTAAAGACAGACAAAAAGGAAGAAACAATCACCAGGTTAAATACACTCGCCAGTGAACTGGGCGGCGAGCTGAGATTTGCGTCTTCCCAGGATAACAGCACACAGATGGAGCTGACTGCCCCTGTTGACAAAACAGCCGGGGCACTGGCTAAAATTGAATCTTTGGGAGAAATTTCGGATAAAAAGCAGGAGGAACAGGATATAACTGAAGAATACTTAATCTTACAGGAACAGGAACAGGAAGAAAAGCTCCGGCAGGAAAATGAACAATTAACAACGCCGAACAATTATTCCGGGGACGCAAATGAAGGAAACAGCGCCACTCAGGAAGAATTAAAAGAGCTTCGGCTGGAACTTGACCAAACAAGCTTAAGCCTTGAGAAACTTATGGAGGAGATGAACTCGGTTCACTTCCTGATTAATATTATCAATTAAATTTAGCGACGCCATCAAACGTAGGCAGTTGACCTCCCTGATGCAAAATTGTTTTCAGAGTAGTTGCCTATAACACTATTGCTGAGGTGAATCAAATCATTGAGTGATGTTTTCAGGCTGGCCTGCTGCCAGATGAAGGTCAAAAGAGAAAAAGAAGAGAACCTGTCCAAAGCCCGGCTGATGATCGCCGAGTCTGTGGAAAACGGCGCCCAGATGGTAGTTCTGCCGGAAATGTTCAACTGCCCCTACAGGGCGGAACTGTTCCCCAAATATGCAGAAAGCTACCCGGGCGGCCCATCGTTGGAAATGCTTTCTTTAACCGCCAAAGAAAATCAAGTCTATATTGTCGGCGGTTCCATTCCTGAACGGGAAAACGGCTGCCTTTACAACACAAGTTTTGTTTTTGATCCCGACGGAAGATTGCTGGGAAGACACAGAAAGGCACACCTTTTTGATGTAGACTTGCCCGGGGGATTAAAAATCCGGGAGTCCAACACGCTTAACTCCGGAAATCAATCCACCGTAATCCGGACAGAACTGTGCAGCATCGGTGTGGCCATCTGCTACGATATCCGCTTTCCCGAACTTATCCGCCAGATGGCTTTAAAAGGCGCCCAGGTTGTAATCATACCCGCCACATTTACGCTCACAACAGGCCAGGTTCACTGGAAAATTACCTTCCAGGTACGAGCAATCGACAACCAGGTTTTCACAGTCGGCGCTGCCGCCGCACGTGATTATTCCGAACGCTTTATCGGCTATGCGCATTCCTTGATCTGCGATCCCTGGGGGGAAGTACTGGCCGAAGCCGGAGAAGAAGAAAAAATAATCTACTCGGAAATCAATCTGCAGCGCCTTGAGAAAGTCCGGCAGGAACTTCCTTTGCTGAGGCGCCTGCGTAAAGACTTGTATTAAAATCTAAAAAAGGCCGCATCAAAGGAGGCTATAAAATGCTGACAGTCGGATTGGTAGGCCTTCCGGCGGTTGGAAAAACAACTATCTTCAACCTGTTGACCCAGGCCGGAGCACAGACCAGCGATTTCATGTCTGGTAAATTCGAGACAAATACGGGAGCAGCCAGGGTTCCCGACCCGCGAATTGATTTCTTGACCCAGTTGTGCAAACCCCGCCGGACAGTTTACGCACAAATCATGTGCAGCGATGTTCCCGGGCTAACCAGCGGGACAACTCAGGGAAAGGGCGGCGGCAACCAGTTCCTTGACGGAATCCGCAATGTTGATCTGCTGATCCAGATCGTCCGTACTTTTAATAATCCGGAATTGCCGCATGTTTACGGCAATATTGATCCTTTAAGGGATCTTGAAACGGTTGATCTTGAACTTCTCCTCGCCGATCTTGACATTGTCGAAAAGCGAATCCAGCGCATTGAGGGAGGCAAAAAGATTACCAAAGAATCTGCGGCGGAACTGCCGCTGTTAAAAAAGTGCCGTTCGGCCATGGAAACAGGCGTAACTCCCGCTAAAGCCGGCCTTACCGGGGAAGAACGGGCAATGCTGATGATCCCCAGCTTCTTTACCGAAAAACCCCAGATAGTTGTCGTCAACACTGACGAAAACCAATTTAAAGAAAAAAGTTATCCCGGAAAGATAGAACTTGAAGCCCTTGCGGATAGGCGCGGGACAACTGTAATCGAAATCTGCGGACAGCTTGAAATGGAGATTGGTATGCTTGACCCCGCCGAGCAGGCAATGTTTCTAAACGATCTTAATATTGAGGAACTTGGGACGGCGCGGCTGTCCAGAGCCGCATATCAGCAGTTAAACCTCATCTCCTTCTTTACGATTGGCCCCGACGAGGTGAAGGCATGGACAATAAGCCGGGGAACCAATGCCAGGCAGGCTGCGGGAAAGATACATTCAGATATAGAACGGGGTTTTATCCGGGCTGAAGTGACTAAATACCGTGATTTGTTTGAACTTGGCTCGGTGAACAAGGTAAAGGAAAAAGGAATGTCAAGGCTGGAAGGGAAAGAATATATAGTCGAAGACGGGGACATAATTAATTTCCGGTTCAATGTATAAAATCCCTATACAAAATCCTTGATGTTAAAGATGGGATCTACTTCGATGCCCATCTTTTCAATTTTTTCCGTCCCTCCCTCGCGGCGATCGACTAAGGTTACCACCTTGACAACTTTACAGCCAACTTCCCGGACGGTTTCAATCGCTTTAATAATCGACCCCCCGCCGGTGATAACATCGTCAAGAACAACCACACGATCGCCTGCTGTAAGCTGCGGCCCCTCAATAACCCTTTTTGCACCGTGCTTTTTTACCGCCTCGCGGACGATAAACAACTTGACGTCCATCCCTTCAAGGTAAAGGACCGGCGCCAACGAGCCAACTATCGGATCAGCCCCCAGAGTAGGGCCCCCTATAGCCTGAATCTGAATATCTTTGACTTTTTCAAGAATGGCCCTGGCCACCAGGTATGCCCCCTGAGGATGCAGGGTCACCTGTTTTCCGTCAAAATAATAAGCGCTTTCCTTCCCGCTGGTAAGAACAAAGCTGCCAAACTTAAAGGACCTTTCCCTGACCAGTTCTTTTAAAAGTTCCCTCTCTCCCTGCGGATCACCCTTTGCTAAACCAGGCATTTCAACACATCCTCGTATATTTTAAGGTCATGCTCACTAAAAAGCACAAACCGGATCTCTTTAATCAGATGGTTCTGGCAAAAATCAAAAACTGTGGAAAGCGCTATTCTTGCGGCGCGTTTGATAGGAAAGCCATATGCCCCGGTGCTTACCGAAGGAAATGAAATCGTGGAAATACCTTTCTCCCAGGCTAAAGACAGGCTGGTCAGGTAAGAACTCCTCAACAGTTCGTCTTCCCCGCTGTTCCCGCCTTTCCAGACAGGACCAACCGTATGTATGACATACCTGGCCTTCAGACTTCCCCCAGTGGTAATCACCGCCTCACCTGCAGGCAGCCTTCCCTGCCTGGCGACTATCTGTTTGCATTCCTCAAGTATTTTTGGACCACCGGCCCTGTGGATTGCCCCGTCAACCCCGCCGCCGCCCATCAAACTTGAATTGGCCGCGTTGACAACCGCCTCCGTATCCTGTTGCGTGATGTCGCCTCTGACAAGAACCAGAAGTGTTTTAACAACATAAATTTCCAAAAATCAAAAACCTCCTTTAAAAATGCAAAGCTTAGCTGCGCTATTCCGCCGGGGTCAGGCTTGACTTATTATGAAAATTGACTTATTAAATAAGCCATTTAACTCCATTAATTTACTATCTAAAATTTCTAAAGATACTAGGCTACCGTGATCACGGTTCGCTCAGGCGCTCTTTCTTGCAGATGTCCCGGTAAGCGGGAATCCCGTCCGCCGGCCAGGCGGCGCGGATAGCCCTGCGGACTGCCGTTTCCAGCACCCTGGCCGCAACAGCGCCAATCAGGCTCGTATCTGCGGAGACCTTGCCGGTGGCAAGAGCAAAAGTAATATCCCCGTCATATTCCGTATGCGCTGGCTCGATACAGCGGGCAAGGCCTGTATTGGCCATCTGGGCAACTTTACTTGCCTGCTCCTTGGTTAACATGGCTGAAGTTACAACAGCGGCAAGAGTCGTATTTATACCAACACCCAGGTCTTTAGAATTCCACGAGCAAGATACCCCATTCTTCCAAACAGACATTGTTGAATACATTTGTCCCGTTTTTCTGTCCCTCGGCCCAACCATCAGCCTGCCGTTCTCATCAAGGATATCACCCAGGGCATTCACCGCAACAACAGCAGACACTGTCAATCCGCTTCCCAGGTCTTCCCACCAGGCCCCAAGTCCTGATTTCACACGGTAATCCTTGCTTAGTATTTTACAAACCGTAGCGCCTGTCCCCGCTCCGACATTGCCCTCTTCAACATACCCGCTTTTTGCATTGCAGCAGGCCTCGTAACCCATAGCCTTATCGGGCCGGACGCGGTAATCACCGATCCCGAGATCGAACAGGACAGCGGCGGGAACAATAGGCACAGTAAACCCCGCCGCTGTTTTAAAACCTATTTTTCTTTCTTCCAGCCACGCCACTACTCCGCCTGCGGCATCCAGACCAAAGGCGCTTCCGCCGGTGAGCAGTAAACCGTGCACCTGATCTACCCGCTGCATGGGTTTAAGCAGTTCTATCTCGCGGCTGCCGGTAGCGGAACCCCGGACATCCACCCCGCCCACAGCGCCGTCACTTATGATAATGACCGTACAACCCGTAAGGGCATCGCTGTTTGTCGCATGACCTACCTTCACCGAAGTGTCGGGATCAAAGTTGACAGTATGTTCCACCAGGTCTACACCCTCCTTCTCCATCCGCCCTAAGAACTTGAAACCGGCTGTGCTACGGCTTTAGACAGCGCATTTACATATGCTTTTGCGCTGGCCTCGATCACGTCGGTGCTGAGCCCATGCCCGACATACAGCCTGGAGTCGTTTGTCTTGATTTTGACTGTCGCTTCCCCCATGGCGTCTTTACCTTTGGTTATCGACTTTAAAGAATAATCTTCCAGTGTAACCTCACATCCGGCAAGGCGGTCAATAGCGTTGAAAACAGCGTCAACAGGGCCGTTGCCGCAGGCTGCGTCGGTAATGACATTACCGGCGAGATCCAGTTCAACCGTGGCCATAGCCCTGGAAGGGCCTGCTGTGCTTACCGAGAATCCTTTTAAAACAATATTCCCGGCGCCGTTCATCCCTTCCTTGTTGCCCATCAAGGCATGGAGATCTTCATCAAAAATTTCCTGCTTCTGGTCTGCAAGGATTAAAAATTTCTCGTATACCTTATTTAAAGCAGATTCCTCCATCTGGTACCCAAGTTCCTCCAGGCAATGCCGCAAAGCGTGGCGGCCGGACCTTGCCGTCAGCACAATTTTATTTTGAGAAATACCAATCACCGAAGGGTCAATAATCTCATAGGTTGACCGTTCTTTCAAAACTCCATCCTGGTGGATGCCCGAGGCGTGCATAAAGGCATTCTCGCCTACAATCGCTTTATGTGCGGGGACCTGGACACCGGTTATTTTTGAAACCAGCCTGCTGGTTTTGGCTATCTCCTTGTAATTAATAGTGATATTGATCCCAAAACGGGACGGCTGCGTATAAATTGACATGATTACTTCTTCAAGGGCTGTATTACCCGCACGCTCGCCGATTCCATTGATCGTTCCCTCTACCTGCGACGCTCCTGCCCTTATTCCGGCCAATGCGTTGGCGGTAGCCATCCCAAGGTCATTATGGCAGTGAACGCTTACAATAACTTTATCCATTCCTTCAACGTTGTTCATTAACCAGGCGATCAGTTCCCCATATTCCCAGGGCATCGCGTAACCTACCGTATCGGGTATATTGATAACCGTAGCTCCCGCGTCAATCACGCCGGAAACAACCCGGGCCAATATTTCCGGTTCGGTGCGAAAGGCGTCTTCGGAGTAATATTCCACATCCTGGACAAATTTTTTAGCATGCTTTACGGCAGCAACGGCCATCTCTATGCCTTGTTCGGCTGTAACACCCAGCTTAAACTGACGGTGAATCGGAGACAGGGCCAGGCCAGTGTGTATCCTGGGCTGCTGCGCATCTTTTAACGCTTCCCAGCAGAGATCGATATCTTTGATTACGGCGCGGGTAAGTCCGCAAATTGTAGCGCCCTTAATTTCCCTGGCTAATCGTTGTACCGCCTTGAAATCTCCCGGTGAGGAAGCGGGAAAACCGGCTTCAATAACGTCGACACCCAGGTCGACAAGCTGCCTTCCTATTTCGAGCTTCTCCCGGATATTAAGGGTTATCCCCAGGGACTGTTCCCCATCTCTTAGAGTAGTGTCAAAAACATATAATTTACGCATTGATCCTGCCTCCTCTCAAAAATACTGAACCCTTTTGATAAAAATAAAAATCCCTTCGTCCCGTTGAGACGAAGGGGATTTCTTCGCGGTACCACTCAACTTAACAGCTAAGATCAACAAAACATACCTAGCCGCTCGCTTATTTACAAAGTACGGGAAAAGAACAACTTTTCCGATACTCCCTTTCTTTTAACGGCGAAAGCTCCGTCCGGGTCTACTCTTACAAATTTCGGCCGGCGTCTCCAGGGGGAGTTCAGCGCCGTGTAAAGACCCCCTTGCACCAGCCGGAGGCTCTCTGCGACTTTACTTAACGGCGCTTACTATTCCCTATCATCGCGATTTAATTATTACAGTTACTCTATAATTTAACAATTTTCCATTCCTGTGTCAAGATTCTTTTATCTGTTCAGCAAAGATTAAGCTAAGATCTTTTTGAATTCAGCAGTAAGAACCGGCACAACATTGAAAAGGTCTCCAACGATACCGAAATCGGCTACTTTGAAAATGTTTGCTTCCGGATCCTTATTAACCGCAACGATACATTTGGATGAACCCATTCCAGCAAGGTGCTGGATGGCTCCTGAGATACCGCAGGCAATGTAAAGCGTCGGGGAGACTGTTTTTCCAGTCTGTCCGACCTGCATGCCCTGAGGAACCCAACCAGCATCGACAGCTGCGCGGGAAGCGCCCACAGCAGCGCCGACTACATCGGCTAAAGCTTCCAGGATGGGGAAGTTCTCCGGGCCCTTCATGCCGCGGCCGCCTGATACAATTACGTCAGCCTCGGTTAGCTCGGGGCGGGAACTTACCTGAAGTACGATGTCCTTGATAACCTGTCGGATATCTCCGACATTTGCGGAAACAGCCACAACCTCGGCTGCCTTCCCGGCCACGGGGGCGTCAATCGGCAGAACATTGGGACGTATTGTTGCGATAACCGGACGCGCTTCCGGAATGGATACTTTGACGACAGCCTTGCCGGCATAAATGGGACGGGTGAAAACAAGCTGCCCGTTTTCCACTTCAACGTTAGTGCAGTCGCTTGCTGCGCCGGTTCCTAAACGCTGGGCCAACTGCGCCGCCAAATCACGGCCGCGAATTGAAAATCCTAACAGGAAGGCGCTGGGCTGCTGTTCCTGCAGGATGGATCCAATTACGTTTGTAAACGCATCGGTAGTATACTTTTCCAAAGCGTCGCTTTCTGCGACAAATACTTTATCGGCGCCGTATTCGCCAAGAGCGGCGGCTAACCCGGAAACGCCTTTCCCGGCCATAACCGCGCAAACTTCCTCGCCCAATGCGTTGGCTGCTTTGCGCGCCGCACTTAACAATTCAAAAGTTACTTTTTTTACTTTTCCGTCTTTAACCTCTGCAAATACAAAAATTCCTTTTGCCATCTATTATATAACCCTCCTTAGATAACTTTTGCTTCTTCGCGCAAAGCTTTTACCACTGCCGCTGAGGTGTCAGCAGGCTCACCGTCAAATACTTTGCCCGCCGCCCTTGCCGCGGGAAGGGCAACACTCAGTACCTTTACTTTAGCCGCAACTGCACCGGCATCCAGGCCGATATCGCCTAAGCCCTTCTTCTCCATGGGCTTCTTCTTGGCCTGCATAATGCCTTTCATAGAAGGATAACGGGGTTCATTCAGGCCTTTTTGAGCGGTAATAATAGCCGGCAGAGGAAGTTCGATTACTTCAGTGCCGCCTTCTATTTCGCAAGTCGCCGTTGCTTTGCCCGCTTCAACATCTATCTTGGAAGCCAACTTGGCAATGGGAATTCCAAGGATTTCCGCCACACGGCCCGCTACCTGAGCGGAACCGTCGTCAACAGCACGCCAGCCGGCAAGAATAAGGTCGTATTCCATCCCGGAAACAGCCTTCGCCAATACGGTTGCTGCTGTAAATTCATCTACATCGTCAGTCCCCGGGTTAATAAGGACAGCCTTGTCTGCGCCCATAGCCAGAGCCTGCCGCAGGGCATCCTGTACTCCATCGTCACCTGTGCTGACTACAGTAACTTCTCCGCCTAAACTTTCCTTAATTTTAAGGGCTTCTTCAACAGCAAATTCATCATAGGGGTTGATGATCATGCTGACACCAGAGCGGCTGATTTTACCGCCTTCTATCGTAATTTTTGCTTCCGTATCAAAAGTTTGTTTCAATAAGACTAAAATCTTCATGCTCTTCCTCCCTCTTGAGTTTAGTTCAACCGGTTAATAAAAACATTAATCTTCTAGCTTCTAGCTTCTAGCTTCTAGCTTCTAGCTTCTAGCTTCTAGCTTCTAGCTTCTAGCTTCTAAAAATTCTTGTCCCTGTTGGTAAAAACCTTATCTTTTCCCCTCCCTTGCAGATGCTGTTGGAATTTTTTTACTACCTCGAGCGCTTCATCTATGATTGACCCGATAAGTAATTTAACCTCCCTTCAGTATCTAATTCAAACTTTACGGAACCATTTTAACAATTACGGCCAGATTTGTACAGAGGAAGTTTTTTTCGGGTTAATAAAGCGATTTAGTTTTGAATAACAGTAAAGAAATATTTAATAATAAAAATGAAACAATTGCCGCGCAGGACCTTTTCAGCTATAATATAAATAAATCCATTATAAATAAATCCAGCCATGGAAAATAAAAGGGATTATGTAACTATTCAGGTAGATAGCCTGTGGGCAGTTAGGCTGTAGAAGAAAATTATGCGCTACTAACAGCCTACAGCCTATAGCCTAAACAACCTGTTTTTATTTCCCTNNTAGCCTAAACAACCTGAGTAGTTACGGGATTATTAAGAACAGGAGGCTTTCAAAAATCGTGAACAACTTTAAAGCCTGGTTATTAATGGGCCTGCTTACAGTCCTGCTGGTTTTAATCGGAGATTTGATTAACGGCAGGTCCGGAGCTTTGCTTTTCTTTATTATCGCGCTGGCGATGAACTTTTTTAGCTACTTTTTCAGTGACCGGGTAGCTATTTCAATGACCAGGTCAAAACCTGTAGCCGAACATGAGGCGCCCGAGCTTTACGATATAATACGCAACTTAACTGCACGCGCCGGTCTGCCGATGCCTAAGGTTTATATCACACCTTCGTCTCAGCCCAACGCTTTCGCCACAGGCCGCAATCCTGCGCATTCCGCCGTGGCGGTTACCGAGGGGTTGATGCAGATCCTTAACCGGAGTGAAACAGAAGGTGTTCTTGCACACGAACTTGCCCATGTAAAGAACCGCGATGTCCTGATTGGGACAATCGCGGCGACGATAGCAGGCGCTATAACAATGATCGCCAATATGCTTCAGTGGGGTCTTATCTTTGGCGGGGGCGACGATGATAACGACAGCGGTTTCCTGGGAATTGCCGCTACTTTGCTGATGATTATCCTGGCGCCTATAGCGGCGACCTTAATTCAGCTATCGATTTCAAGGACGAGGGAATTCCAGGCGGACGCCGCAGGAGCGCGCATAGCGGGGCAGGCCGGGGGGCTGGCCAACGCGCTGTTAAAACTGGAACGGGCGTCCACCCGCATCCCGATGCAGGTTAACCCCGCCGCCTCGCATATGTTCATCGTCAACCCGCTTTCCGGCGCATCATTCACCCGCCTTTTCAGCACCCATCCGCCGATTGCGGAACGCGTCAGAAGGCTGGAGGAACTCAGGCTATAATCGCAACTTTATATTCCCGCAGCCAGAAATCAACTTGAATCAGGTAGGCAAAAAGCTGCGCGCCGCCCATGAGCTGGCTGAACCAGGCCGGGTTAAAGCCTGCCGCATCGGTGGCTATTATTTTATCCAGGACAGACCGGTCAAGCAGGCGCCCCAGCGGTGAGGCGGGATCGTTGAGAATATCCGCCAGCAAATCACGTACAGCCGCGAGGTAATCCGGATGATATGTTTTTGGATAAGGGCTTTTCTTGCGAAGGAGTACTTGATCAGGCAGGACACCGGCCAGCGCCCGGCGTAAGATGCCTTTTTCCATGTTGTCGCAGCTTTTCATCGGCCAGGGAATATTCCAGGCATACTCCACCAGCTGGTGATCACAGAAAGGAACGCGCACTTCAAGGCCGGCAGCCATGCTCATCCGGTCCTTCCGATCCAGGAGCATCGGCATAAACCTCGTCATTGTAAGGAAGAGCATTTTGCGCGATCTCGCTTCCAGAGGATCCTCTCCCGGCAAAAAGGGCACTTCCCCCACCGCCTCTTCAAACCTGCGGGCGACATATTCCCGTGGCTTGATAAGTTCACGGAGTTCGGGAGAAAGGAAGTCTGCCCGCTCCGGAACCATGCGTATCCAGGGAAAAGTTTCGGTGTTAAGATCTTTTTCATTATGTAGCCAAGGATAGCCTCCGAAAATCTCATCCGCGCACTCTCCGGACAACGCTACCGTAGCTTCCTTTTTTATTTCCTTGCTGAATAAATATAATGAAGCGTCAATATCAGCCATGCCGGGAAGGTCGCGGGCCGTCACAGCCCTGGTTAACGCTTCCACCAGTCCGGGAGTGTCAATGGTCACATGGTGGTGCTTCGTTCCAAGATAATCGGAAATCATCAAAGCCCACTGCGTGTCAGGAGCCGGCTGGAAGTAGTTCGGCTTGAAATAAAGATCATTTTCAAGATAATCTATCGAATAGGTATGCAACGGGCTTTTCCCGGACCGTGTATAGACATCTGAGGCAAAAGCCGAAATTGCGCTGGAGTCTATACCGCCGGAAAGAAATACACAAACAGGCACATCCGAAACCAACTGACGGTTTACCGTGTCTTCCAGAAGTTCGCGCACCCTGTGTATGGCTGTATCCAGATTTTCTTCAAACGGTCTGCTTTCCAGCGACCAGTACTGCCGCAGTTGAATACCGTCCTGATGACAGAACAGGCAGTATCCCGGTTTAAGTTCTTCAATCCCCCGGAATACGCCGCATCCTGGAGTCCTGGCCGGTCCCATCACAAATATTTCGGCCAGACCCTGAGCGTCTACCTCCGGTTCAACCAGCGGATGAGCAAGCAGGGATTTCAGCTCCGACCCAAACAGAAAAGCGCTGCCGCGTTGGGAGTAAAAAAATGGTTTTACACCCAGCCGGTCACGTGCGCAAAAAAGCCTTTGCCTGGACTCATCCCAGATGGCAAAGGCAAAAATCCCGTTAAAACGCCGTATACAATCGGCGCCCCATTCAATAAAAGAAAACAGAAGCGCTTCAGTATCCGAATATCCTTCGAACATGTAGCCGCGGGATTCCAGTTCCCGGCGCAATTCAGCGGTATTATACAATTCCCCGTTATAGACCAGGATATATTTGCAGGCGCCTCTTTGCCGGACCATAGGCTGCCCCCCGCCTTCCGGATCGACAACAGTCAACCTGCGGTGAGCCAGGACAGCTGTGGGAGACACCCAAATTCCGGCGGCGTCCGGTCCGCGAAAAGAGTGTGTTCTATTCATCTCTTCAACAACAGGTTGTTTAAAAGTCAGATCTGTCCCCCAATCTATCCAGCCCGTTATTCCACACATGGCAAATCCTCCGTTTCAATGTATTTCTTACCAGGGCAGACATGATCCAAAAATATCGCCTAAACTTCATTCATTTGTTTTTTTATCTTATGCGGCGCCCTTATAAAAATGAAGCCTGAAAGAAGCGGTAAATTATGTATCAATACTTTTCCCTTCCGAAAATTATTGACTTTAAAATACCATTATGTTAAAAGTGAATTAACAGCATTCAAGATTCCGCTGAATTTTATAATGACAAAGGCGTCTTAAACAAGTCGAAGTTGACCTGATTTAAGACGGTTTTTTTATTTTTTTCCCTCTGGGGGCAGATTCACAAAGAAAGGAGGCCGGTTGCAGGTAAGCTGCTTTCATGCCTAAAACCCCTTGCAGACGACAGCGGCAGCAGTATACATACCCAAATGAGAAAAGATGAAATAGCGTAAGTCAAAACCGCATCCTTATGAATATGATCTTTACTTCGACATTTAATTTTGAAAGAAGGACTTTACACGGATGATAATTGCTTTGGCACAGCTCAATCCCATAATCGGCAATATAAAACATAATGCAGCTAAAATCTCCCGTATAATCAAGATTTGCCGCAACCAGAATGTAGATCTGGCAATTTTTCCGGAACTGGCTTTAACAGGTTACCCGCCCCGTGACCTTTTATTTCGCGAAGACTTCCTAAAAGAAGTCGAGTTTGCTCTTGGTAAATATATAGCCCCCTACAGTGATGAAGTGGGGGTTATTGTCGGCGCGCCAATCAGGAAAAACGGGGACCTTTATAATTCAGCGCTGCTTTACAGCCATGGATCTTTGGCAGGCCGTCAGGATAAGACACTCCTTCCAGACTATGATGTGTTTGACGAAAGCAGGTATTTCAAGCCGGGTGTCAATCACAAACCTATTTTATTCAAGGGAGTTAAGTTCGGTTTAACTGTCTGTGAGGACGTCTGGAACGACAAGGACTACTGGAACAGACACCTTTACCCTATTGACCCCGTTGAAAAACTCATTGAAGAGGAAGCAGATTTGATTATCAACATTTCCGCTTCCCCGTATCATTACGGTAAAATCAACCTGCGACTGGACATGCTTCAAAAAATGGCCCAAAAATATGGCAAACCATTTATTTATGTAAACCAGATTGGAGGAAACGACGAGCTTATTTTTGACGGGACCAGTTTTGCGGTAAATTCGAGCGGAACTATCGCTCACCGGACAGGCAGTTTTTGTGAGGACCTGATCTTCCTGGAATATGAAAACAACAATATTGAAGCAGGGAATCTCCACATAACAGGAGAGAATATTTTCCCCGGCTCCAGAAAATATTATTCTCCCCTTCCTGAAGATATAGGAAACGTTTATTATGCCCTGGTTCTTGGAATCCGCGACTACTTGTCAAAAACAGGCTTTTCCAAGGCTGTTGTTGGACTTAGCGGGGGAATCGATTCATCGGTTACTGCGGTTTTGGCAGCGGATGCGCTGGGTAAGGACAATGTGCTGGGAGTAGCGATGCCTACTTCCTATTCTTCACCCGGCAGTCTTACCGATGCCCGGGGACTTGCTAAAAACCTTGGCATATCTTACAGGGAAATACCCATTCAAAGCTTATTTGCCGACTATCTCAATCTTTTTAATGAAGAAGGCGCATGCCTTTCAGATTTAGCCGAAGAAAATCTCCAGGCCCGTATCCGCGGCAATATCCTGATGTTTATATCCAACCGGGAAGGTTACCTAACTCTGTCCACAGGAAATAAATCAGAACTGGCGGTAGGCTACTGTACTTTGTACGGGGATATGTCTGGCGGACTGGCGGTAATTTCAGACCTGCCCAAGACAATGGTCTATAAACTCGCTTCATTTATCAACCGCAATCAGGAAATTATCCCTGCCGATGTCCTGACAAAACCACCTTCCGCTGAATTAAAGCCGGGACAGGTTGACCAGGATTCTCTTCCGCCTTACGATGCGCTTGATGAAATCCTCCAGACATATGTAGAACAGGATAAAACCGCCGATGAGATAGTTGCTTTGGGATACGATCCGTCCGTTGTCAGGGAAATTATCAGGAAGGTAAACAAGTCTGAGTTCAAGCGGAAACAGGCCGCGCCAGGCCTAAAAATAACTTCCAGGGCTTTCGGTATGGGCAGACGCATGCCCGCCGCTTGGCAAAAAAGTTATTAAATATTGCCAACGGTTCGCTTCGGACAGAACCAAGCGGCGCTGCTTTAGAAGGCATGGCAGGCGCGAGATACACCGAGCATTAAATTCCCGACATCATAAAGTCTTTTCAAGAAACATTGAGTGTGCCGCTGGTTTCGCACCGCGGTTTAAGTATCCGAAGCTTCACCGGTCACTGCAGCGGCACTCCGCAATATCGCTCACCTGCGACAACGATGTCCTTTATTGATGAATTTCATCTTACTGATGGCGCTGCATTAGCAGCATGGATTTCTACCCGATAAGTATTTCATCGAGGGACCGTTTGGGCACGTGGTGGATATTTTTGTCATCACGCCAGTACCTTATATCCCCGTTACCGCTTATCTCCTCCAGGCTAATCTCTTCTCCCGGCCTGCCCAGAGCAATAATTACGACGATTTCGAAATAATCCGGTATTTGAAGGACCTCGCGTAGTTTTTTGCGCTGTATGGAACCTATTATACAGCCGCCCAAACCTTTTTCCGCTGCGCCTAAAAGAATGCTCTGGCACGCTATTCCGCAGTCCAGTTCAAATGACCCGCCAATCCTGGTATCACCGAGAACAATTATGTACGCGGACGGCTTTTCTCCCTCACGGGGGCCGGGCCAGTCTCTGAGATAGGCAGCCCAGGTAAGAAGAGGGAAAATCATTGCGTTCCGTTTAGGATCGCAGGATAAAATATATTTTAACGGCTGTAAGTTCGCAGCCGAAGATGAAATCCTGGCCAGGTCCACAAGGTCCTTTAAAACATCAGGTTCTATTTTAAACTCCTTAAAACGCCTGTAAGACCTGTTTCTTGTGATTAATTCCCTGATCATGAAATCCTTGTCTCCTTTTTTTACACACATATATTCTAAACTACGTTTTTATATAACGTGACTGAAAACGGTGTTTGCCCAGATCCTTGCATAAATATATTTCATCTATCCGATAATAAGAATTGAAGGAGGTGTAATATTGAAAACTCTCAGTAAAACAGCGCTCGTTATTGTCATCATAGGCGCTATAAACTGGTTGCTCGTCGGACTTTTTCAGTGGGATCTGGTATCCGCCCTCTTTGGCCCGGGGCCGGTCAGGATTTCTTCCATGCTCAGCAGAGTTATTTACACCATTGTCGGCCTGGGCGGTTTATATCTGATACCTTTGCTGGTTTCCAGAGAAAACAGGCAAACAGTAGAATAAATAACCAACAGCTCTTTTTCCCAAACGTGGGTTTTACAAAACCCACGTATTAATTTATCAGGTATTGGACAGGATGCCCACATCCCCTATGGGTTAATGTAAAACTGATGCTTTTGGATTGAGTGGCGGTATAAAGCTTAACCGGCACAGATACCAAACCAAAAGTTATAAATCCCTTCCAAAGAGGACGCATTATTCTCCCTCCTGCAATAGATAAAGGCGCAATTAATCAGGATTTAGTTTGTCCAAATCTTACGTCATTTACAAGGTATAATAAATACGGCCATCCGTCCGGTCACAGGTTCGGGCGGATGGCCGCTTGCAGGAGTTTTTCTAAATGGCGTCGTTTCCCTTTTCACCTGTCCGGATACGAATAGCATCAGCTACAGGATAGATAAAGATTTTACCGTCTCCTGTCTGCCCTGTACGCGCAGCCTTGGAAATAAGACTTACTACTTTTTCGACATCCTCATCCTTGATTACAATTTCAACCTTTATTTTGGGAATAAGATTGATATTGTATTCAGCGCCCCTGTATACTTCAGTGTGCCCTTTCTGCAAGCCGCAGCCAATCACCTGGGTTACGGTCATACCCTTGATACCGAATTTGCCCAGTTCGTTCTTGACATCTTCCAGCTTTCCCGGGCGTAAAACGCTTTCTATCTTGGTCATGTTATGAAAGCTCCTTTCGAGAAAAATAATCCTAATGTTGAATGCCTGCGGATGATTCCTTTAAAACCGGCGCTCTGTCTTCGATAAAAGAAAAACTGGACATCGAAGGGGCGCCGATAACCAGATCTGCAAAACTATCCTCGCCGTGCTGGCTAAGATCAAGGCCCTGTTCTTCATCATCTGCGCTTACTCTGAGACTGGTTACCAGGCTTATTGCTTTCAAAATCACGGTAGTGAGAACTGCGGCAAAAACCCAGGTTGCTACTACGCTGGCAAGCTGAATCAGAAGCTGCCCCGGGTTGCCGAAAAACAAGCCGTTTGCCCCGGCCGGATTGACCGCCGTAGAAGCAAACAATCCTGTCGCCAGCGCGCCCCAGGTACCTCCAACACCATGCACTCCAAATACGTCCAAAGAATCATCATAACCAAAGCGGGTTTTCAAAACACTCACAGCTAAATAGCAGATGATTCCGGCAACCAGACCGATTGCCAGCGCTGACATTGGACCAACAAATCCGGAACCCGGAGTTATAGCTACCAAACCGGCGACGCCACCGCTGACTGCTCCCAGCATGGTCGGTTTGCCGTGATGAAGCCACTCGGCAAATACCCAGGAAAGCGCAGCCATTGCCGCCGCAGTATTCGTTACCATAAAGGCGCTTGCAGCCAAACCGTTGGCCGCCAGAGCGCTCCCCGCATTAAACCCGAACCAGCCGAACCAGAGCAAGGCAGCCCCAAGCACAGTCATCGGCAGGCAGTGCGGCAGGATAGACTCGCTGCCGTACCCTTTGCGACGGCCTAAAATAAGCGCAGCGATCAACCCGGATACTCCGGAACTGATATGAACAACCGTCCCGCCGGCGAAATCCAGGGCGCCCAGGTTACGCAGCCATCCTCCGACACCCCAGACCCAGTGCGCCAGGGGATCATACACAATTGTCGTCCAAAGGAAAGCAAATATCAGAAATGCCGGAAAGCGCATCCTTTCGGCAAAAGATCCGATGATCAGCCCGACAGTGATGATTGCAAACATGAGCTGAAAGAGCATGAAAACCTGGTGCGGAATAGTAGCCGAATAGTCGGGAAACGGACTTTGACCAACCCCGCTCAAACCAGCCCATTTTAAAGAACCGATTATATGACCCAAATCCGGTCCGAATGCAAAGCTGTAACCGAATAAAACCCATTGCACAGAAACGAGGCACATAATAATAAAACATTGCATCAAAATACTCAGGACATTTTTTCTACGGACCATACCCCCATAAAACAGTGCTAATCCCGGCGTCATAATCAGGACCAGAGCCGCGCTGATCATAACAAACGCGGTATCCCCCGTATCAATTGCCGACTCCTGGCTTGCTCCAGCCAAACCCGGAGTAATTAATAAAAACATGATTGCCAAAGGAAAAACAGATCTCATCAAAGATTTTTTCATTTTATAATACCCCTATAATTTCTTTAGATTTTGCTTTCATTGCGCCCACAACAGGCCGCAACGCGTCTTTACGGGAAATTCCCTTCACCCAAGCGTCCCTGCTCCTCCATAGCGCCTTTGCCAAACTACATAAAAAGCCTTTAGCTGGGATCATCCCCCTCTAAAGGCTTCTTCGCCATAAATACCACTTCGTATTCTAGTTACCTATACTAAAATATTCCCTATGATTATGTCAAGAAAAAAATTAAAAATTTTATTCAAAAAGTTTTGCTATAAAACCGGAAGCTGAACCTCAAAAAGCTATCCTATTTCACTTTTTTAGCGTCTCTTTTTTTAGCTTGCCGGATAAAGCAGGTTATGCTATAATTTTGTTTTGTTAAGAATGGACCTGTTTAAATGGCCCTATCGTCTAGAGGTCAAGGACACCACCCTCTCAAGGTGGAGACACGGGTTCGAGTCCCGTTAGGGCTACCAGATTTTTAAGATTTAAAAAAGGGCGCATGCCCGACCAAATGTTCAGTAAAGATTTTAAAGAGGAAACCCATCAATTTTTAACAAGATGGATTTTTGTTTTTTAAAAAAGAAGATTGACAAACCCATTGTAAAATATTTTGTTCTTTAGGATTTAGCCCAAATCATTTTCCTGAGAAAAACTATCATAACTGTTATAACTGATATCACTGCCAGGTTCTTTGCCATACCGGCAGCTGCATTGATTAACGAAAAACCATGCTTATGCCTGCCCTCTTGCATTTGATGACTTCTATCCTGTGTTCTGCATGATTTTAAGGCGGATGTATTTTCTTCATAATCGTAATGCCCTTCAAGGGGTGTTAATAACCGTTTGAAGTTATTTACAATATCACAATTCGAATAATGTATTTTGTTTTTTAAGGCAAGCCAGCATTCTCCTTTCCCGCTTGCCTTTTTGGTACCTATCTAGTGAACCAAATAGGTACGGCAACGTTCGCTGTTACTCTGACGCTTAAGCGCTGACAGCAGTACGTTCTCCAATATCCTGTACAGCCCATCTTTCCTCTCAGTACTCATCTTCCATCCATTTCATTGATTACGGCTTGAACTCTCATCGATAGATCCGATAGTTCCAAACTATTCTTTTAAATAAGTCAAGCTTAAAATAAGTCAAGCCTGACCCCTATACTACCCAAATAAAAGCTTCATGAAAAACCACCCTGACAGTCAGTGAGGGGGCGTTGTTTGACAATTTACTGCGGCCGCAACACCGCTTAGGGGACCAGAGGACGGTTCATTGGCTCGGAAAAGCTTATTCTTTAAATCGGTTCCTGGTAGCCATGGTTATATGAATTAAGATCAAGCCACAGTCATCAATTTAATCCACTAACCAATGTCAATATCTGGGTTTGACGGACAAACCGTACCATGCTACAATTTACTAAGAATGGAACAACGCAACCGGGACTTGTTATTTTGAGTTGTCTTCAAGTAGTACTAAGGTGACCATTATTTTTTAGCTTAAATGCGCCGACTTAGTTATTATATATATACAAAATTGTATATATATAATAAGCAAAGAAAGGAGGGATAGTATGAAAAAAGAATGGTCCACGCCACGGCTGAATGAAATCGAAATCAAAATGACTGAAACCGTTAAGGGTTATATTGGGAACGATGGTATGGGTTGCGGAGCAGGACAAGGATGCGACCACCCTGGCTGGATTCCTCCTTCTCATTGTTGTTGTTCGTAGCAAGCTCCTAAACATACGGTTTAAGGCGCAGAAATAAATATGAGTTCAGTATGTGGAATCTATTTTCTCGATGGCAGGCCGGTTACCGCTGAAACAGGTGAAGCCATGATGCGGGAATTAGGCGCCTACCACGCAGATTATGCTGGGACATGGTATCAGGGACAGGTGTTTCTTGGTTGTCATGTCCTTTTTTTAACACCGGAGTCAATGCTTGAGGCGCTGCCTTACCATGATTCTGCCGCCCGCCTGACAATTACGTCGGACGCAGTAATTGATAACCGTGATGAGTTGTGTAATCGGTTGAGAATTGAACCTGCCCGCATGGGGAACATGGCTGACAGCCAGTTGATTTTACTGGCCTATCAAAAATGGGGACGGGACTGCCCAAAATACCTTTTAGGGGATTTTGCCTTCGCCATCTGGGATGACCGTTGCCGGACGCTTTTTTGCGCAGTAGACCACACCGGGACAAAATCTTTTTACTATTACCGGTCGGGCGGTGTTTTTGCCTTCTCTACATTGCTCAGGCCGCTTTTTGTTATTTCCGGGATTTCTAAAAAATACAATGAAACCTGGATTGCAGATTTTCTAGCTTTACCCACAGTTATGCATCAACTGGATCCCGAACTGACTATGTATAAGGATATTTATCTTTTACCAGCCGGGCATACCTTGACAGTTAAATCTGAAAGAGCAGATAAACAGCTTTACTGGCAAGTCGAACGGCAGCCTGAACTCAAGTTGCCCTCGGATAACGAATACGAAGAAGCATTCCGGGAAGTGCTGGGTGAAGCAGTACGCTGCCGTCTGCGTAATATCCGCCGCGTTGGGGCAATGATGAGCGGTGGGCTGGATTCCACCTCGGTTGCCTGTCTGGCTGCAAGGGAACTAAAGTCCAGGAACAATCAGCGGCTGATATCCTTCAGTTCGATACCGGAACATGGTTACCGGGACTGGCTTGCAGGCAAATGGATAGCTGATGAAACACCCTATATCGAAGCAGTAAGGCAACACAATGGAAACATTGATGTTGTTTACTGCCGCGCGGAAGGTAAACATCCGCTGAACGGTACCGATCGCCTGCTGGAAATATTGGAGCAGCCTTATAAAATTATTGAAAACTTATTCTGGATCGACGATATCATAACCAAAGGAAAAGAACTTGATGTTGGTGTTATTTTATCGGGAGGAGCCGGTAATGCCACAATCTCGTGGGGTGAACCCATAGCATATCTGCTTTCGCTATACCGGGGGGGAAAGTGGCTAAGTATGTGCCGCGAAAGCTGGGGGTTTGCCAGGCTGCAGGATAGCCCGCTCAAAGCATTATATGTACTATTCAGGACATTATTTCCTTATAACAAACAAAGTTTACTCCATCCACGTGTTGATCAACAATGGCAAAAAATCCTTGGTTTATCAGTTATCAACCGCGATTTTGCAAAACGTGTCAGTGTTCATGAACGGTTTCGCCAATTTCGTTACCTTCTGTTCAAACCAATGGACTCCTGGGAAACCAGACAAACGTTGCTCAGCCCTGCAGCTTTCAGCCATAACAGCGTGATTACTACCAAGCTGGGACTGGCTAATCAAGTTGTATTGCGTGATCCCACTATGGACAAGCGGGTAATTGAGTTTTGTTTAAGCGTGCCGGAAAACCAGTATGTTCGTAACGGCAGGGAAAGGGATTTAATCAGGCGGGCGATGGCTGGAATTGTACCTGATAAGGTACTGCTTAACGAAACTGTAAAGGGAGCACAGGGCGCCGACTGGGCTCAGCGAATAGAAAATAATTGGACGGAATTGAAAGATGAAATTTCAAAAACCGGCTCACTAGAAATAGAGCGCGAGTATCTTGATATTGCCAAGATTCAGGAAACGCTTAACAAACACAATACACTGGACGACGCTGCGGCAGAAAATTTTGGTATACGCGTACTGGTGCGCACTTTAATTTTTAGCAGGTTTTTAAGAAAAAATCAATAACGCGCTCCATATCAACAACACAGAATATAGTTTCCACATTTTACATGACTCACTTTGTCATATTTGTAAAAACGCCTTTATAATTGCGGTTTATTCAAAAACATCCCAAACCGCATTGGGTTATGGCATATCCCCACTCGTCACATACGTTGCCGATTAGAAACAGACTGACTTTGAGTTTACAGGCCATTTTGCGGGCTTGCTCACAGGTTATCTGTTTATCCGGATAATTGGTCTCCAACGCCGATTTCACCCTGGTCCTGTTTTCTAAATAGGCTTCAAAAAGCTGGCCCAGGATACTTTTTAATTCACCAGAAATGCCCTCCTGCAAGTTTTCTCTGAAAACAGGAAGTCCAGGCCGATACTTTTTTATCTGATCCTGCGCTTTCTTGTTCGTCTCCCCGTAATGTGTATTCAGGATAAAGACATCAGCCTGGTTTATTATGGTTCGTCCGGGCACATAATCCGGTTCAGGTGAATTTAGAATAAAAACTTGCATAGCCCAGGGAAAGTTCAGCATTCCTCTGCAGTCCTCCAAGAAAACACGATCTAATCTTTTGTCCGGATCAAAAAAGAACATATAGCGGACTGCTTTTTGCAGTTTGTCCTTCAGCCCCTGGAGTTCAAGAATGTTTTGGGAGGAATCCCATTTTTCTGATATATTTTTTGCCAGTTCATCATACTGCTCATGCCCACACAACTGTAACGGGCCACCCTTTATTTTTTCAGAGGCAATAGTACGGATCACCTTAAAACCGCAAAATGTCTCCAGAAACAAAGAACCCCAGCCTTCTTTTGGATATACCCAATTGTATTTAACGCCACCGCCAACATATAATTCCCCCCTCTTATAGTCCATACCCCTGTTTAATGGAAAATGAAGTCTAAATACCTAATTATGTTAACATATCCAAAAATAATTGACATGCTATTTTAACATGCATATACTTAACATAATAAATTGTTTGTTTCCTTAAGTTTACGTGCAGGGGTGAACGGTTTTTGGAGGAAGGTTCATTATCACCATCTTTAGAAAGGCTGGAAATAACACTTCAACAGCTAATCCGCCGCATACACGAAAAGATGGATATTTTGATGGCGCAAGGGGTAACAGGCAGACAATTTTTTGTCATGAAAAGGATACATGAAAGAGGAAAGATGACCGTTTCTGAGGTCGCCAACGAACTAAACGTTTCCTTGAGCGCAATTACAGCCCTGACAGACAGGCTTTTTAAAACCGGATTAATCAAACGTGACCGGGACGAAAAAGACCGCAGGCTGGTTTGGCTGACGATGACCCCTCAGGGGGAAAAAACATTACAGGATTGCGGCGCAAATAGGCAGGAAGTATTTAGAAAGTACCTTGGAGATCTTACCCAGGAGGATCTTACCAGTCTAGTTAACATTTGTGATAAAATTCTGGCTTCCTTGAAAAAAGAACAATAGGGAGTTGTCTGTAATATGGGTTTGGAGCTTGCCTGAAATTGCGTATAAATATTTTGGATGCCTGGATAGATGCTTTAAGCATAGACGAAATAGAAAACAGGATCAGTCGTTTTGTTTCCGAACCAGGCCCTCATCAAATAGTTACTTTGAATCCCGAGATTCTTTACAGGGCACAAAAAGAGCCTGCGCTTCTCAAGTTGATCAATAGCGCAAGCCTGGTAACGGCAGACGGTGTGGGTGTGGTCTGGGCTTCCAGAATTGCCCGCTGTCCCGTACCGGAACGGGTAACCGGAATTGACTTAATGCTTCGTCTTGTGGCAAGATGCGCGAGGGAAGGCTGGAGTATTTACCTGCTGGGGGGCAAACCAGGTGTGGCTGAAGAGGCCGCCTCCAGGCTGGCGCATCAGTATTCACAGCTAAAAATAGCGGGGACCCATCATGGATACTTCGACAGCATAGAAGAAGTTGTCCGGAAAATAAAAGAATCCCGGCCTCAAATCCTTTTTGTTGGAACGGGGGCGCCGGGACAGGATTATTTTATTCATAAAAACCTTTCTTCTCTCGGTGTACCTGTAGGAATGGGAGTCGGGGGAAGTTTTGATGTTATCGCGGGAAAAGCAAAGCGGGCGCCGGCATGGCTTCAAAAAGCTCATCTTGAGTGGTTATACCGTTTTATAAAAGAACCCAGCCGTATCGGAAGAATGGTTGTTTTGCCCATGTTCGCCTGGCTGGTTTTGCGCCGTTACTTCCTGGATAGTTAATATAAGCGAATTTTTGCAGGAAATGAGCGGCAGTTTGTCGAATAATCTTTTGAAAAACGAATAATCAGGGGGAATAACTAATGTTCAGACGTAAATCAATACTAGTATTACTGCTGATTATAACCGTGGCCGGCGCTGCCTATGCCGGATTTGCGATTGCTGCTGATACAGGAGAACCAGGTTCACATCTTGACCCTCTGGTTACCAAAAGCTTTGTTGAACAGTACGTAACTGATTTTGTTAAAGAAGCTTTGGATACAGCGGGAAATTCGGGAACACAGTGGCGCATTAAATCAGTTGCCCAGGGACAGGATGTTATCCTCGCAGAAGGCACGGAGTTTATTATTCGATCCGGAAAAGCTGTGATTATTGACCCGGTTGGAAACGGCATTCCCGATCTCACTACAGGAACTTCCGCCGGCAGCGGCCAACCGGCTGCCCGCGATCATCTCTTTATAGTACCGCGTTCGGACGGCCGGGGAATCCACGCACAGTCGGCAGTAACCTTTATGTACCTCGGCAGGCTGACATATTAAATTGTCTTTAAAGCAGGTGTTTCTAAGATGAAACCAAAAAGAAAAATAAAGAACAAATGGAAGTTTTTCTTCTCCATCTCTTTGTTCCTTGTCCTTTTGGCGGGATGTTTCTTTGTAGCCAACGCATATTTTTTCCAATTGCCAGGTGTGCCGACAACCCTTAGTGTTTTCACTCCCAAGTCTATGACAGTCCTTTTGCTTGGCGCCGACTCCCGGCCCGGTGAAACCATCGGAAGAACTGATTCAATTATTGTCGCCCATGTGGATGCCACACAAGAAAGGCTCTCATTATTGTCAATACCCAGGGACACCAAAGTAGATATACCCCGGCGCGGGACAGATAAAATAAACAGCGCCAACGTATATGGAGGGCCTTCTTTAACAGCCGGTGTTGTTTCCGATCTAATCGGAATGCCGGTCGAATATTATACGCTTGTTAATTGGGAGGGTTTTAAGGACATTGTTGATATACTGGGAGGGGTAAACATCAATGTCGAAAAGCGAATGTACTATTATGACCGCGCTGACGGGCCGGAATACGCAATCGACCTCCAGCCGGGAGAGCAGCGCCTTGACGGGAAAAAAGCCCTCCAATACGTTCGTTACCGGAATGATGCTCTCGGGGACATTTCCAGAACTCAGCGCCAGTTAAAGTTCCTGACAGCGCTGGCCGATGAAATGATCAAACCGGAAACAATAATAAAACTGCCCAAGTTGGCGCCTAAAGTAAACGAATGCATGAAAACCAACCTCTCTGCAGGGCAGCTTATTCAACTTGCGTCAATGGCCAAAAAGCTTGACCAACTGGCAACGGCTGCCCAGACGCTGCCGGGCAGTTTTTCCAATCAAAACGGGATAAGTTACTGGCAAGTCGATTACGATCAGGCCAAACAGGTCGCCAAGGCTCTTTTTGAGAACGGTCAGGTTACAGATGTCATCCAGAAGAACCAGGGAAACACAGAAAACAGCAGTTCTTCTGAAACAAAAATAGCTAACCGGAAAAAGGATGACGCACTGCCGTCTCCAGCAGCTGAACAACAAAAAGAACAGGACAAAGATATTAAGAATGACACATCTGCAAATAGCGGCGGTGATTTGGAGTATTACTGGGGCAGAGATGGCGATGTCTATACCTGGCCGGATAATTCTTCCAGCAGCACGCCTGAAAACGAATCAGGCAGCAATCCCGATCAGCAGAATCCCGATCAGCATCAGGACTCCGGACTGCAAAACGGACAGGAAAACTTGAATAAAAATGACGGCGGCGATTCGGACGAAATAGAATTTATCCCGGTCCCAAGCGACGGCACGATAGGAAATATATAATGAAAGATTAAAATTACTTTTTAAGATCGGAAAGGGCATCGGATAGTGAAAAAAAGCTGGTACCGCAGGGTGCTTGTCTTATTTCTGGCGGCAGGCATGATAGCAGCCGGAATATCCGCAATACAGCGTTACAAGGCTGAGGAAAGTTACCGGACAGTAGAAATTGCTATGCCTTATGACGACCTGCAGTCAATGGCCAGGCTGGCCGGCAAGAGCGTTCCTGAAGTAATGCGTGTTTTCCGGGAATCCGGCTTAACAACCGTTTTGTTTAAAGAACCCGGAGCGGACGAACTAAGCAATTACGGCAATTTTGATGTCATGACCGGACAGGAACTCCTTGCCCTAAGCGAACTGGGCGGGAAATTCCCGGGGGATATAATAAACACCTCCGGAAACAATGAAATTATACCCAATTATACCTACTTTCTTACAAATAAGAAAGACGAAGCCCTTCAACTTTTAGAGCAGTTAAAGGTAAAAACCGGAAAAGCAAAGCTGTACCAAGATAAGGATTACTATATTATCAGCACGAACGCGGATTACGCTGCCTTAAAAAGCACTGGTCTTGGCTTCCCCGGCGAACCCTTGAGGGAGAGCGCCCGCTGCGGACTGCTTGCCGTTGTGCAGCTGCGCAACTGGCAGGGAGTCAACCAAAAGAGTATAACCGGCGTATTTAAACCCCTTAAAAATATTCCCAACCTTTCAGCGGTGGCCTTTAACGATACCAGCGTGCCGGGATATCCGAACCAAATACCCTGTCTGGCAGAAGAAATAAGTTCACTGGGCGTACCGGTAACTGAGATCGAGTTTTTTGCCCAGCGGGGCCTGACAAAACTCGCCATACTTCTTAACAAGCATCTTGTCCGGCTGCACACGGTAAAAGTTGAGGAAATGCCCAAATATGAAACCGCCGATCTGGAAAGCCGGCTTATTCTGGCTGCCAGTGAACGTAACATAAGAATTCTATTAATCCGCCCCCTTACTTATTACAAAACTGGCGACCCCCTTACCGAGAATGCATCTTTTATATCAAACATCAAGAAAGATCTTGAACAAAAAGACCTCATAATAGGGAAAGCGTCTTCCCTTCCGCCAATAGCTGTTTCTATTTTCGGATTGTTGATCATGGGCCTTGGGGTTATCTCCGGGGGACTGCTCCTGTTGGAAAGATTGGCGTACCAGATCAAATGGCAGGTTTTGGGAATAGCCGCAATTATAATTTATGCCGCTTTACTGGCTATCGCGCCAGATCCCGCACGCAAACTGATGGCCTTTGCCGCTGTTGTAATTTTCCCCACACTGTCCCTGTTAACATTTGTGCAGAACCGCAGGTTATCGGCCTGGCAGAGCATAATCATGCTCGCGATTACATGTATGTACTCATTAATCGGTGCGCTGTTTACTGTTGGTTTGCTGTCTGATACTGCATATATCTTAAAGATGGATTCTTTTATGGGAGTTAAGGCAGCGGTTGTTTTGCCTCTGGCAATTATAGGACTGTTTTTTTTAGTTTATTCAGGGCCACCGCCTTCAAAGACGGAACAGGCAAAAACAACCGGAAACAACTTCTGGAGCGGTTTAGCGAGCCTTTTAGACCGGCCTGTATTGATTAAATGGGCTATTGCCGGCGCTGTGCTCCTGGCAATTTTTGCCATATATGTAATGCGTACGGGAAATGAAGTTGTTTTGCCGCCATCAACACTTGAACTGAAATTCAGGGCGCTTCTGGACAATTTTCTGGAGGTGCGTCCAAGGACTAAAGAATTTTTGCTGGGGCAGCCATTTTTGCTGGTGCTTTTCTATACAGGATACAGGGGCAATGTTTATCTTCCCCTTCTTTTACTGGGAACTATCGGGCAAATTTCCATAGTCAACACTTTTGCCCATCTGCACACGCCCCTTCTTGTTTCGATGCTGCGGTTTTTTAATGGACTCTGGTCCGGAATTATTATCGGGCTTGTTTTAATCCTGCTTCTGAATCTGGCCATACGCTGGTATAAAGCATATGAACACTGCAAAGACACCGGGTAAGCCGCGTTTAGTCATCTCAGGATATTACGGTTTTGACAATGCCGGCGACGAGGCGATTCTGCTCAGCCTGGTCACCGCTTTCCGGACTATCTGCCCTGAAGTTCAGATAACCGTATTATCCAGCAACCCATCAAATACGGCAAATCTATATCACGTGCGGGCATTAAACCGCTGGCAGCCGGGAGAAGTTTACCGTGCTTTAAAAGAAGCCGACATGCTAATCAGCGGCGGCGGGAGCCTGCTGCAGGACGTTACCGGATTGAAAAGCCTCGTTTACTATCTTGGAGTAGTCTGGTTAGCCATTAAATTAAAAAAAGCGGTTGTTTTCTGTGGACAGGGTGTCGGACCGGTTACCAGCGGGATTGGCCGCCGGCTGATGAAAAGCATTGCTGACAAAGTCGACCTGATCACGGTCCGGGATGAGCAATCGGCAAATGACCTGCTTGAAATGGGCATAACTTCGCCACCCATATATGTTACTGCAGATCCTGTTTTTGTGCTGAAGAAAAATGATTTCAGTCCGCATCAAGATAATCAGAGCGGCAAAGTCCAGCCAACGGCCGGCATATCCATAAGAGACTGGCCTTTATTTAACGAAAAGGATCAACTGGTTGTTGCAAAATTAGCTGATCATTTATCAGATTCAGGCTGGCAAATAATTTTTCTGCCGTTTCACTATCCAACCGACTTTACTGCCTGCCTCAGGGTAAAGCAGTTGATGAAATCCCCTGCGCAGGTTATAGATAAAGTACTTACCGCCCGTGAAGCAGGTTCAATAATAGGAAGCCTCGATCTGTTAATCGGCATGCGCCTGCATTCATTAATTTTGGCGGCTGTGGCCGGAGTGCCTTTTATAGGCATCTCCTATGATCCAAAAATAAAGCGCTTTCTAAACCAGCTTGGCCTTCATCCTGCAGGGGAAGCGTCAAGCCTTGAGTATACCAAATGCCTTTCAGCTGTAAATGAAGTGATCAGTAATCAGGATGCCTTTAAAAACAAGATATGGCGGGCGGTTGAAGTTTTACAGCCGAAAGCGCTGCTCAATGCAAGACTGGCTTTGGAATTGGCTGCTGCGAATCCCCGCCGTTTAAGCTAGTCCGGATGCTTAAGGAGAGTTAAAATGGGGTCTGTAATGATTAAGATTTTAGCTGTTACTTTATCGTTATGGCTTGTCTTTACAGGGGTAAATTTCAGCACGCTGGCTTCAGCCGCCGAGCCCGCCGCGCCGGCAGCGCTTTCTGAAAAAGAAATTGAAACACCTCCCCAGACACAACCCGGCGGAGAACTTATACCGGGCGGCGTCCAGTCGTTTGCGGGATCTTCTAAAAACGCGCGGGAAATATCCCCGGGAGTGATTTACTACACTCTTGAGGGGCAGAACTGGAAGAAAAAACCTCTTCGCGGTTACGTCGTAGAAGTAAATCCCTCTTTGAATTTAATGGAACTCCGTATAGCGACCGGTCAGGATACCCTGGGCAAAAGGGAAACATTAAGCAGTATTGCCGCCAGGCACGGGGCTGTTGCAGCTGTGAACGCCGGCTTTTTTGACAGCGGCACAGGCTGGCCGATTGGGCATCTTATACAGGACGGGCGCCTGTTGAATTCCTGGAATATTTTAAGAACATCGGTGGGATTTACTGATCAGAAAAAGGCTGTTATCGGCTATTTTGCGCCTCAGGTTACAGCCCAGCTCGGCGATATTGTCCTGAACATTGAAGGTGTTAATTATCCCGCCGCCGAAAACGAAATCATACTTTACACTCCTTTTTTCAACTCTGATGTAAAAATACCGTCCGGCGGGACCGGTATAATCATCACTCCTGATGAAAACGGCATCCTCTCTGTAAGCAGTATGACAACAGACACAACCGCGGTTCCTCCAGACGGCTATGTACTTACCCTGCGGGACTGCAAAAAGAATCTTATTGCCAACCTGGATCCAGATACGGCCGTTAAAATTAAAATAGACTATGACCAGCAGTGGAAAGGACTTAAACATCTGGTTACCGCCGGTCCTCTGCTGGTTGAAGACGGGCAGCCGGTTTTTAACGCCATTTTTGAAGGATTCCGGGGAAGCATTCTTGAACCGGCTGCGCGGACAGCGATCGGCATAAGTAAGGAAGAAAAAATAATTCTGGCGGTTGTAGACAGCAAGAAGGACTGGAGCGCCGGACTTACCCTGGAAGAACTCGCCTACCTGATGGCCGATTTAGGATGTATAAGGGCTGCAGCCCTGGATGGCGGAGGTTCCAGCGGCATGTGGGCTAAAGGAAGGCTGGTCAGCGCCCCTACCGGCGGCAAGGAAAGGACGGTTGCCAACGCAATCCTCGTTCTTTACCAGGTACCGGTTTACCTGGATAACCAGAGGATCTTTTTTGACGTGCCGCCTTTATTTGAAAACGGGCGTGTTCTTGTGCCCCTGAGAAAAATATTCGATTCTTTGCAGGCGCAAATAAAGTGGGATCAGGATTCCAAAACAGTTACGGCGACGAAGAACAATAAAACGGTAGTCTTAACCGTTGGAAAACAAAACGCGCTGATTAACGGAAAGGTTTATTCCCTTGATGTCCCCGCCTGCATAAAAGACGGCAGAATAATGGTTCCCCTCCGCTTCGTCAGCAGTTCTCTCGGCGCAAACGTCAAATGGCGCAGTAAACCTCCCGGAGTTTTTATAACATCAAATGCAGGGTGATAACATGTTTAGAGTTTTATTCGCTATTTCAAAACATATAGTCTTTTTACTTATATTTATCCTTTTCTGGGCGCCCCCCATTCCAGCCAATGCCCAGGAAGCGCCTAGTTTTTCCGTCAAGTTCGATTACAGGGATGACATTACTTACAACCATCCCAATTATGTGGAGCAGCTTCCTGACGGCGGCATCCTTGCCTGCCGGGTAGGTTTCCGGGAACCGGCGATTGTACAAATCTCCCCCAGTGGGACGGAAACCGTTCTTGTGAAAGGGATTCAGGCTTCCTGCGTCAAACTGCTGCCTTCCGGCAACATGCTGATTGCTGAATCCGGAGCGCCCGGCAAACCGTTTACACCCCGCGTTTTTGAAGCGACACCCAGTGGTTCGGCCGTCTGGGAGTACAGCTTGCAGTCCCTTTCAAGTTCTCCTCGATATGTTGAACGACTGCAAAACGGCAATATTTTAATTACCCTTCCCCATAAAATCATTGAAGTGAACAGAGATAAAAAGATTGTCTGGTCTTACGGCTGGGGAAAACCTGTAAAACCTGATATACGCGGGTACCTTGCCAACCCCGTTCAAGCCACACGACTTGCAAGCGGCAACACTTTAATCGTCGACTGCGGCACAACCAACGGAACTGTTTTCGAAATAACACCAAAAAAAGATATCGTCTGGCAGTTCGGTTCTTTTACAGGCAAATGTCCCTATACTGCAGATAATACAGGCGAGCAGGATGCGGCAAATACAGCGGCTGAAATACCGGCCTGTATATTTTTCCCCACGGGAGCCCTCCGTTTACCGGATGGAAATACCCTGATCGCGGATAAAGCCAATTTACTCCTGGTTGAAATTGACCCGGCCGGCGCCGTCCTTAAAAAAATATCCTGGAAAGAGGGCATTTCCGGCCAATCAGTAATGAACCAGTGGATGGTAAGCCCCCAAAGCGATTACAGCGTAATTATCCCCTGCACACTGACAAGCTCACGATCTTTAATCAGAATCATCAAATTTGACAATATGGAATTAAATTAAAAAAGCCATGAATATGTCCAAATAAAAATATGCAAGAAAACAAATTTTAGTTTACAATATAACTTGGGAAAGGGGATAACAGCACTTATAAAGGAGTGTATAGTATGTCGGACAAGAAAAGAATAAATTACGAGGAAATCGCCAAGGAACTGCTGATAACTTACCTTGAAGAGTATAAAGTTGATGAATTAAAAAATCCAATCGAGGCAGCAGCAATCATTGCAGAAATGTACAGGATAATTTTAAACAGGATTAGCCAGGATGAGAATGAGGAGGTTCCCGAACTTAACGCCGGAAACGAAGACCAGGAAGGGGCAGTTAAATTCTACAGATTTTTATTGAATTACAATGTTTAAGTTTGAATATACTAATGAACCTTAGCTTACCCCTTTCCCAAGCCGTTATAATTGCCTAATCAATACGAGGGGGTAAAATGAAAAAGAAATTTATTTTTATCTCGTCACTTATTTTACTATTGATAATCTTACCCGGCTGCAGCAAAACGTCAAAGCCCGAAGTTGCTCAGCCAAAAGAGCAAGCGGCGGAATCAAATGAGGCGGATGATAATCAAATGAAACCGGACCAGTACCAGCTAGATCCTCCAGAAAAAGGGGATACTATTGCCATTATTACAACTACGATGGGCGCTATAAAAATTAAATTTTTTTCCAAAGAAGCGCCCAAAGCCGTAGAAAATTTCACCGGACTGGCATCTTCAGGTTATTATAACGGCTTAATCTTCCACAGAATAATTAACGATTTCATGATTCAGGGCGGTGACCCGTTGGGAAACGGCACGGGAGGCCAGAGCATCTGGAAGAAACCTTTTGAAGATGAATTCAGCGAAAATCTGCACAACTACAGAGGAGCGCTTTCCATGGCCAACAGCGGGCCCAATACAAATGGAAGCCAATTCTTTATCGTACAAAAAAATACGGTTGAAGATAACCTCCAGTTATGGATGCGCCAGAATGGTTTTGACCAGGAACTTATTGACAGTTATATGAAAAATGGCGGAACGCCATGGCTTGACAACAAACATACTGTTTTTGGACAGGTTTTTGAGGGAATGGATGTTGTCGATCAAATAGCTGCTGTTAAAACAGATGCTAATGGAAAACCTTCACCGGACATTAAAATAGACAAAATTGAAATCACGAAACAGGGGTAAAAATTTTATTCGCAGAGGGTCCCTGGTTATCCGGGGACCCGGTAAAAATAAAGTCATGGAATGCTTCAGCGGCAAAATTATTCATCCAGCTTTGATCGCGAATAACATATAACTCTCTGTCCAGGTCAAGGTTATGAACAGTGATTTCCTTGATTAATCCAAGCAGCAGGGGTTCCCTGGCGGCCAAAAACGAAACAACACTTATCCCTAAACCGGCTTCTACGGCACCAATTATAGCCCGGGTACTGCCCATCTCCATAACAACGCTTAATTGTTCTTTTGAAATACCACTCCTGGCAAGGCTTGCTTCAAAAGTTTTCCGTGTTCCCGAGCCGCTTTCCCTCAATATAAATTCTTCCTTGATAAGATCATTAATCTTTACTTCTTCACCGGATTTCCAGCGATGATCCGGCGGGGCAATCAAAACCAGGCGATCAGTTAAAAAAGGCAGACACTCAATTTCCTTGCCTGAAATCAATGCGCCGCATAAACCCAGATCTATTTCGCGGTTTAAAAGCCACGCTTCAACCTGTGCGCTTCCCGCTATCCGCACATTTATTTGAATACCCGGAAACCGCCGGTGAAAGTCCCCGATTAATTTCGGCAGTACGTATTCACCGGGAATTGTACTTGCTCCAATTGTAAAAGAACCTGTTTTTAATTCTTTCAGATCATTGACGACCGATTTAATCTTGTTAGAATGGGCAACTATTTGCTTCGCCTGTTCAAATAGCAGTTTCCCGGCTTCAGTAAGAATAACATTTTTTTCATTTCGCCAGAAGAGTTTTACACCAAGTAATTCTTCTAATGACTGGATCTGAAAACTGACCGCAGGCTGACTCATGTACAATCTTTTGGCAGCTTTGGTAAAACCCTTTAACTCGGCAACCCATAAAAATACTTCCAACTGTTTTAAATTCATTTTTCACCTTGATAAAGATATTTTATTTATTTGTTCATAGCTATTATAACTTTTTTTTATTACAATTTAAATATCTTTAAATATAACAGGAAACAGGATTGCGTTTCTTCTGTTTTTACTGCTGGCGTCACCGATTCTCCATCCCGCTGTTGTTGTCTCGGCAAAATAATACTTTGTCCCCTCATAATCATAATACAAAAGGTCCCGGTTAGCAGGAACCTGATCGTCTTCAAAAGCTACTCCTACAGCAAAGTGATCCGGAAACTCCACCAGGGCAACCCTATAATCCATGTTTTTCAGGATGGCGGCCAGCAGAATAGACTTGCAGTCACAATCACCATTTTCAGCAAGAGTCTGAACCGGCAGCTGGACATCATCAATTTTGTACGGGATGGCGCCCCCGACAAAGCTCAGTACAAATTCCGCCCTGTGAAAGTAGTCATATTTGGCAGCCATGTCTGACAGCGCCTCTCCCATGTAACCGGCAAACTTATAGTTTTTTTCTTCTGTTACCCAGGGGGATAAATCACCGTTTGATGTTACTCTTAAAGAACTGATCAGGCTTCTAAGGACAGTGTCGGACTTTATAAACATGGCTCTTTGCGCAGCGCCGTCGCTTTTATAGTATCCTTGAACAAGATCTTTTATATTCCTGCTGTACTCAAGCAAATCTTCAGGTATGCTTATATTCCAGCTATAGGTAACTCCCTGGTAACTCCAGGTAAAGCCCTTGCTGATACTTTTTTCGTTAAAGGAAAGCGGTTCTACCGACTGCCGGACTTCAGGAATAGACAGGACAGACGGCTCGTCACTCACGGGAATATTGATCAATGAAGCAAACATAACAACACAAAGGATAGCGGCAATAAGTGCAATAAAGTATTTAGATATTGGCTTTTTCTGCTCATAATCTATTTCATCCAGATACCCGTCCCGGTATACTGGCGTACCGGGGAAATCGGGGTTAAAAAGCCAGTGGCCGCACTCTATGCAGGTATTGGCTTCCTTAGAGGAAATAGTATTGCATACCGGGCACCTGTAACCAAAAATGTCTTCGCTGTTCATTCTTTATACCTAATATGGCATACTTATTAAGAATGTGTGGCCTTGATAACATCCTGGCGGCTGATTATTCCCAGCACCCTTTTATTATTATCCACTACCGGAACACGGTTGACTTCTTTTTCCGATATGATTTTGATTACTTTCTCAATCGGGTCTTCAAGCCCGACAGAATATACCTTTTTGGACATTAACTCACTAACCTTCAGGGCGATAATGCGTTTTAATTCTTTATTGAAACGGCTGGGATTTTCCAAGTAAACAATACCGCCAAGAAAAACAGTCATCGCCGGCGCTTTTATTTCTTTGTCCTGAATTAATAGGTCACCCTCGCTGATGACACCTACTAATTTTCCTTCCCCATCTACCACGGGCATACCGCTGACGTGGTGATTCAACATCAGTTGGGCTACTTTTTCTATAGTATCATCTGCATTAACCGTAATGACCTCTTTGGTCATTATATCTTTAGCCAAAACTTTTCCTGACATGTAATCACCTCCAAAGGTTCTTCCCTCTAATCTACACTGTTTTTCGTTACAGCACAAGTTTTATCCTTTGGAACTTGATTGCTTTATAGCTCTGCAGCAAAAAAAAAGCATAGCTGACCAGACAGCTGTTGTCTTGCCACTTTTTATTATCTTACTGCTGAAATTATGTCAGGCTATATTAATAACCTTACCGGACTTTGTAAGCTGTTCAAGTATTTCCAACATGTTGCTGACCTTTCCGACGAGCAGCTTTTCAGAAAGCTTGTAATAATTCAGGCATGTGCCGCAGGAAAAAATCTGCGCGCCCTTTTGGACCAGGGAATTCAATTGCTCGATCACCGGCGAACCTTCGGTCGTCAGGTAAACTCCGGAATTTACAAAAATTAAAGATTCAGGGCACGGCTGTTCAATTAAAGCAGTAAATAGACTCTTCATCAGCACCTCGCCCAAATCCGGGGAACCCTGACCAAACGAGTTTGTGGTGATCAGGTAAACCGGGCTTGTATTAATCGGGTAGGCCTGGCCTTTTTGAGAAATGCTTTCTGCTTTTTGATTACATTCAGTGCTGCGCTGCAAATCTCCGGATTTGTTTTGTGCAGTTATCTCCAATACGAAATTACCGCCGGATTCCTTTACATCCACACTGCAACCTGAATTTTCGGCAAAAGCGGTAACATTTTCTTTCGCCGTCTGATTATCGACAATAACAGTGAGAACAGCCCCCTGTTCAATTTCTTCCAGCGCTTTTTTAGTGTTTATTACAGGCTGGGGACACGCTAATCCGCGGCAATCCAAATTTTTATTCATCTGCTTTCCTCCTCGTATAATTTGGATGGAAATATCTCTTTGAAAGCCGTTGCAAAATGCCTTTTTACCCGGTCTCTATCGCGGAACCTATAACTTCCAGGAAATACTCCACATCCTCCTCTTTATTGTCTCTGCCAAGTGTAAGGCGTAAGGATCCATAAGCAGCCTGCGGCGGAATGCCCATTGCCAGCAAAACGTGCGACGGCTCCAGAGAGCCCGATGTGCAAGCCGAACCGCTTGACGCAGCTATACCCTTCATATCCAGATTGAAGAGCATTGATTCTCCTTCAACGAATTCAAAACAAAAACTGGCATGGTTGGGCAGACGGGAAGTGGGATGACCGGTCAGTCTTACCTCCTTGAACCGGCTAAGGACGCCGCTGATCAACCGATCGCGAAGCACTGTTAACCGCTTGCTTTCCTGCTCCATCCCGTTAAAAGCCAGTTCGGCGGCTTTGCCCAAACCAACGATACCAGGTACATTTTCCGTACCCGCCCTGCGCAATTTTTCCTGGGCTCCACCATGGAATAAAGTCTGTTTAATACGTGTGCCCCTTCGTATGTACAGGGCTCCTATACCCTTGGGACCATATATTTTGTGCCCCGAAACGGAAAGCAGGTCAACGCCAAGCTCATCAACAGTAAAGGGAATTTTACAGAAACTCTGAACTGCGTCCGTATGGAAGATAATTCCCCGCTGTCCGGCCAAATTACCTATTTCTTTTATTGGCATGACAGTTCCGACTTCATTGTTCGCATACATAATACTAATCAGGATTGTTTTATCCGTAACAGCGTCAGCAAGTTCATCGACATTAACCCGGCCATATTGATCCACAGGCAGGATCGTGATGTCGAAACCCTGCTTTCCCAAAGCTTTTACAGTGTTGAGAACTGCATGGTGCTCAACTGCACAGGTTATTATATGGTTTCCCCTGTACCGGTTTGTACAGGCGACTCCATGTATGGCCATGTTATCGGATTCGGTTCCCCCGCTTGTAAAAACAATCTCCCCGGGATCGGCGGACATGGCTGCAGCAACCTTTTCCCTCGCCTCTTCAACAGCTTTACGGGCGATATTTCCAAAGTAGTGCTGGCTGGTCGGGTTGCCAAAATTTTGACCGGTTAAAAACCTGATCATCTCCTCAGCCACCTGTGCGTGAACAGGCGTGGTGGCGCTGTGATCAAAATAAATCCTGCGCAATATTTATCCCCCTTGTATAAGAGACAATAACCTGGCCGGTCTGACTCCCCAACATTGATAAAATAATTATATATGAGTCTTTGTTATATTTATAATTTAATATTATTATGGCTATAGCATATATAAATAAAAATATTTTATGGGTTAAACAAAAGCAGATCTTGCGAAGGACTGACAAGAAAAGATAGACTCCTGAAATGTACGGGTCCTGCAGTTAGGCAAATGCCGCCGGTATGTAACTGGTATATAATAGCCTTAAAGGCTTTTTGCGCCTTCAGGACGCAGTTCAATTTATTACAGAAAGTATTGGAGGGAATTGGAGGGAAAATGATTTCATTTGATATTCCGGGGAAAGGAACTATCAGTTTAAATCATATCGTGCTCGATTTTAATGGAACGATCGCGTGTGACGGTGTGTTGATTGACGGAGTAAAGGAAAGGCTAAACAAGTTGGCGGAACAAATGGAAGTCCATATTGTGACAGCCGACACTTTCGGTTCCTGCCGGGAGCGCTGTAAAGGTATCAAGAGCAACATCCATATCCTTACAGCTGAGACCGGCGGCCCTGAAAAGCTGGAATTCATAGAATCACTGGCGGCAGAAAACGTTGCAGCCGTGGGCAACGGCGTCAACGATACCCTGATGTTGAAGGCTGCCGCTCTGGGTATTGTTGTCATCGGCCCGGAAGGAGCTTCAGCAAAGGCTCTCCGCGAAGCAAACGTAATAGTGAAAGATATCAACGACGGACTTGATCTGCTTTTAAATCCTAAAAGACTTATTGCGACTTTACGGGAGTAAAAATCAAAATCAGGTTAGTCCTCTCCTCTGAATCCTATTCTCAATCGATTTTATCGATAACTACCTTAATATCCGCCGGTTTGCCAAAATAGACAGCGGTAGTGACAATGGCGTCAATGCCTGTCCCGGCATATTCACGGGCATTGTTCTGGTTGATGCCCCCGGCGGCAATGACGATGGTTCCCGGATGCGCCGCCCTGATTTTCTTAACCCACTCCTCCAGATTCCCGGGACTGACTTTGTCGAACTGGATTCCGTCGGCCCCGGCGGCCGCTGCCCTCATGGCCTCATCTAAGCTCTCAGCCTCAATAATTATCTTCTTTTCACAGGCTGTTTTTTTGATCCCGGCTATCTTTTCCAAAAGCTCTTCGCAGCTTTCCATAAAGTTCGAATGCTGCCTGAAGATAAGAATTGTTTCGGAAAGTCCCAGCCTGTGCGGATACGCCCCGCCAGCCAGGACGGACTTAAGAGAGAGTTCCCTGGCGCCCGGAAATATTTTTCTGGTTGCCACCACTTCTATAAAAGGATTGATTTCCCTGGCATTGTCCAGCAATTGCCTTGTCCTGGTCGCGATGCCGCAGCAGTACTCCAGAATGTTCTGGCAAACCTTCCAGGCCATGTGCAGGTTTTCGGCCTTTCCTTCACCCGCAATAATGGTCTCCCCTTTTTTCATGACGGCTCCGCTTTCCAAAAACTGGACAGCCTTTATATCCAGCTTCTGAAATATCCGCAAAACTTCCTCCGAACCGGCCAAAACTCCGTCTTCTCTCGCAGAAAACACAATCCTGCCCCGCTTCCTGCCAATGCCAAGAAGCATAGTGGTCAAGTCTATGTACGGAACGTCCTCCTTGATAAAGTTGTCGATTGTTTCATCTGAGATAAAGACCACTATAAACCTCCTTTCGACTAATTACTTATAATGATATATTGCCCAATTAATGATATATTGCCAATCGGCAATTGTCAATTGCATTTACTGTCTTATGTTATGTTATATTATCCCTGGAATATTCGCCAGATGTGCAGTCTGATATCTTTTCAATAGCATAAACATACAATAATAAACTACATGAACGAACTGCCAGGAGAGGAGCCGGTCTAAACATTATTTTTGACTTTTGTTTGCGATGTATTAGAATGAAACCGAAAGAGAATGTTGTTATAATAGGGTAATTTAATGGATTTTTTACGCTGTATAGTTGAACGCATAACATTTATAAACGAAGATAATGGTTTCTGCGTTATTAAAGTTAAGGCAAAAGGATTTAATGACCTTGTAACCATTATCGGAACCATGGTTTCGGTAAATGCGGGCTCAATCCTTTCCCTGAAGGGTGAATGGAAAAACGATAGCAAGTTCGGACGTCAATTTGCAGCCTATGAATGGGAGGAAAGCCTGCCCGCCACTACTTACGGAATGGAAAAATACCTGGGCAGCGGCATGATCAAGGGAATAGGCCCCATATTTGCCAAGAGGATTGTCCAACAATTCGGGGCCGACACATTAAATATTATTGAAGCAGAAACTGACAGGCTAACCGAGGTCCCGGGCATAGGCAAAAAGCGCATCCAAATGATCAAGTCCGCATGGCAGGAACAAAAAGAAATCAAAAACGTCATGCTTTTTTTGCAGGACCATGGTGTCAATACCTCTCACGCTGTCAAGATATATAAAACATATGGCAACGACAGCGTCTCCATAGTAAAAACCAATCCCTACAAGCTGGCTGACGACATCCGGGGTATTGGTTTTAAAACCGCAGATAAAATTGCCGCTAAGATGGGATTTGACAAAGAGAGCTTTGTACGGTGCAGAAGCGGTATCCTATATGCTTTGAACGAACTTGCGGATGAAGGCCATTGCTATGCGGCAAGAGACCAACTGATTAAAACCGCCAACGAATTGTTGGAGATAGAAGAATGTATTATATCAATCACTCTGGATCAGATGATAAAAGAAAAAGACGTTGTGTTTGAAGATCCCGGCGCAATATATATCCCCTCCCTGTTTTTCAGTGAAGCCGGTACGGCAAGAAGGATCTTTGAAGTTTTAAATACTCCCGGCTACAAACCAATCAACGACATAAATAAAACTATCTGCGACTTACAGAATAAAACCGGCATTATCTATGACCAGATTCAGATAAAAGCCATCAACTGCGCTGTGCAGTCCAAAATAATGGTCTTAACGGGCGGACCCGGCACAGGCAAAACAACTATCACATCAGCTATCATATCCGCATTTGCAGGGCGCGGTATGCAAATCCTGCTTGCGGCGCCCACGGGGCGCGCCGCCAAACGCATGACCGAAACAACCGGCATGGAAGCTAAAACTATACACAGACTGCTAGAATTTAAGCCTCCCGACGGGTACCAGAGAAACGGCGATAACCCCCTGGAAGGCGATGCGCTTATCCTTGATGAAGCATCCATGATTGATATTGTTCTTATGCATAATCTTTTCAAAGCAATACCGGACTATATGACTGTAATAATTGTCGGTGACGTCGATCAGCTTCCTTCCGTTGGTCCCGGCAATGTGCTGCGGGACATAATTGACTCGGGCGCAGTACCGGTTATAAAACTTGAACATGTTTACAGGCAGGCAATGGGCAGCGCCATAATCAGAAACGCACACCGTATAAACAATGGGGTTTTCCCTGATCTTAAGCCCGACAAGAACAGCAACTTCTTTTTCATTCAAGCCGATGATCCCGCCGGGATACCGGACATTATAAAACAGCTCTGCACTAAACGCCTCCCCGCATATTACAAAGTGGATCCCATTCGTGACATCCAGGTTTTATGCCCCATGCTGCGCGGTGATACCGGCGCCGTTAATATGAATATACAACTGCAGGCGGCATTGAACAGCAGTACTTTATCTTTAAGAAGAGGCGGCGCCGAATACAGACTCCGCGATAAAGTCATGCAGATAAGAAACAACTATGATAAGAATGTGTTTAACGGGGATATCGGCATAATATCGGATGTGAACTTGGAGGATAATACCCTTACTGTAAGCTTTGACGGCGTTCAGGTTTTATATGACATACCGGATCTGGAAGAAGTTGTTTTGGCCTATGCCACAACTATTCACAAAGCTCAAGGCTCCGAGTATCCTATAGTCATACTGCCGCTTACAATGCAGCACTACATTATGCTGCAAAAAAATCTCCTTTACACAGGCGTAACCCGTGCAAAGAAAGTAGCAATAATAATCGGAAGCAAAAAGGCTATTGCATGCGCCGTTAAAAACAACAAAGTTATCGAAAGAAACACAGGGCTCAAGGATAAATTAAAAAAACATGCTCAACCCGACATAGACGCCGGCGGTAAGATTTTCTAATTCAGGATAGCTATTCAAGAACATTTAATCAGCGCATCTAAAGCTGCCGCATTGATTGGATAATTGACAGGCGAAGATGTAATCAGGGAATGCGCCGCAACCTGGAAAGTGTTCAGCTCATTTGGTAAAGAAACATCTTTTTTCTGCGCAATCATTCATATATACTGATTCCGGCGCCTTTTGCCGGTTAATTGAATGTCGTTTTAGGCCGCTTTTTTACATCGCCCTGTGGCAATAAGGACACTCCCTTGTTTCGTCGGCTGATACCGCTGGTACTTCAGAAGCGCGAATATGCGCTCCCAAATAGACGGCCGCCCCCTGTGCTATCGCCCAGGCCGTGCGGTCCTGAAACTCAGGTTGCCTTAACAGCTTTTCTTCCTGTTCGTTGCTGAGGTAGCCTACTTTTACGAGACAGGCGGGATATTTTACGTCTTCCAGCAGGGGAATGTTGTTATCTCCATGAATGCCATTACCTTTAACACCGTTGGCGGCCGGGAGCAAGGCATATATCTTATTCGCCAACTGGCGGGAGCGCCCGTCAAAGGCGCTGTATTTTATTTCCGGACCATGCATGGCATGATCGTCACTCTCATTGCAGGCGATGGAGATAAAACAACTGGGCTTTGCTTCTTCAATTATCTCCAGACACTTGACAAGATCGGTTTCCTCATCGCCGCCTAAAACCGTATCGTGGTTACAGGCAAGAATAACTTCAAGTTCGTAAGCCGTATCCAGATAGGCTTTAACACGCAAGGCTATATCAAGATTTATGCTGCGTTCCTCGACTAAGTCCGGGCTTGAGATTCTATTATTCCGATCACCGTAAGCTGGATCAATCATAACAGTCTTTTTAATCTGAATCACCTTCCTTTTTTTCTAAAAATATCGGCACAAGTCTCAAATAAATATACATGGGAATGATTATTTCCGGCCTCAATCTACAAACTGGTATTATTTGTCTTTGTACAATTTCGACATATTCTGCTATTATTCTTATTGCAGGCCCTGTCACAAGTCAGCCTCCTTCTCTGAATAGGCTGCTTTTTTACCCCCAGGTAAACGGGCCTGCATCTCTATTAATCCATCGACAAGTATGTAGAAATAATCCCCTGAATAAATATCGGGAAGCATGGTAACTATAAACCATATTTAGAAAGGGGCAGGATATATGAAACAAAAAAAGCTATTCTACATATTCACGGCTGTAATAATTCTTACTATGGCAATTGCTTATCCGGCATTTGCCCTGACCACAGAAAAAGAAAAGAGCGAACAACAAGTTATTGACGTTACAGAAATTGACGGTATTATAACGGATATAAAAGGGAATACAGTTTCAATCAAGGGAGAGGATGGTTTAACAAAAACTGTTACTTTTAATAACCGGACAATCTTTCAAATCGAACAAATAGTTCAGGCGACACCAAAGGATTTGAAAATTGGGGACGAAATAGAGGCAACATGCAGCCCTGCTGGAAAATACGGGATTAAAGCGGAACGTATCGAGATTGAGGCAAATGATGATCTTGAAGACAATAAAGGAGAAAAATAAGATTTACCAGTTATAACAACTGCTAAAAAACAATCACCCCGCAAATCCTTGCGGGGTTTAGTTTTTTCCGGCGCGCCTTGTTTCCAGGGCTGTATAGATTATTTAAAGCTGCATTTCCTCTGTATTGATTTTCTCCTGCCACCAACCGAAAGCGATCAGTGTTTTTATTATATCCGCCCCCGGCGATTCCAGGAAAACGATAAAGTTTCCACCCGGAGGAATAATCCATTT
Organism: Firmicutes bacterium UBA5766; assembly: GCA_002418775.1. Taxonomy (GTDB): domain Bacteria; phylum Bacillota; class Desulfotomaculia; order Desulfotomaculales; family Nap2-2B; genus 46-80. The sequence goes on from DIEU01000058.1 coordinate 121,704, forward strand.
CCCGTCATCTTCAGACACCAATGTGCCTTTTGGTCCAACCAGTCTGTCAAGCACATTTACACCTCCGGTTGGAAATCCTCCAACAGACTGGGTCTCTGTTTGTCCTACAAAATATTGCCCACTAATTGATTTGGATACAGCACTGAAGCATGAATATGTATATTGCACCAATATTGGGCTGGCAGGGTCGGACAAAATATTTTTTTCGCAGATACCTATAGACAAAGCACAGGGCGTAATGAGATAATAACCGGTTCTTTCTGATAGACGAAGGATAATAGCTGAACAATCACTTTTATCTGTGATATGGTATAATAAAAAGTTACAGATGAAGGTGAAGCAATGTCGCATAAAAGAAACTGGCGAGATATATTCACAGAGAGATACTCTGGGAATGGATTTAACCAAGGGGCGATAGCGGTCATATATCGCATCGAAATGGAATTGAGGGCTTTTTTGAGTTCGGTGGCATTGTGCCAGACTGCTTAAGCCTTCAAAACATTGAACGTGACAACAAAGAGACACGCTATTACTGGGAATCACATTCAGGTGAAGCACGTTGCCCATTCTGTGGCGAAACGAGCCACCATTTGAGCCACGATTATTATTGCAAGCCTGTGCAAGATATTCCCGAAAGTGGATTGGTGGTCTATCATGTAGTCCGGTTCCAGAAGTACCGTTGTGACAACGATAATTGCAGCTGCAAGGAATTTGTTGAGCGGTTTTGTGACTTTTCAGAGGAAGACGCAAGAAAAACAATTCGATTTAAAAAATATTGCGTTGATACATCTTTAGTTTGCGGTTGCAACCCAGCTGAACGGAGACTCAGAGCCGAAGGCGCGGTTGTGAGTAATGATTCTATCCTATATTTAAGCAGGGATAGAGCAAGCTCATATGCATCCGCAGGGGAGGAACCCGGAAAGATCCAAGCTGCAGACAGATTTCACCTGATCAAGAACGCACAGCAGGCAGTGAAAGATGCGCTAATGACAGAAATTCCAGCATCGATATTCGTACGGGATGGCGATGGATGGGTACAAATAGAAGGCTCCGAGAATGGAAAGTCATTTTCTTATGTTCCCGAGCAGACAGTAGAGGAGCGTATAAAGCTTGCAACATTGACACCGGCAAAGGAGAAAAAATACAGAGACACCATAAAAATGCTTGAATTATCCGATAAGGGGCTCAAGACTGCTGATATCGCTCGATGCTCGATCTTATTCCACTTG
>DIEU01000070.1:0-1633 GCA_002418775.1 Firmicutes bacterium UBA5766
TATTCGGTCGCGGTTCCTTACTGATCTGGGCAGGTAAAATCGTTATTACAAGGGTCGTGGCCAGTGTTTGTTCAACTTTATGGTATCGCGACCGGTTATACAATCGGCGGGATTTGGCTTCATATAATGGTTGCCCATTATGAATCACGACCGGCAAAGTTCTACCGACAAATTTACCCCTTCGCCGCGCTGATAATTCTGGCATTTGAGGCAAGGGNNGGTCTTAAAGATACTGAGTATTTCTTCATCTTGATTTTAATTTTTGCAGTGGCGGCGTCTATTTTACTGCTGATAATGAAGGCCAAATCCCATCCTGCGATTGTTACCCTTATATGTGCGCTGGCTGTTTTCGCTGTACTGCCCGTGGCAGGTTACCAGGCGCTGCCTGTAACATGCCGGGTAAACCGTCTGGAAAGCATGCTGGTCAGCCAGGGTATACTTAAAAACAATAAACTGATCCCTGCAGATAAAGAACCGGAACGGAAGGTAAGAGAATCGATTACCGATGCGGTAAATTACCTTGCTTGTGCTGAAGATGCAAAGCTTCCGCCATGGTTNNAAAATCAAGCTTGGCTTCGAACAGACATGGCCGGCGCCCGAGGACACTATTGCAGCCGAACCCAGGGGGAAAATTGGATTTTTCCTCACGTTGCCAGCCGGTGTAATAGACACCGGAGAATATGACTGGGTTGTTAATCTGCAGCCGGAGAAATTGAAAGACACAGCCGCAATTAAAGGGAATAAAGGATTATACCGGATCAGTTGGACAGCTAACCCCCCTGATGATATACTGGTCTTAAAGATCAAATTGAACGATCGCGTGATTCTCAAGCAAAGCATGAATGCTTATATAGACAAGATTAAAGCGGAATTTTCGCCGGATAAGACAAAAAACCCCAAGGCAGCCGTCAAGGACATGAGTCTGCAGTTGGAGACCCCGGAAATAACTGTCTTGCTCATTTTTAACAACGTAGAAATTCATGTTGATCCCCAACATGATGTTTTTAATTATTAGCTCAATCTGAACGCGTTGTATGTTAAAGAAAAGACGTAATCAGGCATTTAGGAATCAGGGTGCGCAAGGTAAAGTAAAAAATAAAAAAGGAAGATGTTCAGTATGAAGTTGGAAAAGATTGATCACATCTGCATTGCAGTTAAAGATGTTAAGAAGGCTGAAGAACTATTTGCCGGGACATTCGATCTAAGAGCAGTTGATCATTATATTGATGAGAAAGAAAAGATAAGCGTTGCAAGGTTTATGATTGGGGAAGTCGCTTTCGAACTCATGGAATCTACCAGTCCGGACGGCGAAGTTGCCAGATTTATTAAAAAAAACGGAGAAGGTATGTTCTTAATATCTTTTAAAGTACCGGATGTAGAAGGCAGCATGGAAGAGCTTAATAAAAAAGGCCTCTCCCCAATTGATAAAAAACCAAGGAATTGGTGTGGAAGAAATTTTACTTTTTTACACCCAAAGGATTTCGCAGGAGTTTTAATTGAACTAATTGATTAACTCTTTGCTGCCCTATAAGTGCATTTGTCGTTAATTCATAGTTTAAAATGGCAAGGTATCCCATATCCGGAACCCTTGCCATTGCTGCTTTTTACTGGTGGACCGTGAGGGCATCGAACC
>DIEU01000070.1:1684-3292 GCA_002418775.1 Firmicutes bacterium UBA5766
GAACCCCCGGCCTCTTGCTCCCAAAGCAAGCGCGCTAGCCAACCTGCGCCACATCCCGCAAGAAGTCTTAAAATACAAAAATAGTATAGCACGTTAAAATAGGTATATCAAGAGCCACTTGAAAAATGAAGATATATTACGTTATTTGCCTGTACTTTTAATGCCTCAGGCCTTCTTTTTTTGTCGAAGCCTGCTATATATTGGAGATTTTCAGCGGTTCTTTAGAGGGTTTTCTTCTTTAAAGTTGAATTTAATGATACAGCTTACTTTGGTAATATTATCCCTGGGAGTTTTACCTATTGCAGATTACCACAGAACAAATGCAAATGCTTCTGGAAACAAGTCATTTTTTAAATTCCCAGCTTGAACTTGAGAAACTTCTCGAACTTGTGCTTGAAAGGGCAATGGTGGTTGTGTCCGCCGAGGCGGGAACTCTTTGGCTGGTTGAAGAGGACGGTTGCCTGGTTCCTTTTGTGGCCAGGGGACCCAAGGCTGACGCCTTAAAAGGCCTGCGTCTTAAACCCGGGGAAGGTCTGGCAGGTCAGGTCATAGCGGAAAAAGAGCCGCGCCTGATCAAGAATATCCACCTGGACGCCTCGTGGGCCGGGCGGTTTGACGACGCGACAGGGTTTGTTACCCGTTCCCTTTTGTACATACCTTTAAGTGGCCGGAAAGAAGTAATCGGATGCTTGCAGCTTCTAAATAAGGAAATAGAGCACTATTTCACGGAAACAGACCTGGATATCGTGCTGGCTTTTGCCGGGCAGGCGGCAATTTCCCTGGAAAACAGCCGGCTTTATACCTGGCAGGGAATGCTCCTGAACAGCCTGATCAGGGTGCTGGCTTCTTCTTTGGACGCCCGCGACCCTTATACGCACGGCCATTCCGAAAGGGTCAGCCAATATTCCGTGATGATTGGAAAAGGACTCGGGTTTTCACCCGAAGAATTGGAATTGCTGGAAAGGGCGGCCCTGCTGCATGATGTGGGCAAGATCGGTATCCGGGACAATGTTCTTCTTCAGAGGCCGCTCTCTTCCGAAGAGTGGAACATTATGAAAACGCCCCCGGAAATCGGCGCGCGTATCCTTGCCGATTTGGAACCCCGGCAGCTTGCCGAAGGGATTTATGAAGGAGCGATGTACCACCAGGAAAAATTCGACGGCAGTGACACAAGGGGACGTTTCTTAAAGGGTTCAATTGGAAGTTTTGCACGTGAAAAAGGCTCAAGTGGCGGGTTTTTGTCGCCTTTTGAGCCTTAACAATACCTATGCGCAAAGNNGCAAAATTTTCAATTGCCGAGAAGAATGAAGTCGCTCTGCTCCCAGCTGTGGGGATTCAATCTTTTATCCTGACTTCTTAAACGGTGATTCTTTTGAATTTGCTAGGTCTTCACCAAAAAGTTTATTCAATTGACCGGCTATTATGGAGAATGCCCTGGATATACCGGACGCACTGCCTTCATTTTCCCTTTCTTGCATACAGGGCAAACCGCTACATCCTTACCTAATAGGATATTGAGGATCTCAATAGTTGTAAGCCCTTCGAATTTAGATTTGTAAACAGGACTGGAAGTTAGTTTTCTGCACAGCTTAAGCTTTGTTTTTTTGT
>DIEU01000076.1 GCA_002418775.1 Firmicutes bacterium UBA5766
TTTGGGACTGGAAAGTCCATCCCCTTAGAAACGCTGAGGGATACAGGTGAAAGTGTTCGCCCTTCGATAGGTCTCATAACCCTTTTGACGAAGTTTATGGGGTGAGCTGCTTGAGGGAAAACCTCATGAGCAGTTCTTATGGGGAGGGGCTGGAAACGGGTCGGTAAACGACACCGCGCCAGTCCTTTACCCGACATGCTCCGGCCCGTTCCAATAGCAAATATGAAGAGAAATCCTGCGACGGTATCCCAAAGACCAATGGCGGCAAATGTCCATGCAAGTAATTTAACGCATCCTTTTCATCGAGCGGTACTCCTTTATTTATCCTTCAATCAAAACGGCATCGAGCGGACGTCGTGGCATGGCACGTTTTTGTGGCTCGGCGTAGCCGATACGAAACAAGAGTTGAGGCCAATCTGCAAGCCCCAAAATTGCCTGCAGTCTTGTTCTAAGATTCCGCACTTCCATCGGCTGATTCAAGAAGGCATACTGCAGTCCCATTGAAGTAGCAGTCAGGACAAAGCGCTCGAACATTTCTCCAGCTTCCAGCAGGCTTTCTTTGGTACCCTTGCCATGCACAATGATAAGCGAGGCAGCTTCTTTAGCGAATTGATAGTCCTTTTTCGCCTGAGGTTTCCCCAGGTCGAAAGTTCGCATAAACCAAGGTCCCATCCATGAGATGATTCCCGGAATTCCAAAACCGTACGCTGCAATGCCATCACCTCGCCGTGTCCAATTGGAACGAACCCAAGACGCTAATTCTTGGCGAAATGCTGGATCAGACATTTGAATGTGATCGCCTTGGGAGATCAGTTCAGCAATGCTGGTTTGTATCGTTTTGTCTGTAACGATGCGAATGGCAGCTTTTTGACCGGTAGTGAGCTTCTGAAGTCTTTCCAGTTCGCCTTCGGCTAAAGACCGCACTTCGTACTCAATGCGGTTGGTGCGTCGTTGAACGATAGACGGAAAAAGTTTTTTCAGCTCAGGGTCAGTTTGACTACTTTCGGATAACCTGGCAGATGCCAACAATTCAGGTGTATTCGCTTTCGGGTGATACTGTACGTCACAGGCATAGCCAAAGTGCGCTGCAGCGACTCGGAGATTCATAATCGCTGCACCGGTACTAATGACCAGTTCGCGGTCGTCGGGGTTAACAACGGGGAGACGTCTGGTGTAATCAGCGTAAATGAGCATACCTTCGGGCTGAAGCTTAAACTTCCAGGTCCGGGTATTGTGTCCCGAAGGGGCGAGGATCACATATCTGAGCAAGAATTTGAACTTCTCCTCTGAGGCACCGTCCTTTGGGAAATCCTGCTCTGCCACCTGCCAGGGTGTAATCTTTGGATCATATTTCTTCTCACTTGCCACCCCTTTTCGTTAATTCAATGGTATCTAAAGGACTCATTATCTTTCTCAAACTTTTAGTACTTACTCCTAAAAGTTCTTGGATATAGCGCAAATTTGTTCCTTCTTCTTATAAGTTTCGTTTTCTACGTAATTTTTCCTCTTTAAAGGTCAAATAATTTCGGTAGTGGCCACATTACCACTACCGAAGACTATATATTATATATTTTTATGGTTATCCAGTTAGCTCAGAAAATCACCTACAGGGCAGATGCGCAGGTCGTAATGAGGCTATTTGATTAGCTCAGGCATACAAAATCTGCAATTAAAGCGATGGCAAACTTTGTTTAAAGGGTAAGGAGAAGGAACTCCTGAGCTAATCAAATAGCCAGAAATAAAAATGTGGATATTCATTTCTCAAGCCTTTTTACTATTATGATTCTCTCTTAAACTGAGATAAACAAAGCTAACTAAAAATCCTATAATGAAGCCACCAACTACTGCTACAGCAGACCATTCAACAATACCCCCTAGAAAAACATCATGCAACAATACACCTTTCCAATTTTCCCAGAAAAATGGGTCCGTGTGATTGGAGATATATAGTTCTGGTCTCGTTGGAAGTCCTAAAAAAGCAAGTTGAACAGCATTGAATAAATAATACGAAATAATTGAGATACACCATGTCAGGCTACACGCTAAAGCTGACATTACTCTTGATTGAGAGACTTTCGTTTCATATAGAACAATAGGAATAACTGGCACTAACCAAATGCCAAAAATCAACATTAACCTGATATTCTCTCCTGTTAAACTGGAAATAGAAGACTTTTGAATAAAACCTTGATAATAAAAATCAAATATGCCAAACACAATTCCAATTAAAATATAGATAAACCAATGCCTCTTCATAAAATCACTTTCTTCCCGTTTATTTCCTTTCTGATATCCTCGCAGAAATCCCAAGCATTCCGTGAGGCTCTCTGCTGCAGTTTGCACAGATACCTTTTGGCGGCTGTTAGGGATCATCTTTTTCTTGTTTATCGGCGTGCTGCTTGTGGGAAGACCACTGTTCATCCCGTCAATATTCAAAAGAGACTTCAGTCGCTCCGCCTCTTTTGTCAGGTCGATGATCAGGACATCTTTTGCAGAATTCTGCTCAGCAAGTTCCTGCCTTTGCTTCTCCAGGTGTAGCAGCCTACGTTCTTTGGCGCCGGACTAATCAGCGCCAATGGCAGGATTTGTGACCGGCATTTTAATAATCCAGGGACTTCTGACGCCGGCTAACGCTTTTTCTATGGAGCATTTTTGGGGGAATATAATGGTGATTTGCGCTGCGGCATGTGAATCGCTGTTTAACATTTTTTCGCGCATTTCTGCTGTAAATATTGAGACCAGCCGGAAAGAACCGGTTAGTCCGGTGGTCCAAACAACAATCGTGTCAGCAATCGCCCTGTTTCTATGCTTGATTCCCGCCCTGTTTGAACACCCTTTACCGTCCCTGGCAGGCATTGGTTTCAAGGAATGGTTGGCGCTTCTCTGGTACGGCTTGTTTGTAACAGCACTTACGAAAATCCAAGTAAAGAAGCAGGTGACAGACGACTAATGTTTGTTTTGTGCATAATGAAATACACAAGAACCATTATCGTGTATTCCCGTGTATTCTTGGATGGTTTACTCCCGTGTTGATTGACATTAGCAAGATTTAATAAGAATTACGCAGTTATTTAGACTTGTTTGCTGACGTAATCGAAGATGCTGGAACAATAACTTTCTTATCAGCTTTTTTCTTCTTTTTTTCCTTTTTTTTGGGACTTTTATCTCCCACTTGTAACACCTCCAATGCCATATTTGAAAGACATATCAATTTAACCATGCTAGATACCTTGGTCAAACCATAATAATTATATCATTTTTAATAAAGTTAGAAACCCTGACCCGTATTTTTTAATACTTTTTCTTAAAACCGCGGCGTAGGCCCAGATACAAGTAAGAAAAGGAGATATATTGCAATGACCGCGTGAGGCAAAAGGAGCAGGCCTGCTATTATTCTCCTTCCCCGCCGTACAAGAACCATCACAGCGAGGTGAAGCAGCGGAATGGAAAAACCGGCCAACTTGAAAATCAAAGCCGGCAGAGCTATAAGGTACAAGGCAAAACCTGCGGAATATAAAGCGCCGGCGACGCAGAGTCCCGGGCGACGCAAACAAATACCAAGCGAAGAAACAAGTAATGAACCAATTATGGCCGGCCAGCTAAAGAAAAATTGAACAAAGAAGTTATGCATTCAGAGCCCCCTTATGCAGCATTCAAGAAAATAATCATGACTGCTTACGCCTCATGATTATTGTTGTCGTCCATCCCTGTAAGTATTGGGCTATCTATGAACCTGTCGAGGGGAACAGAAAGCCTCATTCATTGAGTAGTTTTGACTTCTTCCCATTAAGTCCTTCCCAGAATTTCTCAATGACAAATATTCCCCATCCATAAACGAATATTAGTAACCCGCTCACCTCGAACGGCTCTCTGTTAATGTAAGCGCTTATTTTAGGGGTTAGCCAAAGAATGATTCCTATCGCTAAAAGATCAACAATTCTTTTTTTGTTTTTCTGTGAAGTATATGCCTGATAAAAATAATAAGCTACTCCAATGAACAGCAGCAATCCTACAATAATGTTTAAATCCATCAGGCGCCTCCTTTATTTAGAGGACAAAAATTATTTTTACATCCTGGACAAACTTTCATTAATATTTCTATCAGAGCCAGTATGAAAAGTACCCAAAAAATAATTGCGACATTAATATATTGCCAAAGCCAAAATTGTGGGAATGCTAAAATTAATACCAGCGGGACGATTATTCCCAAGTAATCCCATAAGTTGTATCCAATTTCGTGTCTTGCCGGAAGGAATTTAGTTATTCTTCCAAATAAAACATGACCGCAATCATTTACCCTGCAGGGGCACTTGGAACAGAATGAGAACACTAAGACTAATCAATTAAGGGGACACCATACTAAATTATCCTTTCTCAATTAAGGGGACACCATACTAAATTATCCTTTCGAAAGTTTAATATGGTGTCCCCTTAATTGCCTTAATTGCCTTAATTGCAAGACATTATAGCTTAACACTTGCTATTTTCCACTCCTTCATGTAAAATAAATACATGAATTAAAGCTGGAGGTGAGCTAATTCATGAAAAAAATCCCCTTGCAAGTATATGTGGATCAGGCTTTACATCAACAATTGCGTCTAATCGCCAAAAGAAAAAAGGTAACCCAGGCGGAGCTGATTAGAAAGTACCTTTACCAGGGGTTGCAAAAAGAACCCGGCTTGGCAGATCCCGCTCTCGACATTATCGGTTTAGGTGCCGGCAAAACGCCAGATCTCTCCGAACGGCACGACCACTACCTGGTTTTACGGGAAAAGGAGAACTGGAAGGATTGAAACGAATATTCGTGGATACTTCTGCCTGGGTAGCGATAACTAACCGCCGCGATCAGTATCATAAAGAAGCCGGTAATTTTTATCAGGGAATTTTTAAAGATTATGAACTTCTGACCACCAATCTGGTAGTGGGTGAGACATACATTTTATTAAGACTGGATTGTGGTCTAGAGGTTGCCCTGGGCTGGTGGGAACGAATTGCTTCTTCACTAAAGGTTAAAATCATTTATGCCGATCCGGATCTCACTGAAGAGGCGATTACAATCTTACGCAGATATGACGATCAGACATTTTCCCTTACCGATGCCATTTCTTTTGCTTTAATGAAAAAAATGAAAATTACAGACGCCTTCGCTTTCGATGTTCATTTCACTACTGCTGGATTTATTCAGTTACCCCGGTAGCGTTCTTCCGCTGGCGCGCCGGCCGGCAAGACGTTTGAGCAACCTTTGTATTTTCTACTTTTCGGTTTCGGCGATGTGGAAAACCTGATCAAAAGGATCCCGTGGCATACGACGAGACTTAACTACGGCATGGCAGGAAGGCAATTTCAGGCGAGGCGCCGCCGCGGCCAGGCCAGGAAATAACGGCTCAGCAGGATCAGGCCGCTTCCCATGGTAGACAGCACACTCGGCACAGTAATCACTGTGCCGGCCACCGGAATCAAGCAGATTAGCCAAAGGGCGGCCGCCCCTGCCAAGGTCAGCGTTACCAGGGAAAATTTTCTGCCGCCGCCGAATTTGGACTGCAGCAGGGAAAAAACAAAGCTCCCAAAACAGGCTTAAAGAATAAGCCGCTAATAAAGATGAGCGCTCCGTAAGCTACGACCAGCAGCCAGGCTGCCGGCTGGCCCACTACCGTAATGGCCAGCAGGACAATAGCCAGGGGCGTCAAGGCGATCCACCCCAGACCCACGCCTAGGTTGCCCCAGGGTCTTTGGGTCAATGTTTCCACTTCCGACCGCAAGAACGGCGCCCCGATCAAGACCAGAAGCAGGGCTAGCACCAGGAGTTTAAGCAGGGAAAGCAGTTTTTGCCCCAGGACCTGCCACCAGAGGCGATTGGCGGGCGCTTCCGGGACAATGGCCGTATACTTAACCTGGCCCTTTACTTCCGCCCCGGGTGCAATTTGCGGCGGCTGTGGCCCCCGCCTAATCAGATCTCCGTCGATCTGGGCGCCGGGGAGGACATCCAGTCGGGAAGCGTCGATCTTCAGGTTGCCAGCCACCCGGCCGGTCACTACCGCCGTTTTTACTCCGACGCGTACATTTCCTCCTACCGCGCCGTTCAGTTCCAGGTTTTCCCCGAAAAAGATCAGGTTGCATCCTGCCTCAGCATTGTTCCTGATCCTTAGCTGCTGACCCAGGACGGTTGCCGCCCGTCCTACCTGGGCTGTGATTTCAATCACCTGGCCGGCCGTCCGCACGTCCCCGCCGACATCGCCACCCGGATTTAGATAACGGCCGGCGGCCAGCGGGCGCGGTAATGGCTGTGCCCGGGTTCGCTCTGCACCCAGCCTGGTCACCCGGTTTCACCCGGCTTACTCCTGCCGCAAGGCCTCCACGGGGTTCATCCGGGCGGCGCGGTTGGCGGGGTACAGGCCGAAGAAAATGCCGACGGCGGCGGAGAAGGCAAAGGCGACAAGCACCGTCCCGAAGGAGATCAGCGGCGGCCACTTGGCCAGCCGGGCAACTAGATAAGCGCCGCCGGCCCCCAGCAGGATGCCAATGAAACCGCCGCACACGCACAGGACCACTGCTTCAATTAAAAACTGGCTTAAGATGTCCCGCCGCCGGGCGCCCAGGGCCATCCGGATGCCGATTTCCCGCGTTCTTTCGGTGACAGAGACGAGCATGATGTTCATCACGCCGATGCCGCCGACCAGCAGGGAGATGCCCGCCACCGCCCCGATGATCAGGGTGATGATGTCGGTTGATTTTGCCGGCGACCTGCATTTGCTGCTCTAAGCTGACGGCTTTGTCGCGGTCTTTGACCTGGTGGCGGCGTTCTAAGATTTTCACCGCCTGCGCCATAGTCTGGGGCACGTCTTCTTTTTTCACCGTGCTGCCTTCCAGCTGCGTGATCTCCGCTCCGCAAAGGTTTCCTGCCAGAAGCCCAAGGGCACGTAAACGTTTTTTACCGTCTGCAGGCATAGGAAAACCGCTTTCTTCTTTAGTTAAACCAATGACCAGCGCCGCGCGGCCGTTGATTGTCACCCGTTTGCCCAGCGGGTCTGTGTTTCCGAAAATTTCCCGGGCCAGGGTCTCGTCCAGCACGGCGACCGCTCTGGTCCCGTCCTGAAGAATTTCGGGGGCACCATATTAAATTTTTTTGAAAGGATAATTTAGTATGGTGTCCCCTTAATTCCCCCCCCTTAATTCCCCCTTGATTCCAAAGCACATAATAAAGGAATTTGAATAGTAATCCGAGAGAAATCACTTGTATTCTATTCCATTGAATTCGCACCATTCACGGGCGATTTTGCACAATGCTTCATATCTATAAGCATACCAGTCTTCTTCGAGCCCATACCGAATAATAAGATCTTTGAAACGGCGAAATGCTCCTCTGTCTTTTATCGCAGAGCACAATTCATTTTTAAGCTTTTCATTTTCCTGCGAATAACAAAAGTCCTCCATAATGCTGTAATCGTTTACTTCATCCTAATCAGGCAGTTCGACATATTCGTCCCAGTTTTCCAGCAATGTTACTGATTCGCGGATAGCGTCCTGCTCCCAGCCCAGATACTTGCTAAAATCATCATCTTCTTCTGAATCCTCGGCTATAGCCATGTATCCCGTGAGAATTTCAGCAATCTCACCTGTCTTTTTGTTCAGGTAACATACACATTCTTGTGTTAGGCAATCCAGTTGATCGGCGATTTCTTTCAAGCTGACCGGTTTCATATCTTAATCAACCCTTTTGTTACTTACTCTTCATTTTCCGAAATATTCCGCTTATGCTTAACTTTTCGGGTGTAGTCTTTAGTTGATTTATGGGGACGAGTACCTGTATTAAACAGGGCTCGTGTTCTCCCTTTACGGATAGTTGTTTGTTTCTTTTTCATGATATATCCTGCTAATTGTACTTTCAATGATGTTTTGTGCAGTAGATTTATAGTGTAAAAGCGGGTTCGTTTGCTAAAGATGCGATAAGCTTATCCGCCTGTTTCTCATTCTCTGCCTCGCCGGTGATGGCGAGCCATACCGAGCCTTCCGCGCCGTGGACACCGCCTCCTGCGACAAGCTCGGCTGTTGCGCCGGTGAGGATTGAGATTGCTTCAATTTCGGTAAAAACCTCCCCGGGGACCGGAAGAAGACGCGGCCCGTGGGTGCCGGGAGCATTGAGCTTTGCAGCCAGTTCATCAAGATTGCCGGAGATGCGCTTTTCCAATCCAACAGGCAGCAACAAGCGTACATGCCTTCCGATAACAGCCTGCAGGGCGGCTGTTGTTGTGCCTCCCCTGGGATGGCCGATGAGAATCGCTGCCCGTTTTTGCGACAGGTCGAGAGAATTTGCTCCCTTTAGAATAACGTCGCCTTCCTTCATGTCGTCAACAATATCAAAAATAGTTTTTCCCCGCTGCCAATTGCCCTTGACGATTACAACATCACCGGGGAATTCTGTTTCATCCGGAAGTCTTCCCGTTTCAGTTACAGGTATGCCGGGCGGGAGTGTAAGGCCGCGAAAAAAGCGCCGCCGGTTAAATCCTGCCGCCTGGCCGGTCAGGGTTAGTATTTCCTCGGCAATATAGCCGTTTGTTGTACCTGCGATTATAACAACGGTTCCCGAACGCAGAGCGGTTTGCACCGCAGGGTGGCCGGCAATTGCTCTGGCAATTAATCTTTTGCCCGCCGCAGGTGTGAGAACGGTTTGGAACATGCTGTTTTCCCTTCCATATTAGTATTGCGGAAACTGTTTCCGTGAAATACATATTCCATGCATGATTAGGTTGATCAGATTGGCCTTTTCTTCCTGCCTCTGTTCGTTTGACCATTTTTGTTCGTTTAACCATTTCTTGCAATAAACATCCCTTATATACCACATAAAGAAACTGTTGATAATTCTGGAGGCGAATTCAAGGTCTATTTCACCAATTTTTCCTTCGGTTTTGCCCTGGATAAGGGTTTGTGAAATAATTGATTCCATAGTGCCCGTCATTTTCTGCAGCAGGTTTTGAAATTCAACCTTGTATTCATGCCCGAGCCCCATGGATGTATTACTGATTAGAAATTTGATGTGTTTTAAATCTTCTTCGGCCGCCTCCTGAGCCATGTCGATCAACGCGTTGAATTTATCCATAAATGTGGTTTTACTTTCGATAGCATTCCTGGCCTGTTGACAGCGCTGGTTTATTTCAAAATCGACTGTTTTAATGAATAGTTCATTTTTGTTGTTAAAATACTCGTAAATCGTTCCCTTGCCGATTCCCGCAGTATCGGCGATATCCTTTATGCTGGAGTTGGAGAACCCTTTTTCGATAAAGACATTTAACGCAGCGGATAATATGATTTCTTCCTTGTTTTTTGGCCTGGACATAAACGCACCTTTTCTTTTTGACAAAATCTTCTTTCAATAGCCTCAGTACCATCAGTCCGTCACATTTGCCATTACTTTTGGCTTCTTTTTCCTGCTTGCAGAATTTCTCAAGTCATCCAGCGCAGTGTATATTATAGGGACTATCAGAAGGGTCAAAAGCGTGGATGAGATAAGCCCTCCTATGATTGCGAAGGCCATAGGCTGACGCATCTCCGAGCCGGTTCCCATGGCCAGCGCCGAAGGGAGCATGCCGAAAATCATGGCTAAAGTAGTCATCAAGATCGGCCGCAGGCGGATCAGTCCGGCGTTCAGTATGGCCTCCTTGCGCTCCACGGCGGCGCCGCGCTGCTGCTTGATAAAATCCACCAACAGGATGGCGTTTTTTGATACCAGGCCAAAAAGCATGATGATGCCTATTCCGCCGACAATGGTGAGGTCGCTGCCGGTTACAAACAGGGCCAGCACGGCTCCGATTATGGCAAGAGGAAGGGCGAACATGATGACCAGCGGATCGAGGAAGCTTTCAAATTGCGCGGCCAGGATTAAAAATATGAAAAGTATTCCCAGAAGCAGTGACTGGAACATGCTCATCGCGCTTTCCACCATTATTGCCTGTTCCTCGCCGGCGACGATGCTGATGCCTTTGGGTGTTTCTAGTTCATTGTTTAATTTTTTCATAAAAAGATTGTTGAATGTTCCCATAGATATACCGGTATAATTTGCCTGAAGCTGTATTTCCCTGGACTTGTCATACCTGTTTATAGTGGAGGAGGAGGTTGTAAAGACCTTCCTGGTCACCTGTTCGAGAGGGATCATCATCAGCCCGCCGCTGCCTGAGTTTGAACTGGGTATATATATTCCGTCGAGGCTGTCCAGGTTTTTACGCTGTTCGTCCTTTAACCGGACACGGACATCATAACGGTCTTCTTCAGTTTCGTACTGTCCCGCCACAACCCCGCCGTATAAAGTGTACAACGTATCGCTTACCGCAGCGGGGCTCACTCCCATGTCGGCGGCCATATCGCGGTCAACGTCCAGCCTTTCTTCAGGTTTTCCTGCTTTGTAGCTTAAGCCCACATCCACATCCCCGGGAACCTGGTTCAAGATTTGCTTGGCCTTCTGGCTGTATTCCAGGAGCTGATTGAAATCATCGCCTTTGATGTGATACGATGTCATCTTGGCCGAGGAAAAACCTACAGAAGAAGAGGTCACTACCGATAAGTCAATCCCGGGAATCTTTCTTAATTCCTCCCGCATTTTTCCGCCGATTTCGTTCACGCTCTCTTTTCTGTCTTCTTTGTCCGGAAGCTTTATGACAAGGCTGATACTATCCGGCTGCACAGTCGTATATATAACGGATGCCGGGGTATTTCCGGATTATCTTTTCAAAAATCTTGGCCTTTTTATCGGCCTCATCAAGAGCCAGTCCTGAATCCATGCCGGCGCTGACGGTAATCCATCCCGTGTCCTCGTTGGGTGAAAAACCTGTCCCCATTTGCGGAATCAGAGCCAGGCCCAGGAGAAACAAAACCGACACAATGGCAAGTGTTATAGCGCGGCGGTTTAAGACTTTGCTCAGCAATCTTTGATAATAACCGGCTAAAAGTTCGAACAAATGGTTGAACCAGGCCAGAAACCTTCCTACAGGACCCTTAACGCCGCTTTCTTCCGCCTCCAAATACCTGGAAGACAGCAGCGGTGTCAGTGTAAAAGAAACAAGCAGGGAAACCAGTACACTGAAGGCAACTGTAAGACCAAATTCGACAAGGAATCTTCCGATTAATCCGCTCATCGTAGCTATCGGCAGGAAAATGGCCACAACGCTAAAAGTGGTGGACATTACCGCCAGGTTGATCTCGTTGGTGGCTTCCTTTGCTGCCTGCAGCGGGGTTTTTCCCATGCGGATGTGCCGGACGATATTTTCAATGACGACTATGGAATCATCAATCAAGAGCCCGACAGCCAGCGAAAGAGCCATCAAAGTTATAAAATTCAAGGTAAAATTCATGAATTTGAGGATGGCGAAGGTAGTAATAATCGAAGTCGGCAGGGAGATTGCGCTGATCGCTGTGCTTCCCAATCTCCGTAAAAACAATAAGACTATTATGACTGCCAGAATGCACCCTTCAATCATGGTTTTTTCAACATTGCTGATCGATTCACGGATGTCCTTGGAATTGTCCTTGACAATGTGGATTTTTACCCCGGCAGGCAGAGCGCTTTCAATACTGGCCAATTCCTTTTTGAGGTCGTCGGATACGGCTACGGTGTTGACGCCGGACTGCTTGACAATGTCTATCCCGATACATTCTTTGCCGTCGTAATAGGATAAACTTGTTTGATCCTTGAAGCCGTCGACGACTTCCGCCACATCCCGCACACGGATCTCTGCGCCGCTGCGGGTTGCCAGCAGGATATCATTGAAGTCACTAACGTTCTTGATTGAGCTGTAGGTCCTTAAGGTAATTTCCCTGGAGCCGTCCGAAACTTTTCCGCTGGGAATATCAAGGTTATCCTGTCTTAAGCCGCTCAACACTTCCGCTGTGGTGAGGTTCAGAGCGGCCAGTTTTTCCTTGTCCAGCTTGATTTGAATTTCACGTTTTTTGTCCCCGTAGACATCGATTGACCCTACCCCGCTGACTGTGTTCAGCCTTTCGGTGATTGTGTCATCCACCAGCTCGGATAGTTCATTGTTTTCCAGTGCGCCTGTGACTACTAGAGATAAAATCGGCCTCGCGTCTATGTCATATTTTGTGATAACCGGCTCTTCAATATCCTGGGGAAGCGTGCCGCGGATGGCGTCCAGCTTGGCGCGGACATCCTGAGCCGCTTCTTCCTGCGGTTTTTCCAGGGTAAATTCAATAAAAGTAAAGGAGAACCCTTCGCTGACATTGCTTGTTATGTGCTTGACCCCGGATATTTGCCCGATTGCTTCTTCGACTTTTTTGGTTATCTTGGACTCGACCTGATCCGGAGAGGCGCCCGGCAGGGAAACGCTTACACCCACATAAGGTATATCGACTTCAGGCATATCGTTGATGGACAACCCAAGAAATCCGACTATGCCCAGGGCGACAAGTGCGATAATTACAACGAAGGCAAAAACAGGGCGTTTTAAGCTGACATCGGTCAGGATCAACTCTTTATTCCCCCTGTCCGCTTACAGAAACCGCATCCCCGTCCTGCAGCATGTTAAGATTGGTGACAATCCCTTTTTCGCCTGCTTCCAATCCGGAGATGACCTCGGCCAGATTATTTTGAATCTCTCCGATTGTTACGGTGTGTTTGCGGGCGACACCATTTTCAATGGTGAATACAGATTAATTGCCTTCGGCGCCGGTCAGCGCTTTCATCGGGATGACGACTTTTTCCACAGTCTCGTCAACCGGTATTTCAACATAAGCAAATTCACCGGGATGAAGCTTTCCTGCTTCATTACCAACCTGGACCTTGCAGTCAAATACCCGCGCCGAGACATCTGCTGCGATATCAATTGTTTTGACGACGCCTTGATATCCTTTGGTATCCTCCCTGGAAAGCTTCACGGTGGCTTTTGATCCTGCTTTTACTTTGTCCAGGTCACTTTGTTTTATTTGGATTACGGCATACAGCGAGGCGGTGTTTTTAACCTTGGCCAGAACATTGCTGGGAGAAACAAACTGGCCCAGGACAACGTCTTTTTCATCTACGGCGCCGCTTATAGGGGATCTGACGACAGTGTTTTCCAGAGTGTCCTGAAGAGTTTCAATATTAATCCTGGTCGATTCCAAATCAACCTTGGCCGTCTTCAGGGCTGCTTCCGCGTTCTCAAAATCGGATTTGGATACAGCGCTGTTAACATAAAGCTGATTAATCCTGTCATAGTTGCGTTGGGATAAATCCAGGTTGAGCTCCAGTTTTTGTAAATTCATTTGAGCGGATTTCAACTGGTTTGCAATATCTTGGTCGTCAAGTATGACCATAGGCGCCCCCTGCGTTACCCTTTTGCCGCTATCAAACAGGATCTGGACGACTTTTCCGCTTTTTTTGCTGCTGACAATTCCCTCCTCCATAGGTTCCAGTGTAGCTTTAAACGACAATACGGAAGCACTTTTAACTGTCTTTGCCTGCTGCGCCTCGACATAGACCTTATTGCCCGCAGATGCCGACGCAGGTATCTTCTTCGCTGTCACCATTTTAAAAGCTCAAAATGCTCCGGCTGCCAAAACCACTATAATTATTGGTATTAAAATTGTTTTCCGGCTTATCTTCCTTGTTCTTTTTATCCTCCCCTTCCCCTGAAAAACCACTTCTTATTCTAAACTAACCAACCAGCAGATGAATATTCTGCAAGAATACCAACGTTTGTTTATTATCTCTTCACTGCAGCCGGATAATTTTCTTTGCTTCTTTTATTTATAATAATCACTTCCAGAAATAAATAAGAAATGTGTTTTAATGGTTTCTTAATTGAACGAACGGTCGGTCAAGTGCTATTATTTTATTAACTTTTTTCCTTTATTGCAAGTAAAAAATAATAATGTATATTTCTTGTATATTTGAAAACAAGAGCCTGTATAAAAAATTTCAAAAAAATGTTTAAAATCTCTTAAGATTCTCAAAAGCTGACCGATAAATATATATGATTTGCCCTGTCCTAAAGCGCCGCTTGTCGTGACGTCCCTCTGCCCGGCAACCTTAAAACGTGTGGCAGAAGTATGGCAGTTTATAGAAAACGCTGGCGAATAGAATTGTTCTCCAAGTCAATTTTGATACAACTGGTATAGCTTTTTCAAGTTCATGTGCTTGCACATCCGTTTTTGTGTTTATGGAACTGATGATGTTCTGCAGGAAAATTATTCTAGACAAAGAATAATAAAAAAAGAAGATTTATGAGTCGAAATCAACATAAACGTTCTAAAAATTAATAAAATAGTCAGTTGAATAAATGTAATAAAAAATTTTTATGAAACTGCACAGGGGAAAAAGAAGTTTTTAGTTCGCTTCTTTGCAGGTTGGAATTGAATCGCAGCAAATAGTGTGGTTAAGGAATATGGAAGGATGTGGGAAATAAAAAAATAAAACAAGCGCTTTAAAACAAGAAAAGAAATATAGACAAGAAAGGAAATGATCGGTTTGAACTATACCAGGAATAGAGCCAGTTTTACAAAAGTAATTGCGTTTATCACTCTTAAGTTTTTTATACTGTCTTTTCTATTGCTTTTTTTACCGGCGTCCGGTTTTGCTCAAGATGAACAAGAACTTTCTATTGCGCCAACTAATCCTGCTTTTGCTCAGTATGTAAATAATGATAATTCCAGAAAAATAAAAACTGTTACAGAAAAGGTGTACCCTCTTGGCCGTATCCCTTCTCCTTTCCTATATAAGTATAAGGTTGAGAAAAGGGCCAGCACTCTAAAAAGCAGCAAAGCATTAGCAGCATATCCAGCAAGATATGACCTGCGCGACACAGGGAAAGTTACAGATGTGAGAGACCAGGGCCAATGCGGGAGCTGTTGGACATTCGGTGCTTACGCTTCACTTGAATCAACGCTTCTTCCCTCGGAAACATGGGATATTTCAGAAAACAACCTGAAGAACACGAATGGATTTGATCCAGGCTGCTGTGATGGCGGTAATGATTGGATGTCTATAGCTTGCCTGTCGAGGTGGAGTGGACCTGTCATGGAAGCAGACGATCCCTATGACTATAGCAGTTGTTTGTCTCCAAACGGGGTCTCAGCCCAAAAACATGTCCAGGAAGTTATATTTCCTTACACTATTGCTGAAATAAAAGATGCGATCATGAATCATGGCGCATTGGCTACAAGTTTTTACTATGACGATTCTTGTTTTAACTATGCAAATAACGCATACTATTTCCCTTACGAGGGCTATTATTCCAATCATGAAGCAGCGATAGTTGGTTGGGATGACAATTACCCGCTGGAGAATTTTGCGCCTTATACACCGTCCGCCAATGGCGCATTTATTGTGAAAAACAGTTGGGGACCAGGCTGGGGAGACGGAGGTTATTTTTACATCTCCTATGAAGACAGCAACTGCGGTTATGAGAATGCGGGATTCTACAGTGCGGAATCAACTACGAATTATGATGATATATATCAATACGATCCCCTTGGCTGCTCGGAACTAATAGGCGCCAGCTATACTCCATACTTATGGGGAGCAAACGTTTTCACCGCGAGAGCACAAGGGCAAATTAAAGCAGTAAGTTTTTATACGCTGGATAGCAACGTGAATTATGAAGCAAGTGTTTATAATAATGTTGCATCTGCTCCTACAACTGGAATATTAGCTGGAACAAAAACCGGATCGATAAATGTTGCGGGCTATCATACAGTAGAATTAAATTCTCCTGTTTCAATTTCAGATGGCGAAAAGTTTTCAATAGTAATCAAACTAACAAATCTTAACGGCTACCCATACCAACACGCAATTGAAAAACCCTATTCCGGCTATAGCAGTACGGCTACAGCCAGTCCCGGACAGAGTTTTTACAGTATGAATGGATATTCCTGGACAGACTTGACATCAGCTATTAGAAAAACTAATTTTTGCATAAAAGCATTTACTGAATCTACTGCTGTTCCTACTGTTCCGACCGTGACAACCAATGCCGCCATCGGTATAACCCAGACCTCCGCCACCTTAAACGGGGTCATCACCGCCATCGGCGGGTCGCCTGTCGACAGCTACGGCTTTGACTGGGGGACAAGTCCTTCTACTTTAACCAACCATGTAGAAGTTGGCTCAACCAGTCCCGGCAGCACACCCTTTAGCTTTAACAATGTTCTGACAGGACTTGCTTCTGACAAAACATACTATTTTAAGGCCTATGCGCACAACATCGGCGGCGATAGCGTTAACACAGACATTAAAAGCTTCACTACACTTAAGAATAACCCACCGACCGTGACAACCAATGCCGCCATCGGTATAACCCAGACCTCCGCCATCTTAAACGGGGTCATCACCGCCATCNNTTTAACAATGTTCTATCAGGACTTACCTGCTCCAGAATCTACTACTATAAAGCTTACGCAACCAACTCAGCGGGTACCAGCTATGGAAAAATTAAATATTTTACTACTCTTTCTTGCTATGGCAAGTATCGTAACCCGAACAAGCTGGAACCATAAGAGTAAGCATTTTAAAAATTGACTATATAAAAAAAGAGCCCGTTTTTCTTTTATAGCATGCCTATAAAAAGAAAGACGGGCTTATAAATTATAAATGCAGAAAGAACACAGGGGGACAGGGGGACACAGGGGGACACAGGGGGACGGTATTCTTGTGTCAGGGAAAAATGCATGGTAGAATCAGAGAAAAGGGAGAAGGGGCGGGAAGGAATGTCCAGGAAGCCAAGAGAGAAGAGTGAAACAGGAATTTACCATGTTATGGTACGAGGAATCGGCCAGCAGGATATTTTTCACGAAGAAGAAGATTTTCAGAGATGCCTGGAAACTACAAAAAAGATATCTCTGGAAAGCGGGGTAAGCATACTCGGGTATTGCTTTATGACCAATCACATTCATTTATTGTTAAGAGAAGACTACGGCAATATATCAGTGTTTATGAAACGATTGGATATAAGTTACGCCTACTAGTACAACTGGAAATACAAAAGAATTGGGCACGTATTTCAAGATCGTTTTAAGAGTGAATGCGTTGAGGACGACGCATACCTACTGACAGTCATTCGCTACATCCACCAAAATCCCGTCAAAGCATCCATCACCAGCAAACCAGAGGAATATAAATGGAGCAGTTGCGCTGCTTATTATAAAGCGGATCGAAATATTGCCATATTTCCTGATACCAGTCAAATCTTAAGCATTATACATAATGAAAAGAAAAAGGCAATTGAAAGACTTCAAAATTTCACAGAAGAGGGTAACGAAGACCACTGCCTGGATTGCAATGAGATCAAACGAATCAGCGAGAGCGAAGAATATAAAATCACCAAGAGAATAATGAATGGTGAACCGTTGACGGCTTTACAGACGATGGACCAGGATAAACGAAACAAAATATTAAGTCGCATAAGAAATGATGGATTAAGCCTGCGGCAAATATGCAGGATAACCGGCTTACCATTCCACATTGTCAGAAAGGCTTAGATATTGACACAGAAGAAGAACGAAATCGCT
>DIEU01000024.1:0-56522 GCA_002418775.1 Firmicutes bacterium UBA5766
GCTCTTTTGCCGCCAACAATACTTCCGGTAAATTTGTTTCGTGCAGAGAGAGTTTATTATACATATTATCTGTCTTTGCACTTAAAAATAATTCTTCTGCCGTCAAACGGAAAATAGTTCCCGGCTCAAGATGAGCTTCCATACAATCAATTATAATCGCAAAATCAGCGTCCTCCAGAAGGAATAACAGGTCGAAACCGGCGGCGCCGCCGTCTATAATCTCAACCCTGGGATCTAAATTTTCTTTGGACAGTTCATCTACAGCGTGTACGCCCACTCCTTCATCGCCCTGCAGAAAATTTCCAATCCCGATTACAACGAGCTTTTTTCCGTTTTCAGGCATTTTCTAGTTCCTTAGCTTAAATGATAAATCTCTTTGCCTCACAATCCCCTTTTATTTCCAGGACATGTACCGCACAGGCAATGCAGGGGTCAAAGGCGCGGACAACCCGGACCAGTTCGATCGGATTCTCCGGATCTTTTACCGGACAGCCTACTAAAGCTTCTTCAATCGGGCCCCTTTGTCCATTGTCATCACGCGGTCCGCCGTTCCAGGTGGTGGGAACAACCGCCTGGTAGTTATCAATTTTATAATCTTTAATTGTAATCCAGTGTCCGAGGGCGCCCCGCGGAGCTTCGTGAAGACCCATCCCGGAACCCTCCTTGGGAATATCAAAAGGCGCGAATGCCGGCTGTCCCGGTACAAGCTGATCAAGCCACGCAGGCATTGCATGGGCAACAACGGAAGTTTCCAGGGCACGCGCAAAGTGCCTGCCTAAAACGGAAAAGGCTTTCTCCTCACCCAAACCGGTAACATCTTTTTGCCGGTTGGCCCAAAGCCTGGCCAGCGGCCCGACTTCGTGCGGCAGGTTATCGTACCTGGGGGCCTTCATCCATGAATAGGCGCCGTCCTTTCCTGGCTCAGGAATTGTAGCTCCGGCGCCCGGATACCTTCCCGATGCGCTGTCATTATACCAGGAGTACTTTACATGCTCCGTTATCTTTTTCGCATCGACAGAACCAAACTGGCCTTTTGTATAGCGGGCTCGTTTTAGTAACTGCTTCTGCCCGTCAGGATCAGCCTCATCGCTTTCTCTGAAAACACCATAACAGAGCATATTTGAGCAGCCTTTGCCGATACTGAACCATTCGTCGGCATATGCGTCGGCTACCGCCAGTACATCAGGCACGTATATATCATCTATAAATGAAGTTAACTCCGCAAGTAATTGTTTGTACAGGGCTATCTTTTCCGCAGTCACATTCTCGGTAACCCCGCCTGCTGTAAATGTTGTTACGTGAGGCATCTTAGCGCCGAAAATAGCGCCCATCTCATGGGCTTTCTTGCGAATTGTCAACGCCTGGATGTAATGCCCGACAGCCATATCGTTAACCGGCTTGGGCAAACGGTAATCGCCTTTGAAACGGGGAATAAACGGCGCTGTGTCGGGTCCCAGAACATAATCCAGGGCGGCCAGGTGGTAAAAATGCAGCACATGTGACTGTATATAGTTCGCAGCTTGGATTAAGTTGCGGACAATCCTTCCGTTTGTAGTCGGTTGGACACCGAAAGCATCATCAAGACAGAACATGGACGCTGTTCCATGGGCTATTGGGCAGACACCGCAGATACGCTGCGTTATATGACAGGCGTCGCGGGGATCGCGGCCTTTCAATATTAATTCAAAACCTCTGAATAACGTGCCGCTTGACCTGGCGTCAGTCACCATGCCCTTTTCGACATCAACTTCTATTTTAAGATGACCTTCTATCCTGGTTACCGGATCAACAATAATCTTTTGAACCACTTTATTTTTTTCACCTCCTGTTATTCAATTCCGTGCTTTCTTTCTCTTATTCTATTTTTTAAAGGTTCCTCAAAAAAGCCAGTTTGACGTGGGATAACTTCATTGTATGATACACCCTGCTTGTTCGTAAGCGGGAATAGCCCATAAAAAGGCTCCGACTCATCCGGAAAAAGAGGTTCTGAGCATGCCTGGCATGGGGCGCCCGCTTTGATACACCAGTTGACGTTGTTATTCCAGCCTCTCTTGTTGCAGTCGGCCATAGCCCAAAAACCCTTGCAGCCCAGCATGGCAAGGCAGCCTTCTTCACCCGGGTAATTTGCAAATTGCCCCTTGTCGAAAAATTGACGGCGCCAACACTCTTCGTGAATAGGTTTCGGATAAAACATTTTCGGCCGCCCGTGCCTGTCCAGTTCCGGGACCTGGTTTGTGGTCAGGACGTAAACCACAGTACCCAGGAAATGTTCAGGAGGCATGGGACAGCATGAAATATTGATTACCGGTTTTTTAGTAACCACTTTATTAACAGGTACGCATTCAGTGGGATTAGGAGCGGCTCCCGGAATACCTCCGAAAGCGGCGCAGCTGCCTGCCGCTATTACGGCTGACGCGGCATTTCCAAGAATGTTTACAGCCTGAAGCATTGTCAATTCAATATTTTTATTTTCCGCGATTGTACAATAAATTCCGTTATCCTTGGTCGGAATTGCTCCCTCAATGACAAGGAAGAACCTGTCTTTATAATCGCGCGCTATTTCTTCCAGAAGTTCCCCGCAGAGATGTCCGGAAGCGGCCATTATAGTGGGATGGTACCTTAAACTGATCACATCCAGCAGTACTTTTTCCATTGGAGGATCAACACTGTTCAGCAAAGAGACAGAACATCCGGTGCAGCTTGCGCCCTGCAGCCAGATCACAACAGGCTTTTCATCGGCGGCAAAAGCAAGCTGATTTCCAAAATCCGGCCCTAATACGCTTAAGAGATAGGCGCCCATGGTAGAACTCATACACAGTTTGACAAATTCACGCCTGGTCAGTCCCAATTTCTTTCCTCCTTTGCTTTAAAATCAAAATAAAAAACTAGTTAATTAGGCTAGAGTCACCTCTTTCAAAACCACCTGCCTTCCAAAAAAAGATATCTAAAACTGCCATATCACTATGACAGATCTATCGAGTTTCTATTTTAAAGTAATAAAAAACTGCCATGCCCGAAAGAAGACACGTCAGTTAAAAGCCCTGAAAGACTCTAAACTTGCACATATTCCCCTTTCCATAACGGGAGGCATACCTGTTTCCGGATACACCCATCGGCCTGAAGACCATAGCTATTGCCGCAGGCAATCAGGCTCGGAGAATCTAAGTATTATACTTTTAATAAGTGTAATTTTACATTTCTTGATAAAATCCTGCTAATCCTAAAAAAAAATTACAAATAACAACTAACAAAATATAATTAAGGACATTCTTTAGCAGGATTTTGTCGTAAGTTAGCGAAATTAATTATATGAGATTAGGGGGGAGAAAAGAACATGAACAGCAATATAACACCACAAGTACTTGTTGACTTCTATAGCAAATTATCCCAGCTCTCACTTGCTGAGGAAAGTATTATTTTTGCTTCGCCCGGACCCAAAATGATCACTTACGGACAGGAAAATAAAATCCCGCTCCTGAATATTTGCTCACCGCAGGTGAACGCCGACTGTTTCTTCCTTCTTTTAGAAAAGGTTAGTAAAATCATTATTGACCATTATCCATACCTGGAAAAAGAATGCCGGCAGATATTCTCGGCTCTTCCTGCAGAAATGTCTGAGAGGGAATTATTTGTCGCCAATGTTTTTAAACCCGGGGTAAATTTGCTTGCCCTTCTTAAAAATGATGTCTCGCCTGAAACATTCGGCTTTTTAATGACTCATACGGTTAAACCTTTAATGCGGCAGTTCGGAAAGATAACTTCACCGGTATATGACCTTGAAGAATGGATGAAAGGTTCATGCCCTGTTTGTGGGGGCCGGCCCAGTTTATCTTTGTTAGAAAAGGAGGTCGGCAAAAGGTATTTATATTGCGGATTATGCGAAGTTAAATGGCGTTTTCAACGCATTGGCTGCCCTTACTGCGCAAGCCAGGAATCGCAATTTTTAAAAGTCGAAGGAGAAGATAAATACAGAATTTATTACTGCGAAAATTGTTCCGGATATATAAAGACAGTTGACGAGAGAAAAATGGAAGGCACAGCGGACCTCTTTTGGGAAGATATCAACACGGTCCACCTGGACATTCTGGCTTTGCGCGAAGGTTATATTAATATTCAACCTGAGCTGCCATTATCTGCTTTGAAACAAAACGATGCTGATTAGCAGGAATATTTTTTGCTGCGCAGAATAGTAAAACTCAAGACATTGAAAGGAAGGTGAGCAATAATGCCACATATTGGAGCCCCAGAATTAATCTTGGTAGTCGCCCTCGCCCTGATCATTTTCGGCCCCGGCAAATTGCCCGAAGTAGGAAAGGCGATTGGCAAAACCATAAAGGAATTCAAACGTTCTTCAAAGGAAGTAATCGAAGAGAATCTGGAGGCATCTGTAGATAAAGAAGGTTCCCAAGCAGTTAAGGCAACAAAAGGCTAGACATTTAAAGGGAAAGTGGTAGATTTGGCCGAAAAACATAGTGAAATGCCCGTTATGGAACACCTGGAGGAACTTCGCCGGGTAATTATAGTTTCGCTTGTAGCAACAACTGTACTGGCTGTAGTTGCTTATTTTTTCAGCGACCGGATTTTGGCATTTCTTCTTGACCCCCTGACAAAACTGGGCCACCGGGTGATCTTTACAGGCGTTACGGAAGCTTTTTTTGTAAAAATAAAGGTGTCTTTTTTTGCCGGATTCATGGCTGCCCTGCCGGTTATCCTCTGGCAGATCTGGAGTTTTGTCATGCCGGCATTAAGGAAGCATGAAAAAGTTTATTTTACCTTAAGCGTCCTGGTATCTTTTATCTGTTTTTGGGGCGGCGTAGTCTTTGGATTTTTTGGAGTATACCGTTACGGCATAATGTTTCTGCTGCGTTTTGCCGGCCCTGAATTATTGCCGATGCTGACAATCGACAAATATATTTCTTTTACAATTACTTTTCTGCTGCCTTTCGGGATTATCTTTGAAATGCCCCTGGTAACCTTTTTCCTGGCCAAACTGGAACTGATCAGTTACAAGTTTTTAGCCATGCACAGGCGCTATGCTTTCTTGGCAATTATTGTTATTGCCGCTGTAATTACCCCGACACCTGATATGATAACCTGTTTGCTGGTCAGCGGACCGCTTTATTTTCTATATGAACTGAGCATCTGGATCGTCCGCCTGGTTGAACGGGGAATTGCTAAAAGAAAGCATACTGAAGAACTGGACGAGCTTGCTGGCGCACAGTCTGCCGCCAGTTGATTGTTTAAGTTAAGTAAGCAGCCAGCATTACAAGTAGGCCAAAAAGTAAACCGCAATAATTTTTCTTTTGCGTTAAAGCCGAAAGATTGCTGACGACTAATGCAGAAAAATCATCAAGGAGGAATGCTTATATCATAAAAAGCTTTTAAGAAATCTTGGTTAAAGGAGGTTTAACGCTTAACTAAAATGAAAAAAGATATTAGCCGTCGTGATTTTTTAAAGTATTTAGGAATTGGCACAGCCGGGACAGCTTTATTTGAAGGAGCGGCAGCCGTGCCGGCAATAGCAAGCGGCGGGGAACATCCCAGTTTTAAAGTTCCCCCTTCAAAACTAAAAAGAGCCAAAGAAACACCGACCATCTGCGCGTATTGCGGATGCGGATGCGGTATTATTGTTTATTCAGAAAACAATTCGATAACCCATATCGAAGGCGATCCAGATCATCCCATCAATCTTGGTTCCTTATGCCCCAAGGGAGCTGGTATTTCGGACGCCCACACTGTCGTAGAAAAAATCGATAAACGCGTTCCCAATAAGAACCGGGTAACGGATGTGCTATACCGGGCACCGGGAAGCAGCGATTGGGAGGTAAAAGATTGGGATTGGGCCTTTTCGGAAATCGCCAAGAGGGTTAAAAAAACCCGCGATGCAAGCTTTGAATTAAAAGACGACAAAGGGGTTACTGTTAACCGCAGTGAAGCCATAGCCCACTTGGGCAGCGCTTCCCTTGACAATGAGGAAAATTACCTGCTCCATAAAATGCACCGTGCGCTCGGGGTAGTCAACCTGGACCATCATGCCCGTCTCTGACACTCCTCTACAGTGGCCGGTCTGGCCAACTCTTTTGGCAGAGGCGTGATGACAAATCATTTCATTGATTACAGAAACGCTGACGCCTTTTT
The DNA here is from genome assembly GCA_002418775.1 of Firmicutes bacterium UBA5766. Taxonomy (GTDB): domain Bacteria; phylum Bacillota; class Desulfotomaculia; order Desulfotomaculales; family Nap2-2B; genus 46-80. Next base: position 6,139 of record DIEU01000024.1, read on the forward strand.
AATCATCGGCGCCAACCCCGCCGAGAACCATCCCCAGGCGATGCGCTGGATAGGCATGGCAAAATCAAAGGGAGCAAAGGTCATCGTCGTTGACCCAAGGTATACGAAGACCGCTTCCAAGGCGGATATCCATGTGCGTATACGTCCGGGGACAGACATAGCTTTCCTCAACGGCATGATGAACTATGTTATTGAAAACAATCTTTTCTTCTACGACTATGTTTTAAATTATACCAACGCCTCCTGCCTGATCAGCACTGACTATGGTTTTGAAGAAGGGCTTTTCTCGGGAGCGGATATTAAAGACGGTAAATTTACGTATGACAGCAAGAAATGGGACTACCAGAAAGACGGAGACGAGATCAAAAAAGACCCAACCCTGCAGGACCCCAGGTGCGTATTCCAAATTTTAAAGCAGCACATGTCCCGTTATGACTTGAAGACAGTCAGCCAAGTAACCGGCGCTCCGGAAAGCCTTCTGCGTGAAGCATACGACGCATATGGCGCCACCGGAAAACGGGATAAGGCAGGCAATTTGATCTACTGCATGGGGATTACCCAGCACAGTTACGGCGGCCAGAATGTCCGGGGAACAGCCATGGTCCAGCTGCTGCTCGGCAATATAGGAATCGCCGGGGGCGGGGTAAACGCACAGCGCGGCGAATCAAACGTACAGGGTTCAACAGATATGGCCATGCTTTACCACTATATACCCGGTTACCTTAACTGCCCCGTTGCGCCCAAGCATCCCACTCTTGCAGAATATATCGAGGTAGAAACCCCGAAGACAAGCTACTGGTCCAATAAGCCCAAGTTTTTGATCAGCATGCTGAAAGCCTGGTACGGCGAGGCGGCAGCCAAAGAAAATGATTTCTGCTACGATTGGCTGCCTAAACTGGACGGCAAAGACCATTCACACATGGCTATCTTCGAAAAAATGGACGAAGGAGCTATCAAGGGCTTTTTTGCCTGGGGACAGAACCCTGCTGTGGGCGGGCCGCTTGCTTCGGCCGGACGCAAGGCCATGGAAAAGCTGGACTGGATGGTTTCCGTTGATATGTTCCCGACAGAAACGGCAACTTTCTGGAAGCGCCCCGGTGTAAACCCAGCCGACATTAAAACGGAAGTCTTTATGCTGCCGGCTGCTATGTCTTTCGAAAAAGAAGGCACGGTATCAAACAGCGGACGCTGGATCCAGTTCCGCTGGAAGGCTGTCGACCCTCCCGGCGAGGCTGAAAGCGACCTCTGGATCGCCGATCGTCTTTTTAAAGCAATCCGTAATGAATATAAGTCCGGAGGCGTTTTCACAGATCCAATCATGAAAATGGTCTGGGACTATGACACCCCCGGAATGGAAGAGCCGGATATCAACAAAATAGGTATAGAAATAAACGGATATACCATAGCTGACAGAGTTACTCTGGACTCTTTCGCCAAATTGACTAACGACGGCGCTACGGCATGCGGTTGTTGGATTTTTGCCGGTTATTGGTTCGAAGATCCCGATGCCAAATTACCCGCCTGCCAGAGAAGAATTGATACAGACAAAAGCGGTCTGGGACTTTATCCCAAGTGGTCCTTTGCCTGGCCTTTGAACCGGCGTATTGTTTATAACCGCTGTTCATGCGACCCGGCAGGCCAGCCCTGGGATCCGAAAAGAACGCTGGTCCAGTGGGACGGCGCAAAGTGGGTAACCAACGACGTGCCCGATTTCGGCGCCAAGGACGCCAAAACAAAAGAGCCGACACCTCCTGAAAAATCAGCCAAGGCGCCGTTCATTATGGTCCCTGAAGGTTTAGGAAAACTGTTCTCATCAGGAATGAAAGATGGTCCTTTAACCGTGCATTATGAGCCGGTGGAAAGCCCTGTCAAGAACCTGATCAGCAAACAGCAGAACAATCCTTTAGCCACCAAACGCAAAGGGAACTTCAGCAAGCTGGCCGAAACGGGCAGCAAGGAATTCCCCTATGTTTGTACAACACACCGGGTAATCGAACATTATCAGAGCGGCGCCATAACCAGGAACAGCCCATGGCTGGTAGAACTGATGCCTGAAATGTTTGCAACCATATCTCCGCAACTGGCTAAAAAGCTCGGCATCAAGGCCGGCGATGATGTGCTGGTAAGCAGCGCCCGCGGTGAAATCAAATGCAAGGCCAATGTTTTGCCTATTATACAACCGATGATAATAAACGGCAGCATAGTTGAGATGATTGGTCTGCCCTGGCACTGGGGTTATGCTGGTCTGGCTCCCGGAGCCACAGCTAACGATTTAACACCCTGTGTTGGCGATCCAAATACAAATATCCCGGAATCTAAAGCCTTTCTTTGCAATATAAGAAAGGCATAATGGAGGTGCAAAAATGCCCAAAGGTGTCCTAGTGGATGTTTCCCGCTGCATTGGCTGCAGAAGCTGTCAGGTCGCCTGCAAATCATGGAACGATTTGCCCGCCACGCCGACTAGTTTTAATAACAATTGGGATAATCCCCCGGATTTAACTGCCACCAATTGGACGCGGGTAGGCTATCACCTGATTGAAAAAGAGGGCCAGTTAAAATGGCGGTTCGTCAAGACACAGTGCATGCACTGCGAATACCCGGCCTGTGAGGCGGCCTGTTTTACCCATTCTTTCGTGAAGACAAAAGAAGGCGCGGTAATTTACAAACCGACCGAATTAAACCAGGATTACTGCGTCGGTTGCCGCTACTGCATGATCGCCTGTCCGTTTTCAGTGCCGAAGTTTGAATGGGACAAATCTTTTCCCTTTGTCCGCAAGTGCCGGTTCTGTTACGACCGCTTGAAGGAAGGGGATAAGCCCGCCTGTGTGACGGTATGCCCGACCGGCGCCCTGCAATTTGGAGAAAAAGAAGAAATACTTGCTGAAGCTCATCAAAGAATTGACAGCAACCCCAACTACATCAAACACGTTTATGGAGAAAAAGAATACGGGGGCACTTCCTGGATGTATATCTCCGATGTTCCATTTGAGGAACTTGGCTTTAAAACAAATGTTTCCGAAAAACCAATTCCTCTATATTCCTGGAACATCCTCAAGTGGACTCCCTGGATTTTTGTGGGTTGGGGAGCAATCCTGACTGCATTATATACTTATAACAAAAGACGGGCCGAAGTTCATCATGAGGAAGAAATGTATGCGCCTGTCCAAGACGAGGAATAAGGAGGTGCTCGCTTAGGTGAACTATAAAATCTGGCGTTTTGGAAAGTGGACATTCCGGCTCACATCCACAAGATATGTTTTAATGGCTTTAGTGGCAATTATGGTTGTCGCAGCAATCTTCCGTTTTGTCCTCGGACTTGGGGCAGTCACCAATTTAAGTGACGAATGGCCATGGGGACTTTGGATCGGATTCGATTTGCTCTGCGGAATCGCATTGGCCGGCGGTGGTTTCAGCACGGCGCTGATCGTGCATGTCCTGCACAAGGAAAAATATGCGCCGATTGTCCGTGCAGCGCTTGTAACCTCCATGCTGGGTTACATCATAGCCCTGGTCAGCCTTCTGTTTGACATCGGAAGGTGGCATAACTGCTGGCGCCCCTTCTTTTACTGGGGATACCATTCTGTTTTGTTCGAAGTATTCTGGTGTATTGCTCTGTACACATTAATTCAAGTCCTTGAGTTTGGAGATATTTTCTTTGAAAGGGTAAAATCACGCCCGCTGAAAGGCATCCTGGAAAAAATAATGCCCGTTTTAATGATTGTAGGCATTATCCTGCCTACCCTTCACCAATCGTCGCTGGGTTCGCTCTTCGTGGTGGCGGTAGACAAGCTTAATCCCTTGTGGTGGTCGATGATTATCCCGTTTTTCTTTGTCTGGTCGGCTTTCTTCCTTGGGCCGGCAATGGTTACCTTTGAAGGCTCACTGGCTGCGAGGGCTTACGGAAGACAGCCTGAAACAGAAGTTTACCAGAGCCTTGTGAAGGTTACAATGTGGATGATGATCGTTTACCTGATTGTAAAGATAATTGATCTGAACACCCGCGGCGTTTTCTCCCTTGCTTTCAACGGCTCTTTCGAAAGCAATATGTTCCTTCTTGAAATGATCGGCGGGATAATTATACCGATTATAATGTACGCGATTCCCTCCATTAGAAAATCCCAGCAGGGAGTTGCCGTAGCGTCATTTTTAGTAGTTGCCGGTGTTGTCTTTAACCGTGCCAATGTTAACTTTACCGGCATGGCTCAAGCTGTAGGCGGAAGTTATTTCCCAAGCATTTGGGAATGGCTGATTACTCTCGGCTTCTGGAGCTTCCTGGTCCTGGCCTACTGCTTCATAGCTGAGAACTTTGGCATTCTTCCCAAGGAAGAACATGGAGCATCTCACGCAGCGGGAGCACAAAAGAGCATAGCAGGTTAGTTTCTCGCAAAAAAAAACAGGGCGCTTTTTTCCAGCGTCCTGTTTTTTTATTAATTCTAATAAATTTCTTTCTATGGTTCAGGTCTTTTGGTTCAGGTCTTTTAATTGACTTCCTTAACTGCTTGATATATCCTTTTTAACCTCTTCTTTTATTCCATTTGTAACCTCTGCAACCTCTTCTTTTATTCCATTTGTGACTTCTGTAACTTCGCTAAAGCTTGAAACCGTAGCCCTGCGAAATTCGTTTAGTGTCTTGCCCAGAGATTTCCCGACTTCGGGAAGTTTTCGAGGCCCGAAAATAATTAGGGCCAGGACAAGGATTAAGATAAGTTCAGGCATACCCAGGCTGGGAAACATAAAACCACCCCTTATGTCATTTTCCGAAAGAACAAACAAATCATAGCTAACATAATATAGTTCGCTGCAGAAGGTTGAAATTCCTGCATCCTCTAAATTATTTCAGCAACGGCTTTCAGCGCTTCTTTAACAGGGGAAAACTCCGTTCTGTGGATTGGTGAAGGACCGAGTGAAAATAATATCTTCAGATGCGCGGCTGTTGGGTAACCTTTATTTTTGTTAAAGCCATATTCCGGATAAATTTGGTGGTAAACCTGCATGAGGTGGTCACGGGTAACCTTCGCCAGTATTGACGCCGCAGCTATAGAAGCGCTTGACCCGTCTCCGCCGGCAAGAGCCTGCTGGGGAATCTGCAATTTGTCTATATATGTCCTGCCGTCTATAAGTATATAATCGGGAACAGCGTCAAGACCTTTAACCGCCCTTTTCATGGCCAGAATAGATGCCCGGTGGATATTTATCCACTTTATTTCACAAACTGTCGCCAAACTCACCGACCAGGCTACGGCAGCCTTTTTAATCTGAACAGCAAGCGTTTCTCTTTTTGCTGCGGGAACTTTTTTTGAATCGTCCAGCCCATACAGTCTGTTGTTTTCTGGCAGGATAACCGCCGCAGCGACTACAGGACCTGCTAAAGGGCCGCGGCCAGCCTCGTCGACACCGGCTATAAAAGAATAGCCTTTAAACCTGAGTTCCCTTTCATAACTTAGCAGGCTGTCCAGTTTTTCCTGAAGCCCGGCTGGTTCTTTCTTTTTCATTTGGCGTCTCCAGTGTAATCCGGCCTAATTTCCCTTCCTTGAATTCTTTTAAAATATGATCTGCGGTCCTTAGTCCGTCAACATTACCACCGGCAGTTAAAAAGCCCCTTTTTTTTCCAATGAGTTCAATAAGTTGTTCAGTCCCCGAATAAACTTCATCTATTCCAAAACGCTCTTTTATTAAACCAGGTTTATTGCAAACGATCCATTCAAGCAGCCATTGGGATACTTCCCCGGAATCAAAAACCTCTTTTTTTATTGCGCCTGTGACAGCCAGTTTTATAGCCTGCTCTCTGTCGTCAAGTTTTGGCCATAAGATTCCCGGCATATCGAGCATTTCCAGCTTGTCACCAATGGAAATCCATTGCGGGCCCCGTGTAACGCCGGGATACTGGCCGGTACGGGCCGGCTTGTATCCTGCCATTTTATTTATCAACATAGATTTTCCGATATTCGGAATGCCCACTACCATACATCTCGGCAATGTGCGCCTGAGAGATTTTCTTTTCGATAACAATTTTTTTTCTAATATTGAACTCAGGGAACTGATGACGACTTTCATACCGCGCCCGCTGATCAGATCGACCGGCATTGCTTCTATGCCATTTGCCTTAAACCACTTAATCCATGTTTTTGTATGCTGAGCGTCAGCCAAATCGGCCTTACTCAGCAGAATATAAACAATCTTATCACCAAGGCGGGATGTTATGGAAGGATTATTACTGCTGGCGGGTATCCGTGCATCCAGCATTACAAAAACTGCATCCACAAGTTTGAGGTTCTTTTGGAGATCTTTCTTTGCCCTGGCCATATGGCCGGGAAACCAATTAATATTTGTATCACTCATTTTAGATATTACAAAAGCCTGGCCCTGTTAAACGGCCAGTAGATTAATACTGCTTTACCGATGACATTTTCTTCGGGCAGCGCTCCCCAAACCCTGCTGTCCTCGCTGTTTGGGCGATTGTCGCCAAGCATGAGATAACACCCGTTAGGAACTATGACAGGTCCAAAATCAGAAAAACTCAAATCCTCGGGCAGGTATTTTTCAGGAGTTTCCTTTCCATTTATATAAAGGCGGTTGTCTTTCAGTGTTACCTGCTCATTTTCAAAGCCAATCAATCTTTTAATATAGTCTTTACGAGGATCGCGGGGGTATTTAAAAACTATAACATCCCCCCGCTGGGGTTCGCCAAGACGGTAGGCAACCTTACTGACGATTATCCTATCCCCTACCAAAAGATTGGGTTCCATTGATTGTGAAGGAATGAAGAAAGGCGCCAGTAAAAATAACCTGATTATTGTGGCCAGAATAACAGCAATTATTACAGATTCAAGTATTTCGGGAATCACAGGTTTTTTAGATTCTTCTGCAGACCCCTGACCGGCAAGTTTGTCTTTTTTCTTATCCATTACATAACCCTTCCGTTTGAAGATAAAAAAGGGACTGTCCCGCAGTCCCCTTTTGAACTGACTAGTTTTTCTCCCGTATGCGGGCATTTTTACCTGTAAGACCCCTTAAGTAATACAATCTCGCCCGCCTTACGAAACCCCTTCGAATAACTTCGATTTTTTCAATTTTAGGAGAATGAAGAGGAAACGTTCTTTCTACCCCTACTCCATATGAAACCCGGCGCACGGTAAAGGTTTCCCCTAAACCCATACCCCGGCGTCTGATAACAACTCCTTCAAAAATCTGGATTCGTTCCCTGCTGCCCTCAATTACTCTGACATGAACTCTTACTGTATTTCCCGGTTTAAAACCGGGTACATCTTTTTTTACCTGCTCCTGTTCAAAAGACTGCAGAAGATTCAACTTTAGCCCACCTTTCCCAGGTCTGTCTCTTTTTTGTGCCTTCAAAATAATAACGAATTATTATAACATAGGGTTTTATCACCCTGCAAGCAATAATTCCCTTGTGGGGCAAAAGAAATATTAAACCATTGTATACCTGCCGCTGACGCTAATCGCCTGTCCCGTAATTAATACATAAACCAACCTCCGCTGATACAAAGGCATGAACCGGTAATAAAATCCGCTTTTTCGGAGCATAAGAATAAAATGGCGTTGGCCATATCCTGAGGAGTGCCGTCCCTGCCCAAAATCTCCTGGCTTCTAGTCTTTTGGAAATATTCGGGCGGCTGCAGTTTATCCAAAAAGGGATATTACTATAATTAAATAGGCAGATAAAACTTGTGAACCACCGGTTTAACCGGTGGTTCCCGCTACTTTATATTTTATTTTCCCTTATAAGCAGGTTTTCTTTTTTCAAGAAAGGCGTTAACGCCTTCTCGCATATCTTCACTGTTCAGGATCATTGCAAAATTTGCCGCTTCAAACTGCAAGCCGGCTTTTAATAACGGATCATAGTTAACGGAACGCATGGCCAACTTGACACAGTAGGGACCGTTCTTCATTATTTTCTTAGCCATCGTAACAGCGGTGTCCTTCAACTGATCCAGGGGAACAACCTTGTTTACCAAACCGATACGGTAAGCTTCGTTGGCGTCGATCATCTCACCGGTAAGGATCAATTCCATCGCCCTGCCCTTGCCGACAAGACGGGCTAAACGCTGCGTGCCGCTGTAACCGGGCATAACGCCGAGTGTCACCTCGGGCAGACCAACCTTGGCATTTTCGGAGGCTATTCTAATAGTGCAGGCCATGGCCAACTCCAATCCTCCGCCGAGGGCAAAACCGTTAACAGCGGCAATCACGGGTTTTTCCAGGTTTTCTATTGCATCCATGATACCTTGCCCGCGCAGAGAAAAGTCATAACATACTGTTGGTTCAACACTTAAAAATTCACTGACGTCAGCCCCGGCAACAAAAGATTTCTCACCCGCTCCCGTTAAAATGATTACTTTTACGGCATCGTCTTTACCGGCCAACGCTACTGCGTCATAAAGTTCGGAAATAACATCAAAGTTCAGGGCGTTCATGCTTTTTGGACGGTTTATGGTAATTGTTAGAATTCCTTCCATATTCTCAGCTAGAAGATATTTGTATTCTGCCATCTCTCACCCGGCTGTATAATTACAAACCGGGCTTTCCCCCTCTCATATATTTATTGAAATAAAAAAACTATTAAAAACTCTCCGGAGCGCCTCACCCCTTCCGAATAAATCCTTAATAAATGTTTTTCTCTGTTCGCTTTTCGATATCCTCTTAATAATATTATTTTTTTATAAAGAGCAGCAATTATTTTAGTTTGATTTTTCCCGTCCTGGGAATTAATTATGATAAAATATATAATATCATTGATCCGGGCCAAAAAGACATGGCAATCAACAAACCTGGTGAGCCGGAGCATACATGAAAGTCAATTCCGGTTCTGCCGCCTTTTTGAAGGAGGTTATAATTATGTCCGGTCATTCCAAATGGTCGACTATAAAGCGAAAAAAAGCTAAAACAGACGCCCAGCGGGGCAAGGTATTTACTTCAGTAGCCCGTGAAATAATCATGGCTGTACGCCAGGGCGGCGCCGATCCAAATCACAATACACGTTTAAAGGCTGCTATTCTAAAGGCAAAGGAAGCCAATATACCCAATGAAAACATTGAAAGGGCAATCATGCGGGGCTCCGGTGCCTCCGGTGAAGGAGACTATGAAGAAATTGTGTATGAGGGATATGGGCCCGCCGGAGCAGCGATCATGCTTAATATTGTAACGTCCAACCGGAACCGTACGGCTGGTGAAATCAGACACCTTTTCTCCAAAAGCGGCGGAAACCTTGGTGAAACAGGCTGTGTCTCCTGGATGTTTGAGAGAAAGGGTTTAATTGTAATTGAAAAAGAAGATTTTAACGACGAAGAAGCCTTGATGACAATTATCCTTGATACAGGCGCCGAGGATATGAAAGAAGAAAAAGACAGCTTTATAATTACAACTTCACCCGGTAATTTTGAAGAGGTAAAAGATACCCTCATCCGGCAGGGAATTCCACTGACTATAGCTGAAATAACTATGATACCTTTAAATACCGTCAAACTCGGGGAAGCTGAAGCTGAACAAATGTCGGTCTTAATCAACGCGCTTGAGGAACATGACGACGTTCAGGAAGTTTTTACAAATTTCGATCAGGATTAATTAATAAGAACTTCTATTATAGTATCCAACAGCCAGATAATGGCAATAATATATAAACAATTCTTTTTAAGTGGAGTGTTTATATATGTTTAGAAAACTGTTTTTCCTGATTCTTGGTATATTGGGAAGCTTTTTTATAGCAGTTGTTGTCTACTATAGTATGGTTATTTTCCGCGAACCCGCCGCTAAACCCCTTCTTTCTTTGTCATTTCCTGAAGGGGCGTCAAATCAAACGCTGATTCAGGACGATGATTTTATCCGTGAAGAATATGAATATCTCTGCGGAGATGTTTATATAGTATACTTTGGAAGACCTTCCGATGATCTGGCAGGCATTACTTTTAACAGATTAAGGGATAAATACCCGGCTGAAGGCGGATGGTCAATAGAAAAAGTTGAAAAAACAGTGGTCCTGAGAAAAAAATGCAATGAGTTCTGCCCGGAACATAAAGCATACCGGCATTTAGGAATTGCTGATGGGCGACTTGCTGTTTATCAGGGTCCTTTAGGATGCAACAAGGAACTTTTAAAAACTGAGAATGTTACGGTTGAAAATTTACCCGTAAAATTTCAGAAAGAATTGGAACAAGCGATGGATTTTGAAAAACAGGAGACTGTCGTACAGGACCAATTAAGAAAAGAACTTGAATTCACAAGTGAATCTTCCCTTCAAGCAGGATTACAAAACCTTGATGAAAGTTTTTCAAACTTCAGTAAACAGAGCTTATCCGGTTAGATGGCCGGATATTTATCTTCCCAAGAAGGAAAAATCGCCCAGGCTGTGGAACAATTAATTATATATTAAAAAAAGAGGCCTGGATGATTGCGTATTATAGGTATTGATCCGGGTTTGGCGCGAATGGGTTTTGGAGTAGTCCAGATGACACCCAAACAGCTTGTACCGGTTGAATATGGATGTATACAGACAGACATAAACCTGTCCGTATCTTCGCGTCTAAAACGAATTTATGAGAATCTGCAGGAGATATTGGAAATTCACCAGCCCTCCCATTTTGCAATTGAGAAGTTATTTTTTAATAAGAATACAAGAACTGCTTTGTCCGTAGGAGAGGCGCGCGGTGTCGCTCTCTTGGCGGCGTCTGTTGCCGGCCTTTGTGTCTTTGAATATACTCCGTTACAGATTAAGATGGGCGTAGCGGGATACGGAAAAGCAACTAAAAAGCAGGTCTGCTATATGGTTAAAGCGATTTTGCAGCTCAACACCTCTCCAAACCTCGACGATACAACCGATGCTCTAGCAGTCGCAATATGCCATGCCCAGAACACAATAAGCAAAAAACTTACCGGTATTTAATCCTAAAACGAGGCTGAAAATGATTTCCTTTCTTAAAGGTATCCTGGACTCTGTACAGGATGAAACAATTATTATAGATGTTAATGGAATAGGCTTTTCGGTACAGGCTGGAGCCTCTACAATCAGGCGCTTGCCCCCCAACGGAGATAAGGTGAAATTATACACCTATCTTCATTCCAGGGAGGAATGCCTGTCGTTGTATGGCTTCTATGAACAAAATGAACTTGAATTATTTCGCCTGCTTATTGGAGTCGCCGGAATAGGACCAAAGGCAGCCACCGTTTTGCTTTCATTTCTAGATCCTGAAAAGCTAAAAACTGCTATAATCCGGGGCGATGCCGGAACATTGAAACAAGCTCCCGGTGTAGGTAAAAAAACTGCTGAAAGAATTATACTCGAATTGAAAGATAAAATTTTAAAAATTACACCTTCAGAAAACGCTGCCATGTCCAGTTTTAGCACCGAAGAGGATGACGCCTTGGCCGCCCTGGTAGCCCTGGGATATGGTGAGACTGAAGCACAGAAGGCAATCCGTCAGGTACTTGAAAAAGGCACGGCAACTAATCTTACAGCAACTGAACTGGTGCGGACTGCTTTAAAAAAAATAGGATAGTATTCTCAGATTAGGGAGACATAAAATGCCGGAAAGGATTATCTCAGCAGCATTTTCCACAGAGGATCAGGAAGAAGTAAACCTCCGGCCGCGCAGTTTAAAAGATTTTATCGGGCAGGACAGCTTAAGAGAAAGCATAGGTGTCTTTATTCAAGCTGCCAGAAATCGCCGCGAGGCTCTTGATCATGTTCTGCTCCTAGGACCCCCGGGACTTGGCAAAACTACCCTGGCCTGGATTATCAGCAGTGAACTTGGTGTAAATTTAAAGATTACATCAGGTCCGGCAATCGAAAGACCCGGAGATCTGGCTGCAATTCTAACCAATCTTTCACCCGGTGACGTGCTGTTTATCGACGAAATTCACAGGCTGAGCAGGGCTGTAGAAGAAATACTATACCCGGCAATGGAAGATTTCGCCCTGGATATAATTATCGGTAAAGGACCTGGCGCCCGCTCTCTCCGCCTTGACTTGCCGCGTTTCACGCTTGTTGGGGCAACAACCAGGACAAGCCTTCTGACTTCTCCATTACGCGATCGTTTTGGTGTAATCAGCCGTCTGGATTTTTATGAGTTAACAGATATAAAAAAGATTGTCCTGCGTTCGGCGGGCATACTAAAAATACAGATAGAGGATGACGGAGCAGCCCAAATAGCCTTGAGATCAAGAGGCACACCCCGGGTAGCGAACCGTTTGTTAAAGCGGGTTCGTGATTATGCTCAGGTCAAAGCAAAAGGAGTAATTGATCAAGAAACGGCTGTTAAAGCCCTTGATTTCCTCGGCGTGGATCCACTGGGGCTCGATCCCATAGACAGAAAACTGCTGCAAATAATCGCTGAAAAATTCGGCGGAGGTCCGGTAGGTTTAGATACTATTGCAGCGGCGTTGGGTGAAGAACCGGCAACCCTGGAGGAAGTGTATGAGCCCTATCTAATGCAGGCGGGATTGCTTAACCGGACGCCCCGCGGGAGAGTTGTCACTTCGAAAACATACATGCATTTGGGCATGGCTCCAGAAGAAAAAAATCAGCGGCAGTTAACTATTTGGTAGGAGGTTTTTCAACCGTGCGGTTGCTGCTTCATATATGCTGCGCTCCCTGTTCTATATTTCCGTTAAAATACCTTGCTGAAAACGGTTTTAACGTACAAGGTTATTTTTATAACCCGAACATTCACCCTTATCAGGAATGGCTCAGGCGGAAAGAGACTTTGGAAAGCTATTCAAATACAACAGGGACTGAAATAATTTTTGACGATGAATACCAAATGGAAAATTTCTTACGAGAGACAGTATACAGAGAAAATAACCGCTGCCGCTTTTGCTATTACCTCCGTTTAAAACAGAGCGCTCAAGAAGCAATCAAGAGAGGTTTTGACGGTTTTACTACCACCCTTCTGGTAAGTCCTTTTCAGAAACATGACTTAATCAGGGAAACAGGGGAAACTATAGGCCGGGAATTAAACTGTCCATTCTACTACTTTGATTTCCGGCCCGGTTACAAAGAGGCTACTATAATATCTAAACAATTGAAGATGTACCGTCAGCAGTATTGCGGTTGCATATACAGTGAAAAGGAAAGATTTTATCCCCAAAAGACTAACAGAGACGGCGGTGAAAAATCCTGATGCCGGATCTGGGAGAGCATATCGGAAGGTTATTCCTGGTTGCCGGATTCCTGTTGATCCTGCTCGGTGGGCTGCTAATCGGGCTAAGTAAAATAAAAATCAACCTCGGCCAGCTTCCGGGGGATATTTTTATTCAGAAAGGAAATTATTCGTTTTATTTCCCCATTATAACATGCCTGCTGCTGAGCATTCTCTTGACTATTTTAGTAAACTGTTTTTTCAGGAAATAAAAAAGATCTCCTATGTTTTGGCAGCAAAAACATGGTTGCCGATGCAGCCAATTACCGAAAGATTTCGTATCCACTGATCCGAAGCTATCTCAGGATTATAAAAGAACAGGGCCCCACCGGTAGGATCTTCACCCAGCACAGCCTGAATCGCTGCGTTAACGGCTGTTTCGTCAGGAGTCAGGTTTATTGAACCGTCGGCTACGGGAGTAAATTGATAAACACAATCAGCGCTCTGCATAATTACGTCTTTGATGCTTTTAGGAAAAGCAGGGTTATCGACCCGGTTCAGGATAACAGCGCCAACAGCCACCTGCCCCGTAAAACTCTCGCCGCGTGCCTCTGCGTAAATCGCTTTGGCAAGCAGCATCACATCATCTCTAAAGACGCTCCCACGGGAAAGAAACGTTGGTGAAAAATTATTTTCCCTTCCAGGTATAATAACGATTTCACCTGGTCTGATTAAAGTACTGTGCAGTTTATTAATCTTTATTAAATTGGCAAGAGAAACATTGAAGTCCCCGGCAATGCCTGATAAGGTGTCTCCGGTTTTTATCTTGTAGCTGATCAGGTACCTGCAGTCTGTTAAATCTTTTTCTTCAGCCCAGCACTGGTAACAGGCGCAGATAGCGATGAATACTACAAAGGATATTATCACGATTGGTTTTAACAGTCTTATTTTAGTCACCTTTTTCTCCTTTCTAAAATAGTTATTTTTATCCGAAAAATACTCTTACAATCATGTATTATATTCCTTATATTACATAATATACCTCATTGCATATATTTAATAAATTGATTAAAATGGAATGACAAAAAGGTTTTTACAGTAATCTTGAATATTTTACAAAAGGGGTGTCGCATTTGCGCAAATACCTTGTCTTACTTGTAATATTAAGCCTGTTATTAACTATGCCCGGGACCTTATCCGCCTTCGCCCAGCAAGAGCCTGCCGCAACCGGAACAGCGCAGCCTGAAACGATCGGCCTTACCTTAAAACAGGCTGTAGATCTGGCCCTGATCCATAGTGAATCTGTTCAGAAAGCCGAGAAAGAAATCGATCGCACATGGGATTTGCGCGAGGAAAGCAATGAAAAAATTGATTATGTACCTGCGCAGACAGCAGGAAATCCTGAGCTCGAAATCACCTGGAGCAAGCTTCTCGCCGCTGATCTTACCTGGCGCATGTCATCCAGGGAATTAACTGTTGAACAGGACAAAGTAGCTTTAGGAACCTGCCAAAAATACTGGGCAATTATTTCCGGCCTGGATAAAGTAAATGCCGCTCAGGATGCGGTTACAAAAGCACAGTGGGATCTTCGCATAGGAAGGGCTACTTTTGTTGTAGGAATAATTTCACAGCCTGCCCTTTTAGCTATTCAGGCACAGGCTTCACAAGCTGATGCTTCCCTGACGACGGCTAAAAATAAACTTGACAACGCATATATGTCTTTTGACCAACTTATCGGCGCATCCACAACGGAACGGCCGGTTTTATCCGATACCCTGAACTATGTTCCCCTTTCCGTGGACAATCTGGATAATGAGGTAGGCAGGATAGTCAGTAAGAGCCCCAGCGTCTGGCTCGCCCAGGAATCGGTCAAACTTCAGAGTTATTATAAGGACATGATTATGTACACAGGTGAATACAGGCCTTATGAGGTTAGAAAAATTGAGGTGGAGCAGGCGGAACTCGATGCCTCAAGCGCAAAGAAGATAATGAAAGAGATTACGTACTCTTTGTACTACAATGTAAAAACACTTGAAGAAACACAAACAGCATTACAGGACAGTATCAAGGCAGCCGAGGAAAACCTTCGCGTCAGCAAATTAAAATTTGACCTGGGCATGGTTACCAGCGCGGACGTAGCCGCTGCACAGGCGACACTGTCTGATTTAAAGCAAAAAAATCTTCAAACTATATCCCAGCATGCATACCTCAAGCTTGCTTTTGAAAAGCCATGGGCACATGTGAGCCTTTCGACATCCGGGTAAATCCCATGTTGATACTGCGACAGCTAGAAGATGAAAAGGCGCGTATTCATTAAAACCGAGTGTAATTCAATTTTTTCATGAAAGGAAGGCTGCCCTTTTATAAAGGTAGCCTTCCTTTCTCTTATGCATAATGTTTTTCCTTTAATAATCCCAGCTAAAAGTATACGTGCTGTCATTATATTTTACATAGTAACTGGAATTATCATTGTCTATCGCCTTACCGGTTATATCCGCACCCTCAAAATCGGTATCCTCAATTATGCTGTTGATTTCTGATTTTAAGGCATTTAAGAAACCCTTTACTTTTGTCTTACTGACATCCTCCAGGTTGTCATAATCCTCGGCGTTACTAAAGTCCAAGGTGGCTTTATAGACCAGTCCGTCCTCGGCGCCGCTGAGGCTGATGTCCACATCTATGTTGTCATCACCGAAATAATAATCGCCCGCGTCTGTAAAATAGTCATTAAGCTCATCTTCGATATCAGAGAAGCTTAAGATTTGCTTAAAAAAATTAACTGGCAAAATGCAACAATTTTATTAACACAACATCACGCGTATATTACAAGACTTGATTAAAAATTTTTCGTCAGAATAAAGTGATGCATGTGGCAAAAACATCTACCTCTGATTGCTGTTGAATTATCGAAGCTTCATTCAGCTTCTAAAAAAGCTAATTTTTTATGTTCATAAACTTTTAGTACAGTGGCAATAATAAAAAAGATTTCTTCGCATTTTATTTCATTATGCTTTTAAAGCAGGGATTATTTATAAATAAAGGGAGGTTATTTGGTGACAACGCTTTTTTTGTCCTGGGCTATTATAATTATAGCAGTTTTTTCCATTGCCTTTTTTGGGGCCAGAAAAAGTCGCCTCAAGGCAGCGGGACAATCACAGGTAGAAGAAATAAACCGGGTTCTACCTGATTTAAAGGAAGAATTCTCCACTGAACTGACACCGTCGGGCTCTCTTCCGGAATATCAGTTTCCAAGAGAGGAACTGCCGCATTCTTACGGAATCGACCGGCTGGTTCTTTTAGCAAGGGATCCATACTGGCTTTATGCATACTGGGAAGTAACGGCAACAAAAATGGCCGAATTTTCTTCAACACATGGCGCCTGGGAAACTTCCTGGCCGGTTCTAAGGGTATACGATGTAACAGGTATTACATTTAACGGGCAAAATGCGAATCAATATATCGATATAGGAATAAATGATCAGGCCGATAATTGGCATATCAACACAGGGGAACCTGATCGCACCTTCTGCGTAGATCTGGGAAGGCAGTTCCCTGACGGCCGCTTTATAACACTTCTTCGTTCAAATACAGTAACAACTCCCCGGGCATCTCTTTCCGATCGTGAAGACGAGGAATGGATGTGGATAGAAGGAATTTACCGTTCAATCCGCCATCAGTACGGTATAAGCTCGCCGCTTTTTGCTGAAGAAATAGCCGAAAGGGCCAGGACAATACCGCTTGGGGTCAGTTCACCCGGCCATTGGCCGGAATATTAATAAAAAATGATGATGGGAGATAACTTATAAATGAGAAAAAAAGGCCACCTTGCAATGGTCTTACATGCTCACCTGCCGTATATTCGCCATCCGGAAAATGAATTTTTTCTTGAAGAAAGATGGCTTTATGAAGCGATTACCGAAACTTATATACCATTGATTGATATTTTCGATCGCCTTGAGAGAGAAGATATTGATTTTGCCTTAACAATTTCTCTTTCTCCTCCTCTGGTTTCTATGTTCGCTGATTCACTGCTTCAGCAGCGTTATCTAAATCATCTGAACAAACAAATCGAACTGGCGGATAAGGAAGTACAGCGCACCTCATATACTCCTTTTTATGAAACAGCTCTGGTCTACCAGAAAAGACTCAATCAATCGCGCCGGATATTTTTAGAATACAACTGCAACTTGGTTAATGCTTTCAAAAAATATCAGGACTCCGGAAAACTTGAGATTATTACCTGTGCGGCAACCCATGGTTATCTGCCGTTATTGATGACTGAACCAGAAGCAGTGCGTGCGCAGATTGCCACAGCTGTTAATCTGCATAAAAGATATTTTGGAAGGGACCCTGCAGGCATCTGGCTGCCTGAATGCGCATATACGGCAGGTCTTGATAGTATATTGAAGGAATTCAACCTTCGTTTCTTTTTTCTTGACACGCATGGAGTAATGTTTGCTTCCCACCGCCCCCGCTATGGTGTATTCGCGCCGGTTTACTGTCCGTCGGGAGTGGCGGCATTTGGACGTGATCCCGAATCATCAAAACAGGTCTGGAGCGCGAAAGAAGGCTATCCGGGGGATTATGACTACCGCGAATTTTACCGCGATATCGGTTTTGATCTCGACTACGATTATGTAAAACCATACATACATCCTGACGGAATCAGAATCAATACAGGATTTAAATATTACCGGATTACAGGAAATTCTCATCACAAAGAACCCTACAATCCGGGACAGGCCAGAGAAAAAGCATCTTTACACGCCGGAAATTTTATGTTTAACAGGGAACTCCAGATCAAACACCTGAGTTCCCTGATGGACAGGTTGCCTATTATTGTCACACCGTATGACGCTGAGCTGTTCGGCCATTGGTGGTTTGAAGGTCCCCAGTGGCTTGAATACCTGATTCGCAAGATCCGTTACGATCAGGATACCGTTGAGCTAACCACACCCAGCAGATATCTTGACCAATATCCCTGCAATCAGGTTGTCACTCCGTGCGCGTCAAGCTGGGGCAACAAAGGCTACAATGAAGTCTGGCTTTGCAGAGCAAACGATTGGATCTACCGGCACCTCCATCTTGCCGCAGTTAGAATGGTTGAACTGGCCAATTGTTATCCTGAAGCAAGCGGGCTGCGCCGGCGGGCTCTAAATCAGTCTGCAAGAGAATTGATGCTTGCTCAAAGCAGTGACTGGGCTTTTATTATGTCTACAGGGACAATGGTGGATTATGCTGTTAAACGTACAAAAACCCATCTCCAAAATTTTCTAAAGCTTTACGATGAAATTAAAAATAATTATATTAATGAAGACGGGTTAAAGGCATTGGAAGATAAAAATAACCTCTTTCAGAGTATTGATTACAGCCTATACCGACGGAATGCCTAGCTTTGCTGTAACAGATAAGTAAGACCCAGCTCTTTTCTAGAAACTGGGTCTTCTTTAGTTTTTCTAAGTATAATGAAGCAGCCTCAAGTTCGTCCATTCACTATTTCGTCTATCTTTTTAACATACATATCTGCCAGAGACTCAGCTATTTCCATAGACGCTCCTTCGCTAAAGACCCTGCAAACCGGCTCTTCCGGATCGGGAAGCACCAAAGCCCACCCGTCATCGTGAAATATCTTTACACCGTCTAACAGCTGCGTCTCCTGATCTGTATCAGTCAATACGCGAATTACGCGCCCCTTAGCTTCCCATGGCACTGAGATTTCCTTTTTACTGACAAAATACGAGGGGATCTCATCGACAAGTTCTCCAAGAGAAAGTCTCTGCTGTAAAGCAAAATTAATAATTCCCAATAGGGCGCCCAAGGCATCAAAACTTAATAAAAACTGTGACAACCCGTTGTATTTTATGCCGCCCCGATCTTGATCGAGGACTTTTTCGATCAAATCCCGAACGGCGGTCTTGGTTCTGATAACCCTGCCGTTATACTGCATGGCCAGGTTTTCAACAACCCGCGGCGCAGTAACAGGTACGAATACAGGGCCGCTTTGCGATTTCAGGATGATCAATGCCGATAAAACAATAAGCATATTATCCTGGATCAACCTGCCGCGTTCGTCGATGAGGACAAGCTGATCAGCGTCCGGATCAATCATTACCCCCCCCCATGCTCCTTCATCGCAAACCATGCATGAAACAGCGGGCAGCTTCTCAATACATTTTTCCCAACCCAACATTGCGCCGCCAGGTCCGGAGAGGTTTAAATCTTTAAATGCAACATTTAAGGATTCACACAATGGAGTAATATACTTTTGCAGGTTATTCTGATCATAGGCCAAAACCAGGTTGAGGCCTGATTTGCGGATCAACCCGATATCTATTCCTTTAAGTAATTCCTGCAGATAAAGATCTGATATTTCCCAGGCATAATTTCTAAACCGGACGTGAGCCATATCCACTCTGGGAAAATCATCACGGAAAAGTACATTTTCTATTTTTCTTTCAAGCCCCCTTGAAATATTTCCGCCTTTTGCGTTAAAAAAGATAATTGATACATGTTCCGGATTTCTCTGAGATACTTTGATATGCACACCCCCGTCAAGACCGAGGTTTGAAACTGCAAACCGGTGTAAAGGTGTAATTGCAGTTCCCAGATCGTAAACAACCGCGCCCGTTGATTGCATACCGCTGGCCAGTGCTTCCTTTAACATTTGCGCGGGCGGATAATTGTCAGCGCTTACTGCAACACGTGATTCCGCCCCCAATACTGTACAAAATGCGGCGCCCAGACGGCAGGCCAGCTCTGCGGTAACCTCAATATTGAACATCCCTGTGACTCCCTCTAAGCCAAAAAGCTTTCTTGACCAACAGGCGCCCCAAATAAGGCTGTTATTTACAATACTGCCGGCTTCTGTCTGTTTATTAGGCCAGATTTTAACTTCAGGCCTTACTATACTTCGTTCCTGAAGGACCGAATCGCTGCCTACGACAGCCCCTTCGTACACTTCCGAATTCGATCTTACTTGTACCCTGCTGCATAAAACTGCGCCCCTTAATGCCGTTCCCGGTCCAAGGTATACATTATTCCACAGAACACTTTGTTTAACCGAAGCTTTTTCCTGAATAAGGCAGCCGTCACCGATTGTCGTGTAAGGCGAAATCTTAACTCCGGCTCCGATACAGCAACTGTTTCCAATCAACAGCGGCCCTTCAAGATTGCATTCCGCATGAAGGTCGACACCCTCACCTATCCAAATTCCGGGTTTAACCTGTCTGGCTGAAATAACTGTATTAACTTTTCCGGCTAAAACATCATAATGCGCTTGTATATATTGCTGAATATTGCCTATATCACACCAGTATCCAGGCAGCACAACTCCGAAAATGGGTTTTTTATCCCGGAGAAGAGCGGGGAAGAGATCCTGGCTGAAGTCAAACGATCGATTACCCGGTATATAGTCCAGGACTTCCGGTTCCAATATATAAATCCCGGTATTTACTGTATCACTGAATACTTCTCCCCAGGCGGGCTTTTCCAGAAACCTGGTAATTGTCCCGTCCTGTTTTGTGATTACAACCCCGTACTCCAAAGGGCATCCCACCCGGGTGAGGACCAGCGTTGCAATTGCTCCACGCCTGCGGTGAAAATCCACAGCCTCTGATAAGTCCAGGTCGGTAAGCCCATCGCCGCTGATGACTAGAAAAGTCTCGTCAAGAAAGGTCTGGGCGTTTTTTACACTTCCCGCCGTGCCCAGCGGGATTTCTTCGATAAAATACTGCAAACTAACACCTTGTTCGGAACCGTTTCCAAAATAACTGCGGATAAATTCAGGCTTATACTGAAGTGTAACACCAATGTTGCAGAGCCCGTGCTTCTTGAGAAGTTCCACGATATGAAACATTACCGGCCGGTTGACTACCGGCGCCATCGGCTTTGGCCGTCCACAGGTTATGGGACGCAGACGTGAACCTTCACCACCCGCCATTATAATAGCCTTCATTTAAGCACCTCCGGGGTCAGGCTTGACTTATTATGAAAATTGACTTATTAGAGAAACCGTTTAAGGCATTGTCCTCCATTCGCTGATGAAATTTCATCTACTGCTGGCGCTTCGTTAACATCTTGAATGTCTAAAACAGAAATTTTGATCAGGCGCGTACCAAAAGCCTGCTCATACGGCCAAGAAAATGTCTTGGCTGTCCTGTCTCTTCACGCCAGGGTGTATTCCTGTACTCGTTAAAAACTTCCCGATATACCTGACGTGTTTGTAAAGCTATTTGCTGCCAGTTGAACTCTTTCTGCACCTTTCTGAAGGCGTTGAAACGCAGTTCATCCCTTAAACGGGCATCCTGCAGCAGGCGCACAATTGCTTCAGCCAGGGAACCCTTATCACCCGGGTTGGCCAGAAGACCGTCAAAACCATGTTCAATAATTTCTGACAGACCACCGGTATTTGAAACAACCACCGGCGTTTTTGCAGCCATTCCCTCCAGCGCGACTATACCGAACGGCTCATACAAACTCGGAAATACCGCCACGTCTGCCCAGTTATAAAGGTAATTGCGCACTTCATCATTAATATAGCCGGTAAAATAAATCCTGTGGGAGATCCCCAAAAAGTTAGCTTGACTGCGCAGTTCCATTTCATAAGGGCCCTTGCCGGCAATAACAAATTTTGTTTTTGGACATTGTTCAATAATTCGCGGTATCGCGTCCAGTAATACCTGCACTCCCTTTTCACGTACCAGACGTCCAACATAAAAAACTATCTGTTCATCCTCGGCCGCGTACATATTGCGTTCCGCCCTTATTTTCTTCACATTGAATCTCTCCGGCACAACACCATTTACAATTATTCTTAACTTATCTTCCGGCGCCTGGAAGACGAAGCGGACTTCATTCTTCATAAATCTGCTGCAGCAGATCACACGCCATGCTTCGTAGGCCTGCCACCACTCAACACTGCTGATATATCGCTGGATATTATTGTGCAGACCATGGTTACGCCCGTATTCGGTCGCATGGATTGTAGTTACCAGAGGCAGATGATAGGCATGTTTTAACACTCGCGCAGCGTATGCAACCAGCCAGTCGTGAGCGTGAATTATATTTACCAATTCCAGCTCATTCAACAAAGGAACAGCTTTCTCCAGCATAGCCATGTTTAACTGCATAACCCAGGTAACAAAATCATTTGAAGGCAGATGGTAAGGAAATACACGGTGCACATGGACGCCATTTACATTTTCAAATTCCTTCATCCCCTGGTCCCCGCAGGTAACCAAATGAACTTCCTCTCCAAGAGAAACTAAAGCGGCGGTTAAGTCATAAACATGAGGAGCTATTCCTCCCACTGCCTTTGGTGGAAATTCCCAGGACAGCATAATAATTTTCATAATCTAGAATCCTCCGGAAACTATTTAGCTTTAAAATACCTTTTCAATTTTTAAGTTTATTATTTTTGATTTCTGGATTTTTTATACAAAAAAAGGAACTGCCCAAAACTTTTTGGACAGTTCCCAAAACTGGCAACTTGTAACTATTAAGTGAACCCGGCAGGCACGTTTTTATTGAATGCTTTTATTTCATTTTATCTATTATAGCGTCAGCCATTTCACTTGTTGATGCGCTCCCGTGAAGGTCATATGTTAAATGCGCAGCTTCAACAAGCGCCTCTTCAACTGCTTTTGTTACCCGTCCTGCGGCGTCATTTTCCCCAATATGCTTGAGCATCATAATACCGGAAAGAATAATCGCTAGCGGGTTTACCCGGTTAAAACCCGCATGCTTCGGCGCACTACCGTGCACCGGTTCGAACACCGCAGCGTCGAAGCCAATGTTTGCGCCCGGAGCAACACCCAGGCCGCCGACAAGTCCAGCGCAAAGATCGCTGACAATATCACCGTAAAGATTGGGAGTAAGCAGAACATCATAATTCTCAGGCGTCTGCACGAGTTTCATACACATTGCGTCAACAATCATTTCGTCAAACTCAATCTCCGGGTAATCCTTACGCACTTCCCTTGCGCATTCTAAAAACAGGCCGTCGGTAAATTTCATGATATTAGCTTTATGTACAACTGTAACTTTCTTACGGCTTTCTCTTTTGGCCATCTCAAAGGCGTGGCGGGCTATCCGTTCCGAGGCCTCTCTTGTAATAATTTTAATGCTTTCGGCGGCATTTTTGCCTACCATGTGCTCAATACCCGCATATAAATCCTCGGTATTCTCCCTTACCACAATCAGATCAATATGCTCGTAACGGCTCGAAATACCCGGCAAACTCCTTGCAGGTCTTATATTAGCATAAAGGTTAAGTTCCTGACGCAAGGCCACATTGATACTGCGGAAACCAGTTCCTATCGGTGTTGTAAGGGGGCCTTTTAAGGCCACCCGGTTTCGCCTGATTGATTCAAGCACATGTTCCGGCAGAGGTGTGCCGTATTCACCGATAACTCCTGCTCCCGCCTGAACAATTTCCCATTGTATATCTACGCCGGTAGCCTCAATTACCCTGCGGGCAGCCTCGGCTATTTCAGGACCTATACCGTCTCCCGGAATCAAAGTAATTTCGTGTTGAGCCACTTCAATGCCTCCAGCTATTTATTTATCTCTTCTATTCAAAATTAAAACCGCCATACTTTTTAAAATGGGCGCTCAAACCACCGTCGTTTAAGATTTTAATCATCACACCTGGAAGCGGTTTGATGGAAATGGAAACGCCGCTGCTTTTATTTTTAACAAAACCATGGGAAAGGTCGACTTCCAAAACATCACCTTCACCAATCAGATCAGTATCGCATTCAACAACCGGCAAGCCTGTGTTAATTGCATTGCGGTAGAAGATTCTGGCGAAAGATTTGGCCAGAACGGCGCTGATCTTAGCATATTTTACAACCAGTGGCGCCTGTTCCCGTGATGAACCGCAGCCGAAGTTGGTCCCGGCTACTATAAAATCTCCGGGCGTTACTTTATTGCTGAAATCGGGATCCAAATCCTCCATAACATGACTGGCCAGTTCAACCATGTTAAGTGTTTTAAATTTATATTTCCCTGAAATTATATAGTCAGTGTTGATATCGTTGCCGAACTTATGCGCATTGCCCTCAAAGAACATTTAAGTCACCTACTTTAAAAATTCTCTTGGATCGGTAATTCGTCCAGTAATTGCAGAAGCTGCGGCCGTTGCCGGGGAGCCCAAATAAATAAAAGCTTTTGAATTTCCCATCCGCCCCTTAAAGTTTCTGTTGGCGGTTGAAATAACGACCTCGCCGTCGGAGGGCACGCCATTATGGGTTCCGACGCATGGGCCGCAACCGGGTGTCACAAAAGCAGCTCCGCTTTCGATCAACGTTTCAGCAATTCCTTCTTTTATCGCATCCAGCATTATTTTCCTTGAAGCCGGAGCTATAATGAGCCGGACATCTTTATTGCATTTCCGGCCTTTTAAAATTCCGGCGGCGATTCGCAAATCCTCCAGACGGCCGTTCGTACAGGTTCCTATAACAACCTGGTGGATTACTGTATCTGACACTTCCCCGACCGGGCAGACGTTATCAACGGTGTGCGGCTTGGCCACATACGGCTCAAGTTTACTCACGTCATACTCTTCAATTCTGAAGTACCTGGCGTCCGGATCCGGCTCCACAGGCTGATATTTCTTATTTGTAAAACTCTCCAGCCACGAAAAAGTTTTTTCGTCTGCTGCCATCAGACCTGCTTTAGCGCCCATTTCAACCGCCATGTTGGATATAGTAAAGCGGGCGTCCTGGGAAAGAGCTGAAATAGCCTGCCCTGTATACTCTACCGATAGGTAAGTTGCGCCATCTGCAGTTATCTGGCCTGTTAAAAATAATACTAAATCTTTTGAATACACACCTGGAGGAAGTTCTCCATGACAGATTATTTTCAAAGTGTCGGGCGCCTTAAACCACATTCGCCCTGAGATTAGAGCGGCGGCCAAATCCGTTGAACCAACGCCTGTTGAAAAAGCGTTTAAGGCGCCATATGTGCAGGTATGTGAATCAGCGCCGATAACCAGCGAACCGGGTCCCACAGCGCCTGTTTCCGGTACAAGCTGGTGGCAGACTCCCTCCCCGACATCGCAGGTATATATTCCCTTTTGCCGGGCAAAGTCTCTCATCAATTTATGAAGTTCTGATACGCCCTCGTTCGGGCTGGGAGCATTATGATCAATCACAAAAATAACTTTTGCGGGATCGAAAATCTTTTCACCCCCCATTTCCTGAAAAGCCTTGATTGTCAAGGGGGAGGTACCATCCTGACCCATAATATAATCTACTTCCGCTACAACAAGATCATTTGCATATACCTGGGAATTACTGTGTGAAGAAAGAATTTTTTCAATAATTGTTTGACCCAACTTTATACCTACTCTCCAAAATAATCTTCATATATATACATTAATTCTTTATCGAACAGGGGGCGTTTTAAAGAAACACAATATGACCTGACTTTGGCAAGAAGTTCCTGTGCCTTAAATTCACTAAGGTGAATACCGTATTCAGCAAATTTAGCCTTCAGAGCCGCTGTGCCCGAATGCTTCCCAATCACAATCTGACGCTGCAAACCGACCTCTTCCGGGTGGAAGGCCTCATAAGTCTTGGGATTCTTCATCATTCCATCCGCATGAATACCTGACTCGTGGGCAAACATATTGGTACCCACGATAGCTTTCCAGGAAGGAAGTTCCCTTCCCGACGCACGGGAGACATAATCAGATACCTCATGCAACATCTCTGTTTTAAAACTTAAATCCATTTTCAGGATGTGCCTTAAGGCCATCACTACTTCTTCCAATGCTGCATTGCCGGCCCGTTCTCCAAGGCCGTTGACGGTTACACCAACGTAGTTTGCGCCTGCCTTCACACCGGCAAGAGTATTTGCCGTTGCCATACCAAAGTCATCGTGTGTATGCATTTCAATTTCTATTTGAGCTTTTTCAATTATTGTTGAAACGCGTTCAAATGTTGTAAACGGATCAAGTATTCCAACCGTATCGCAGTAGCGCAAACGATCCGCGCCGGCTTCCTTGGCTGTCTTTGCATATTGGATTAAAAAATCCATATCCGTGCGGGAAGCGTCCTCGGCGTTTGCGGAAACGTACATTCCATGCTTTTTGGCAAACTCTACGGCTTTAACCATTTTTTCCAGAACCCACTCGCGGCTTGCCTGCAATTTATACTTGATATGAATATCTGACGTAGAGATTGAAATAGCCACAGCATCTACGCCGCATTCCAGAGAAGCTTCGATATCGCTGATTACCGGCCTGTTCCAAGCCATAATGCTTGCCTTTAATCCAGCCCTGCAAATATTGGTTATCGCTTCCTTCTCATCGCCACCCATGACAGGTACGCCGGCTTCAATCTGGTGCACACCCATCTCGTCTAAAAAACGGGCAATTCTTATCTTTTCCCGGTTAGCAAAAACAACGCCGGCAGTTTGTTCACCATCACGCAAAGTGGTGTCAACAATAAAAATTTTTTTCTCGCTCATTACAATTCACCTCTTTTTTTAGGTCAAGATCTTTTTCGCTTAAAAATATACCATGAAAACAGTCAGCTGAGAAGTTGTTTAACTATTAAATATTGTATACATTAAACTAATTACCCTTACCCTAACTCTGTATTAATGAGGATTGTCTTCTAATTTCCACCCCCATATATTCGTAAGAACCTTCCAATCCTGTGTTAATCTTTTTGATCCTGACCACTACTTCCAGAACAGAAAAGTCTTTCAGAATAACGCTTGAGATCTCCTCGGCCGCCGCCTCAAGAAGGTTATAAGACCGGCAGGTCATCTTTTCTTTAACAATCCCGAAGACACGGCTATAATCAACAGTAAGGGAAATGTCGTCTTCACGGCCGGCCTTTTGAAGGTCAAGATATAATTCAATATCTACCACAAAATGCCCTCCCAGTTCCCTTTCCCTGGGTAATACCCCGTGATAGCCGTAAAATCTCATTCCTTTAAGGATAACCCGATCCATAATCAACAATCCTCTTCAAAATCACGCCTTACAATAGCGTCCGCCATTTTTACCACCCGCGCCATTTCTTTTACATCGTGTACACGCACTATATCAGCGCCCCCGGCAATTGATAAAGCAACTGTCACTGCTGTGCCTTCCAACCGCTGATCCACAGGAAGATCGAGCACTTTGCCGATTACCGATTTACGGGATGCGCCTACCAAAATAGGCCTGCCCAAACAAGCAAACTCCGGCAGTTTTAATATTGCCTCCAGGTTGCCCTCTACGGTTTTTCCAAAACCAACTCCAGGATCTATAGCAATAGCGTCTCGCTTAATACCGGCTGCCTCCGCCATATCCATGCTTTCCCGGAAATAGTGGACCATCTCACCCAGCATGTCCTTATATTCCGTCCCCTGCTGATTATGCATGATTATTACTGCCGCCCCGTAACGGGCTACAATACCCGGCATCTGCGGATCTCCCCTGAGGGCCTGCTGGTCATTCACTATCTGGACTCCAGTTTCCAGGCTCCGGCGCGCCGTTTCAGCCTTGCTGGTGTCAATTGAAACAGGTACGCGTATCTTCCCCGAGAGTCTCTTTAATACTGGCATTACCCTTTCTATTTCTTCCTCAAACGATACGGGAGTATAACCCGGCCTGGTCGATTCACCGCCCACATCGATTATATCAGCGCCTTCCTCAACCATTTGAAAAGCCCGTTCTTCCGCCTTCCCCGGATCAAGGTGAGTCCCCCCGTCAGAAAACGAATCAGGAGTAATATTTAAAATACCCATTATCAGAGTACGTTTTCCAAGATAGAGATCCCTATCCCTGCAGGACAGTTTGGCCGGCCGTTTCTCCAAATTATTCAGTACCTCCTCAATTTGATCCGCAAGTTTGGGCAAACCGAAAGCCTGCATTTTTAATTTAAGCAGAACAGCTTTGTACTGACTTAAAGTTCCCATCAGAACAACATCTGTCCTGGATGCGCTGCCGTCAATCACTCCCCTGCTCACCGCCGCTTCGGCGCCCCTGGCCAGCATTTCCTGCTTAAGAATGTTGGCCTGCACAGAAGTTAAACCGTACAATTTAAGCACGCGAAAAACACCCTTGGGGGCCATTAAGCGACCCCCAAGTTTGTCCGCTCCAATTTCAAAAATTCGTCCTAAAGCTTCATCACTGTTTTTAAAAAACAAATTTCTTACTTCCATTTAAATCCTTACTCTATCTTTTTCTCATTTAACGACTATATTAACAAGTTTGCCCGGCACAGGAATTACCTTGATAATTTGTTTTCCCTTAATAAGCTGTTGGATCCGGGGCTGTGCGAGCACATATTCGGACATCTCCTGAGCCGAAGCTTCGGTGTTTATTCTTATCCTTTCTTTAATTCTTCCGTTCACCTGGATGACAATCTCCACCTCTTCTTCAGCCATTGCCTCCAAATCATAAACAGGCCAACTCTGCTTGTGAACGCTTCCCTTCCCGCCGATCGCCTCCCATAATTCTTCGGTAATAAACGGCGCAAATGGCGCCAACAGCAGAAGCAAATTTTTAACGGCCTCTTTCAAAACTTCGGGTTTGTGATTCCCGTTTTCCTCTTTATATTTATAAATCCCGTTGACAAGCTCCATAATCGCGCTTACCGCCGTGTTGAAGTTAAACCTGTCCGATATATCATCCGTTATTTTCTTAATGGTCTGGTGCGTTAAACGACGCATTTGCCTTTCTTCAACCGTCAGATCCTGGGCAAGAACCTGGTCGGATATGCCTGACAAATTATCCGCTAAAGGCACGACCAGCCGCCAAAGGCGGTTTAGAAAACGGTAGCATCCTTCGACACCCTGGTCACTCCATTCAAGGTCCCTTTCCGGGGGAGCGGCAAACAGGATAAACAAACGGGCGGTATCGGCGCCATAGTTTTTGATAATATCTTCCGGGCTGACTACATTTCCTTTGGATTTGGACATTTTTGCCCCGTCTTTGAGGACCATCCCCTGGGTCAGCAGGTTGGTAAAAGGCTCCATTACCTCAACCAGGCCTAAATCATAAAGGACTTTTGTAAAGAAACGTGAATAGAGCAGGTGCAGCACAGCGTGCTCCACTCCGCCAATATACTGGTTAACCGGGAGCCACCTGTTCACTTTGGCCTTATCCCAGACTTTATTTTCTTCCCTGGGGCTTGTATAACGGTAGTAATACCATGAGGAACACATGAAGGTATCCATGGTATCGATTTCCCTCTTTGCAGCGCCTCCGCAGGTGGGGCAGCTGGTCTGCAAGAAATCCGGACAATCAGCTAACGGAGACTGCCCTGTCGGTTTAAAAGCCACATTCCTGGGCAGCAAGACGGGCAACTGGTTTTCCGGAACCGGCACAACACCGCAGTTATCACAGTAGACTATCGGAATCGGAGCGCCCCAGTAACGTTGCCTGGAAATCAGCCAATCACGCAGACGGTAGTTCACCCTCCGGCCGCCAAGTCCCTTCTCTTGAAGGTAATCAGTCACGGTCTCTTTCCCTTTACCGCTGGTCAACCCGTCAAATATTCCCGAGTTGAACATAATCCCTTCTTCCTCATATGCCTCTTCCATTGTTTCAGGCCCAAGTTCCTTCTCCGGCGGCTTTATAACAAGACGTACAGGTAAACCGTACTTGCGGGCAAATTCGAAATCTCTCTGATCATGCGCAGGAACACCCATGACAGCCCCTGTACCGTATTCATACAGCACATAATTGGCAACCAAAACCGGCACGGTCTCTCCATTTAAGGGGTTTATGCAGTATGCTCCTGTAAAAAGCCCTTCTTTTTCCGTATCAGCGGATGTCCGCACTATTTCGCCCAGCCTGCTTACACGGCTGGCA
Organism: Firmicutes bacterium UBA5766; assembly: GCA_002418775.1. Lineage (GTDB taxonomy): Bacteria > Bacillota > Desulfotomaculia > Desulfotomaculales > Nap2-2B > 46-80. The sequence continues at coordinate 36,046 of DIEU01000024.1, forward strand.
AATGAACGGACGGCGCCGGCATGTTCCTTGCCTTCGATTAATTTTTCCACAAGGGGATGTTCGGGGGCAAGCACCATGTAGGTTACCCCGAAAATAGTGTCAGGACGGGTAGTAAAAACTGCTATTTCCTCATTGGAACCAGCCACAGGAAATTTGATTAAAGTCCCTTCGCTCCGGCCAATCCAATGATCCTGCATTATCTTAACTTTTTCAGGCCATCCTTCGAGGAGGTTTAAGTCGTCCAAAAGGCGGCGGGCATAATCTGTAATTCTAAAAAACCACTGCTCAAGCTCTCTTTTTTCTACTTCTGTTTTACAGCGTTCACAAACACCTTCTCCAACAACCTGTTCGTTTGCCAGGACTGTTGCGCAGGAAGTGCACCAGTTTACCGCGGCTCTTTTCCTGTAAGCCAGTCCGCGGTTATAAAGCTGCAGAAAAAGCCACTGTGTCCACTTGTAATATCCGGGGTGGGATGTAGCTACCTCACGGCGCCAGTCATAACTAAAACCAAGCTGTTTAAGCTGTTCCCGCATAGTATTTATATTTTCAGTGGTCCAGTCAGCAGGATGAATATCGCCGTGTTTGATAGCCGCGTTTTCAGCAGGCAGTCCGAAGGAGTCCCAGCCCATGGGATGCAAAACATCATACCCCTGCATGGTTTTAAACCTTGCCACAACATCACCGATGGAGTAATTTCTTACATGGCCCATATGCAGCTTTCCTGACGGATAGGGAAACATTTCCAGGCAATAGAATCCGGGGCGCTCGCCAAAATCCCCAACTCTGTATAAATCCCCGGTCTCCCATTTTTTAAGCCATTTTTCCTCAAGTTCGTGGTGATTGTACCTGTCTTTCAAACTTTTTTAGCCCCCTACAGCAAACAAGTAGTAACAGTTGTGGTTAAATTAGAGAAATTTTAAAAAGCCGGGCATACCTTAGCCCAGCTTTTATAAGTCCCCTTTTTAAAACTCATGGTGGAGCTGGCGGGAATCGAACCCGCGGCCTCTTCCATGCCAAGGAAGCGCGCTCCCGCTGCGCCACAGCCCCATTTATACAGTCACTAAAACCATATTATAAAGATATTATAGGAAATTGTCAATAAAATGTTCGCCCCGGCAGACTATAGTTTTAAACTGTTTATAAATATCAATTGTACATGTTCATCGCTTTTTCAATACCGTCGGCTGCAATGGTTTTTATCGCCTGCGCAGCTTTTTCAACCATCTGCCCAACAACCAGCGCTTCTTCGGAAGAAAAACGGCTCAATACCCAGTCCACCATTTCAAAATCAGGTTCCAAAGGCCGGCCTACGCCAACTCGAAGGCGAATAAAATCTTTGCTGCCAACCAAATCAATTATTGATCTCAGCCCACGGTGCCCTCCATCTCCGCCTTTTCCACGAATGCGCAGCTTACCGAGAGGCAGGTCTATGTCATCGCAAACAACAATCAAGTCCTGAGTGGACAGCCGGTACCAGTGCAACAGGCTGACTACCGACTCGCCGCTATTATTCATGTATGTCTGCGGCTTGGCCAGGATAATTTTTTGCTCTTTAAACTCAGTGTTTGCCACCAGAGCCTTGCATTTTAAACGCCAGCCGGTTATATCCCGCTCCCGGGCCAACCAGTCAATTACCCTGAAACCAATACTGTGACGGGTATTGGAATAAGAAGTTCCCGGATTACCCAAACCAGTTATTAAAAGCATTTTATATACCCTCGACAAGTAATGTCCAGACCATTACCTGCATATCAATAAGGCAAGGACAACTGTTTTATTATAAGGGGGAAGCAAGTAAGATGCGTAAGAGCAAACATCTAATAAACCTGCCGGTAATAAGCCTTCAAGAAGGTCAGCGGATCGGTAAGGTCAAAGGATTGGTAGTGGATCCGTCCCGAAAATCCGTAGCCGCCTTGATTTTAGAAGAAAAAGGATTGTTTAAAGAACAAAAATTTATTCCTTTTTGTAATGTCCGCAGCATTGGAGAAAATGCCGTAACGGTTGAACAAGGCAACATAATCCAAAAAGGAGCTACACTACCAGAGATAGTTAAGTATTATAAGGACAAAATTGATGTTATCGGCTCCCGTATCGTCATGGAAAACGGAACCATTATAGGCCAGGTTAACGAATACTTTATAGAAACTCAGGACGGAAAGATTGCCGGTCTTGAAATATCGACCGGAATCATTAATGATCTGATGGAAGGTAAAGCATATTTGAATTCAGATTTTATCCGTACCCTGGGCAAGCAGGTTACTGTCTGCACAGATGATTCAAAAACTAATTTGATTAAAAATGACGACGGCATGCAGGAAAATATCCGGTCATTCGCCGGCAAAGCCGGCCATACGTGGTCTTTAACCCTGGAGAAAAGCCGCCGGTTAAGTTCTGCGATAAGCCGTCCTTTTAAGAAAAAATCTAATAAATTAGATAAAACATGCGACATCATGGATGAAAAAGACGAAACCATACCTGCTGATCCAACCGTGGAAGAAGCTGAACAAAAAAAAGGAGACTAAAAATCAGTCAAACAGCTTACTAACAGAAAGGTCCTCATGAATCCGGATAATCGCCTCCCCTAAAAGAGGAGCTACTGAAAGAACCTTAATTTTATTAAGTCTCTTCTCAGGAGGCAGGTTGATTGTATTAGTTACTATTACCTCGCTGATAGGCGCTTTCTCTAAAAGCCGGATGGCAGGGCCACTTAAGACCGGGTGTGTGCAGCATACATAAATGTCTTTCGCCCCCCATCTTCTTTTTAAGGCATCGGCGCCCTGTGTAATAGTACCGGCTGTATCGATTATATCATCTATCATGATAACGTTTTTGTCTTTTACATCTCCTACAATGTTCATTATTTCGGCAACATTTGGTTCGGGGCGGCGCTTGTCGATTATTGCAATTCGGGCGCCTATTCGTTCAGCAAGTTCCCTCGCCCTGGTTACACCACCAAGATCAGGTGAAACAACTATCACATTCTCCAGTTTTTGCTGCAGGAAGTACTGGGCTAAAATAGGCACACCCGGCAAATGATCCACTGGAATATCAAAAAACCCCTGGATCTGACCGGCATGCAGGTCCATCGTCACAACCCGCCGGGCTCCGCTGGCCGTGATTAAATTGGCCACCAGCTTGGCTGTGATTGGATCGCGGGCTCTTGTCTTCCGGTCCTGGCGCGCATAACCATAATATGAAAGAACTGCAGTAATCCTCCTTGCCGACGCCCTTCGTAGAGCATCAACAAGAATTAACAGTTCCATCAAGTGTTCGTTGACAGGCTGCGAGGTGGGTTGTACAACAAAAACATCTGCGCCGCGGACGCTTTCGTTAATTTTTACATGAACCTCGCCATCTGAAAAACGGATAACTTTAGCCTCTCCCAGTGTTACACCCAGGTACTGCGCAATTTCTTCAGCCAATTCCGGGTTGGCGTTGCCGGTAAAAATCTTTAACCTTTTGTTTAACGTCATTTTAGAACACATCCTCTTTCGGAAACTGTAAATTCTTGCTTTTATAATCTCTAAAGATCTTTTTCTTTGGCTGTATTTTTCTTGTTGTATCTTTCAATATTCTTTTGTCTGCCCCGGGCGACACTGAGGGTGTTTTCGGGTACATTTTTAGTAATTGTGGAACCAGCGCCAATTACAGCGCCCGATCCAACTTCTACAGGCGCCACAAAATTTGTGTTGCTTCCCACAAAAGCCCGGTTACCGATCACTGTAGGCCATTTTTTACTGCCATCATAATTGCATGTAATAGTACCCGCCCCTATGTTTACCTCTGAACCCATCGTAGTATCTCCAATATAGCTTAAATGCGGCACTTTGCTTTTAATCCCGATTTTGGCTTTCTTAAGCTCAACAAAATCGCCCACTTTTACTTCCTGTTCAAGTACACAACCCGGCCGGATATAAGCAAAAGGCCCTATGTTGCAATTATTGCCAATTACGCTCTCCATGACTATAGAATTTCTTATTACTGCGCCTGCGCCTATCTGAACATCACTCAGGTGAGTCCCTGGCCCTATGGTACAATTAGGACCTATAGAACTTCTCCCCTCGATAATTGTAAAAGGAAGTATAGTAGTATCCTGTCCAACTTCAACCTCCTTGTCAACAAAGGTATTTTTTGGATCAATGACTGTTACGCCTGACAGCATAAGGTCAGTTAATATCCTCTGTCTCATAATTGATTCTACTTCCGCTAACTGGCAGCGGTCGTTAATCCCCAATATTTCTCCCGCATCTTTTATTTTATAAGCTTCAACGGGCAGATCGACTTTGACGTATTTTTCAATAAGGTCTGTCAGATAATATTCTTTTTGTGCATTATTGTTTTTAATCTCTGAAAGCGCCTCAAAGAGCCCTTCCCCTGAAAAAACATAAATTCCTGTATTTATTTCTCTTATGGCAAGTTCTTTCTGACCTGCATCCCTTTGCTCAACGATCTGTAAAACTTTGCCTGTACCCTCACGGATAATGCGCCCGTAGTTCCCCGGATCGGTAATTTCTGCAGTGAGCACTGTTGCCTTTGCTTTAGTATTTTCATGGTATTCCAGGAGATTTTTAAAGGATGATTGTGTTATAAGAGGAGTATCACCGCCAATAACAAGCAAATCTCCGCTAAATCCTTCCAGCCTTTCTTTTGCCTGAAGCAGCGCATGAGCTGTTCCCAGTTGAGGATCCTGGTAAACTATACTGATGTTTCCCGGCAGGCTTTTAGCCACCATATCCCCGCGATGTCCGACAACTATAGTGATATTTTCTATTCCAGCGTTATATAAGGACTCCGTTACGTAGTCGAGCATGGGGCGGCCGCAGACTTTATGAAGAACCTTCGGCAACTCGGATTTCATACGCGTACCCTTGCCAGCCGCTAAAATTACTGCTGCCCGCTGCATTAAATCATATCACCTCAAATTTTTTTTCCGTAAACATTATACTCTTATTTTCTTCTATTCCCTTATTCAACATAAATCTTTTTTTTCCTTTAATCCACTTAATTAATAAGAAAGAGAGCCGTACAGCTCTCTTTCTTATTAATATTTAAATTGATTTAAAAAATAAATCTAAATTTATTCAAATAATTAGACCACATCTTCATACGCCTGCAAAACGGCGCTTTGGATCAATTCCCTGGCCATTGTAGATATCGGGTGGGCAATATCACGAAACTCACCATCAGGAGTTTTTCGGCTGGGCATTGCTACAAAAAGACCCCTGTTTCCCTCAACCACTTTCACATCATGTATAACAAACATGTCATCAAGGGTCACTGATACGATTGCTTTCATTCTTCCTTCCCTGAGTAATTTACGAACCCTTACGTCTGTGACTATCAAAATAAGTTCACCACCTTCCTGGGAAAAAAAATTATGTCTGTTTGTTAGATTTCTTCATTAATATCAAAAGTCCTTCAATTTTTTAATAAATTAAAATCTTTTTTTATAAGACGAATTTCAACAAATTCTGTACATGGGAAAAATCAAAGCTGGTTTTGCGTCTTAAGTCCGGAGATACCTCTACGGACCAAGCGGGCTATACCCCTGCCTGGCCAGACTTTTGAGAATATAATCAAGATGCTCCTTGTCGCGTGTTTCCAGCACAAGTTCAACTTCTGCCAACTGCAGAGGGATCTGTGGTTTTGTCCGGTCATGTTTTATGGAAATAAGGTTAGCTTTCATCCCTGCCAGCAAAGCGATTAATTTAGAAAGGCTTCCCGGCTGATCAGGAATTGCCAGATTCAATTGCAGGCGTCGCCCCGATTTGACCAAACCTCTTTCAATAATTATCGATATCTTATTCGCGTCAATATTACCTCCGCTTATAATTGAGACCACCTTTTTGCCCTCCACAGGCAAACGGTGATTTAAAAGGGCAGCCAGTCCGACCGCGCCTGCGCCTTCAACGACCAACTTCGATCGCTCAAGCAAAAGCATGATTGCTTCGGCTATTTCTTCCTCCTCAACCAGTACAAGATCATCAACGTAACGTTTGATTATTTCAAAAGCAATAGCTCCCGGTTGGCGAACATTTATACCATCGGCGATGGTCCTTCCCGGTAAATGCTTCTGAACTTCTTTTTCCTTAAAAGAATAATAAGTCGCCGGCGCCTCTGATGTTTGGACGCCAAAGACCAATACTCCGGGTTTCAAGGACTTTATGGCAAGAGCAATTCCTGAAATCAGCCCTCCTCCGCCGGTAGGCACAACTATTACATCCAGGTCCGGAAGTTCTGAGATTAGTTCCAAAGCTATTGTTCCATGCCCGGCCATAATCTCCGGATCGTCAAAACTATGTATTAATGTGGCTCTTGTTTTCTCCTGAAGGATCTTAGCCTGCGTAAAAGCTTGAGCATAATCGTCGCCGGCCAGCACCACCTGCGCCCCATATCCCTGAGTGGCCATGACTTTCGCTATTGGCGTGCCCTCAGGCATGACAATAGTTGCTTTTATGCCTGCTTTGGAGGCCGCATAAGCCACACCCTGGGCATGATTGCCCGCCGAAGCTGCAATTACCCCGTGTTCGCTTTCGGCGTCACTCAGCGAGCGGATCTTATTATAGGCTCCTCTTATTTTAAATGAGCCTGTTTTTTGCATGTTTTCCAGCTTCAAATAAAGCTCGCTGCCGGTTAACCTGCTGAAGGTATCGGAATAATCCAAAGGCGTAGATCTTGTTACGCCCGCCAATCTTTTGCTTGCTTTCCTGACGGAATCAAGCGTCAGCATATCCGGATCCATTAATTATCATCTCCCACAGAACAAATACTCTGATAAAGTATTTCGATCATTTCATCCAATTCTTCAGGTTCAGTTGCTAACGGAGGCATAAAAACAACAACATCGTCCAGCGGACGAATAATCATACCTTTTTTTCGCGCCGCCAAACAGGCCTTTACTCCCCTTCTTTCTCCAATTGGAAATGGCTCTTTGGTCCTTTTATCCCGGACCAGCTCTATACCAACCATAAAACCGCTCTGACGGATCTCACCAACATGTTCAAGTTTGGCAAAATTCTCGAGTTTACCGGAGAGATAGGCTATTTTGGACTGCATTTTCTCCATAACTTTATCCCTTGCAAATATCTCCAGGTTAGCAAGGGCGGCGGCACAGGCCAAAGGGTTGCCTGTATAGGAATGACCATGGAAAAAAGTTCTTCGCTCCCGGTGATCTGCCAAAAAGGCGTCATAGATTTCCCCTGTAACCATTGTGGCCGCCAGAGGAAGATACCCGCCCGTGATTCCCTTGCTGGCAGTAAGGAAATCGGGGGATATATTCTCATGTTCACAGGCAAACATTTTTCCTGTTTTTCCGAATCCCGTAGCAACCTCGTCAGTTATCAAAAGCAGGTTATACTTTGTACACAGCTCTTTAATCCTGGAAAGATAACCCGGCGGCTGAACGATAATGCCGCCTGCTCCCTGAACCTTCGGTTCTATAATCATTGCAGCCAGTTCCTCATGATTCCTGCTCATCAATTCTTCTGTCGCATCAACACAGGCAAAACCGCAGCTGTCCGGTTCTTTTTGAAAAACGCATCTATAACAGTAAGGGGAAGGAGCTTTTAACGCTTTAAAAAGCAGAGGGTAAAAAATCTGGTGAAAAATGTCTATCCCGCCAACACTTACTGATCCGATAGTATCCCCATGGTAAGCGTTGGTCAAAGTTAAAAATTTGTTTTTATTCTTTATGCCTTTATGCTGCCAGTATTGGAAAGCCATTTTTAAAGCAATTTCCACCGACGTTGAGCCGTTATCGGAATAAAACACTTTTTCCAGCCCGGCCGGCGCGCTTTCGATAAGCTGTTCAGCCAGTTCGATAGCTCCCCTGTGGCTTAAACCCAACATAGTGCTGTGCGAAATTTTGCCTAACTGAGCAGATACCGCCCGGTCTATTTCAGCCCTGCGGTGCCCATGTACGTTCAACCAGAGCGAAGATACCCCATCATAATATCTTTTCCCCTCTATGTCGATTAAAGATGTGCCCTCTCCGCGTTCGATGATTACCTGGTTTCCGGATACCCAATCCTTCATCTGAGTAAAGGGATACCAAACATATTTTCTGTCCTTCTCAACAAGGTCCAAATCCTGTTCAGACTTTACATCCAGATAAGTTTCGATTATTTCCCAGTTTAAAGAGCCGTCTACTGCCTGGATAATATCTTCCTGTTCAAGCTTGTCCAAATATGGGATTACCCCCAGCAGGGGTACTCCGCCCAATTCGGAAATCAGACCCGGGTTGGTCTCTTCTGCAGTCCCCTTTTCCTTTGAGCTGCTGCTGATAACCACACCGGCTATGTTTAACCCGTTATTCCTGGCATAGGAAATTGTTAAAAGAGTATGGTTGATTGTCCCCAGGTTTGCCCTTGCTACAATAATTACAGGCATTCCCATCATCACGATCAGATCAGCCATCAGCAGCCGATCGGTCAACGGGGCAAGTATTCCGCCTGCGCCTTCCACCACCATAAATTGATGCTTCTTCTTTAACTCATTAAAAGATTCCATAATTAGATCAGGATCTATCTTTACACCGGCCAATTTAGCGGCGATGCGGGGAGTCAGGGCTTCCTCCAGGCAGTATGGATTAATATGCTTAAAATTGGAGTTGAGATCAGCAGCCCTGGCAAGCAGCAAAGCATCACCAACCAGACTAGAATCATCAGATGCTTTTTTAAAACCGCTCTGTACGGGCTTCATCACACCGATATCGATTGACCTGCGTTTCAGGCAGCCGCAAAGTCCGGATGTAAAAACTGTTTTTCCCACATTAGTATCAGTTCCGGTTATGAAAAAACCATTCGCTTTAAAAATGTTAATTCCTCCCTTGCTTTTTTATTGGTTACGTAACAAAAAATTATCTTCATCGCTTTTGTTAATTTAAATCAGGCCTGTTTCCCTGCCTGCGCTTTCAAATACATTAAGAACTTCCTCAAGGTCTTCCCTTGTATGGGTTGCCATTACGGACACCCTTAAACGGCTCGTTCCAGGCGGTACCGAAGGAGGCCTGATCCCGGCTACAAATACACCGCGCCCAAAAAGAGACTTGTCCATAACCATTGTCAGGCCATCATCCCCTACCAAGATGGGAATTATTTGAGACTCCCTGTTTAAAATCGTAAAACCAAGCCTGGTTAAGCCTTCACTTAAAAAATTAATATTATCAAATAACCTGGCCCGTATTTCAGGTTTTTCCCGGATTAAATCCACAGCGGCAATAGCTGCACCGACAGCCGCCGGAGGCAGGCCGGTGGAATAAATAAAGCTCCGGGCTTTATTTCTCAGGTAGTTAATTAGATCGCTTTTCCCGGTAACGTAACCGCCGCAGCTGGCCAGGGCCTTGCTTAAAGTCCCGACTTGTACGGCAACTTTTCCCTCAAGGTTAAAATGCTCTACTGTACCAGTGCCCCGGCTCCCAAAAACACCTGTAGCGTGTGCATCATCCACCATTACAAATGCGTCATACTTCTCTGCCAAACGGACTATTTCCGGAAGGGGCGCCAGATCACCGTCCATACTAAAAACACCGTCGGTAATTACCAGGCGGCGGCGGCAATCCTGGGTCTCGCTTAATGCTTTCTCCAGCTGCTTCATATCTTTATGACCAAAAATTACAACACGCGCCCTGCTTAAGCGACAACCGTCAATAATGCTGGCGTGGTTTAACTCATCGCTGATTACAGCATCTTCTGGACCGGCCAGGGAGCTTATCGTACCAATATTGGCAAGATATCCCGAACTAAATACAATTACCTCTTCCGTATTTTTAAATTGAGCAATTTTCTCCTCAAGCTCTTTATATAATAAGAAGTTACCCGAGATCAGACGGGAACCTCCCGATCCCGTACCCCACCTGGCAAGAGCCTGACAAGCCGCATCTTTTACCTGTGGGTGGTCTGTTAAACCAAGATAATTGTTTGAAGAAAGAAGTATACAATTGCGTCCGTTAACCGTCGTTCTTGGAGACTGAGGTCCCTCAAACCATCTTAATTGTCTGTACAGGCTGGCTTTACGTAAAGAATCCAGCTCAGTTTTTAAAAAATCCAATAATATCAACTCCCTTTATGTAACAACCTTCCCCTTTGCATCCTGATATTTATATATCCTAATTGTCAACCAGAATATAAAATGAGTTAACGTTATCCCGAAAAAAATTTAAACTAAAACTTCCGTAACCACACTTAAATCGGCAGGTTTATCGACATCAAAACCAATTGCAGGATGCGGGCAGACAACAGCCACTCCCTTTATACCGAGCAGTTTTGAAACTTTGATTTCGGCTTCCGCCAGGCTGAGTTTATGAAAGACAAATTTTATTAAAAAAGATAACCCAATTAACTGGCTTAACTTTAAAGGATTCTTCCTGGCTTTCACAAGTTCATTGCCTTTGGCCAGGCAGCGCGGCAGTATTTCCGGTTTAAGCAGCATTAAATTACCGCCTGTAAATACATTTTCCTGCAAGCGTACATATGTACGCTCAGCTTTGGCAAAAGAACTTTGAATCACATCCCGGGATACGATAGGATAAAAAAGGTCTGCCGTCTCATCCCGGCATTGATCTATAAAATCATCCACTACTTTAGATGTTAAAAGCGGTATATCACAAGTTGCAACCAGCACCCGCCTGCCGGCCGGCAAACAGTCAAAACCCCTTTGTACATTGTCCAAAAGGCTGTCTCCCGGTGGAGCAAACTTAATCCTGTCTGCAGCGCTTTCACTTATTTTAATCTCAGGACCGACAATAACTATTTTCCCTATTTTTGAGGAGTTGGTTAGAGCATCTATGACATATTCAATCATAGCCTTGGAGCCTATGGGAATTAAAGCCTCGTAAAAAACAGGGCTGCTGTCTTTCAACTTGCCGTCGTTCAGGCTGCCAGCAAGAATAATTGCGTCGACGGTCATACGGATGATACCCCCTCAAGAACGCCGAGCAGGCTTTGTTCCGCATTCTCGATATGCTCACGGGCAAGCAGGGAAGCCAACTCGGAGTTGCGTTCGCTGATTGCTTCAACAATTTTCCTGTGTTCTTCAATAAAAACACTTGTTCTGCCCGGCTGTGACAAAGAAACGGTACGGAAACGCTGGATCTGTTCCTGAAGGTGAACAACTATTTGCTGCAAACGCTGGTTCCGGCTGGCCCGGTAAATAAGTTCATGAAACGATGTGTCTGATTGAACGACAATATTCAAATCACCCGTCGCAGCCTCAGAAGCTTGAACCAGTGCCCTCTCCAGCTGTTCAAGCTCTTCTTCTGTAATTCTCTCGGCAGCCAACCCGGCCGCAAGGCCCTCCAAGGCAGCCCGTACTTCAAAAATGTCGGTAATATCTTTTACGGAAATATCAGCGACATAGGCGCCCTTGCGGGCAACTATAACCAGAAAACCTTCAAGTTCAAGCTTGCGTATGGCCTCACGAACCGGTGTACGGCTAACGCCCAGTTCTTCGGCAATCTGGATTTCCATTAATCTTTCACCGGGTCTTAGCAATCCCTTAATTATAGCCTCCCGCAAAGTTTCAAAAACTATTTCCCGTAAGGGGCGGTAACTATTTAAATCAAGAGGGCTGAACCTGCGCTGTTGCAAAAAAACAACCTCCTTGTAACCATACCTTAATATTTTAACTCTTCTTTGCCTTAACTGCAATATATCACCCGTTTTCAACCGAAGTGACTATCTTCAGCCATCCAGGAGGCAGGATTAGATTCCGGGCTATATTGTCAGCTTCAATCCCATTCTCGCACAGACCAAAAAATGTCGGTCCGCTTCCGCTCATAGCTGCCCCAACTGCGCCTTCCCTGACTAGAGCCTGCTTTAAAGATTTTATTTGCGGGTAAAGATAAGCTGTTGTTTCCTCAAGAACGTTGGATAATAAACTGCCTATACCCGACAGACTTTTATTTTCAATTGCCTCCAACATTCCTTTTGTATCCGGGCGGGTACCGCCGCCGGTTAAATCATATTGTTGGTAGATACGGCCCGTTGAAACACCAAAAGGAGGTTTTATCAGGACTACTCCGAAGTCTGGAAGAAGTTTCAACGGTAATAATATTTCCCCCTTGCCGCGGGCCAAAACCGTACCCCCTGTAAGACAAAAAGGCACATCCGCCCCAAGACGTTCCCCCAGTGACAGCAGTTCGGAAAAATGCAAATTCAGCTTCCATAAATTATTTAAACCTTTCAAGGTTGCTGCTGCATCTGCTGATCCCCCGGCCAACCCCGCCTCAAGGGGAATATTCTTATTCAGATTAATAATCGCCCCTTTTGCCTGTCCTGTGTATTCCTGAAGAAGAAGCGCCGCCTTATAAACCAGGTTTTCCGGCCCAACAGGCAGCCCGGGGGTGTCACAGGAAATAATGATGCCTTTACGGTGCGGTTCAAATACAAGACGGTCATGTAATCCGACCGTTTGCATAATCATCTCGACCTCATGGTATCCGTCCGGTCTAAGGCCAGTTATATCCAGTGTCAGGTTTATCTTCGCATGGGCAAATATTTCGTACAGTAATACCGCTCCTTCGTCTTTAAAAAAAATCTAAACATAGCCAATGTCTATTCTGATTTATTATACCTTAAAAGGAACAAATAGCATTATAATATCGTCTATAAGTATAGAAAATAAAAAGGGAGAGATTTTTAAGTGTACAAGAAACTAATGATTATTGTAATTTGCGCTGTTGTGTTATCTGTATCCGTTGTTTTGGGTACTTTTGCAGCCAGTACTATTAGAATTTTTATAAACGACAAAGAAATTACCACAGATGTACAGCCTCAAATTATTCAGGGAAGGGTTATGGTGCCTTTAAGATGGGTTGTCCAGGCATTAGGCGCAAATGTTAAGTGGGATAACGAAACCAGGACCGTTACAATCCAGATGGCGGATCAGGACAGTATAGTATTATCAGAATCTGATAGCGGAAAAAAGATCAGCCTTGTTAAAGGGCAAGTTCTTCACTTAAGTCTGCCTGGCAACCCGAGCACAGGATATTCATGGGATTACACAAGTAAACTGGATCAGCTCGTCTTAAAGGAAATAAATCACGAATACCTTTCAGACTCAACGCTCGTGGGCGCCGGCGGCATGGATAACTGGGAGTTTAAAGCCGTAGGCGGCGGTACTGCAACAGTATCCCTGAAATACAGCCGTCCCTGGGAAAGTGTTCAGCCTGAAAAGACTTTTCAGGTTGAGGTAACCGTGCAATAGGAGAACTAGTGAACATTCTTCATCTTGATTTAATTGTAATGCCTTCCTTAAAAAGCTAAAGGGAAGGCCTTTTTCATATACCTTCCCTTTAGCGTCAAGTACAGTTTTAACGTTTTAAGACTTGCAAATACCGGGGCACAGGCAGCTAATAAGAAGAATAAAAAAGATCAACCAAATTAAACATTCACAGGAACTTCCACCTATTTCGAAAGCCATTTATTAATCCCCTTTCGCCATTTTTATATATAATATGGCGAAAGCTTACTAAAAGTTACCAGAGTGATTTAGAAAAAGAAAGGTAAATTTCTATACGGTAACCTTTTCCCGCTCTTAACATAGATTGCATTAAAAAAGTCAGTAAGGAGTGGTGGTATGTCCAAATGCGGTGAAGCAGGAACGCAGCTGATCATCAACACCTACTTGCGCAGGCTGAGTTACTGCAGGGGTGATAAAACTCCGTTTAATTATCCGGTTGCAGTAGGCAAACCTTCAACCCCCACACCAAATGGAAATTACCAAGTAGTTAATAAATCTGTTAACCCAGGGGGGATGCTGGGAACAAGATGGCTGGGGCTTAGTATACCAAATGGCCCTTATGGGATTCACGGAACAAATAACCCGTCATCTATCGGCCAGGCAGTCTCACATGGATGTATCAGGATGCACAATGGCGACATAGAAACAATTTTTCCTGAAGTATCTATAGGGACACCAGTGGTCATTGTTTCAAGCCAGAATATTAGTGGAGGTAATGCGCCTGTTCAGGAACAATCCGGCGGCAAGACTTATACGGTGCAATCCGGAGACACACTATGGCAAATTTCTATTCGCCTTGGTGTCCCCCTTGAAAGCATTATCAAAGCAAATCCGAATTTGAATCCTGACCAGATATATCCCGGACAACAAATATACATACCGTAGTTTTTCAAAATAAATGTGCTACCTGCCTGTTGTTTCTAATATATAACTCCTTAGGAAGGTGAACAGCGGGTGGGTAAAATATTATTCATGGGTTTGATCGCGGGAATGGGAACATGTTTGGGAGCGCTTATTATACTCTATTTTCGCCGTATAAAATATTGGCAGCTTTCATTGATGCTAGGATTCGCTTCCGGAGCCATGCTGGCTTTAACCTTTTTGGATCTTATTCCTGCGGCGCTTTATCAGTCCGAGTTGGGCCTGTGCTTGAAAGGATGCGTTTTAAGCCTGATCGTTATGGGCTTGCTTGATTTTTTATTTAACCGTACACTGCTGGCAGGCAGTTCAGGACACAGGTACACGCTTTTTGGTTACTTCATTGCCCTTGGAATTGCGCTCCATGATCTTCCCGAAGGACTTGCCATCGCTGCAGGCGCAGCCGAACCAATATCGCTGGGTACTCTGCTTACCCTGACAATAGGGCTCCACAACATACCGGAAGGCATGGCCATGAGCGCGCCTCTGCGAGTAGGCGGCATGGGCGCATTCAGGATCATGGCAATCAATTTTTTAATCAGCCTGGTTACACCGCTGGGTTCTGCTCTGGGAATGATCCTCATCAAGGCTTCACCCGCTTTTATTTCCCTGCTATTAGCATTTGCCGCCGGTTCAATGCTTTACATTGTTGTTTTAAAATTACTGCCCGAAGCCTTTAAGGGCAGGTGGCCGGTATCCTGCCTGGGTATTCTTCTGGGAATAATTCTGGTTGTTTTTTTTAACCTATTTTTTTAACAGCAGCCATGCCCCGCCGGCTAACAATAAAGTTCCTGCAACTCTGTACCAGGTAAAAGGAAGACGTTCCATCCCAAGAAGACCCAGGTGATCTATAAAGCTCGCCGTAAGGACTTGTCCAAGGATGATAGCTGTCGTAGCCGGGGCGACTCCTACCTTGGGAATGCTCCGGGCAACGGCATAAATAATTAAGACACCCAGCACACCTCCAAGGTACGTATACCAGGGTGAACGGGTTAACTGGGCTGTAGAAATTTTTGTACTCAAGGAGAACAGTACTATTCCGACAGTACCCAATCCTACCAGATGTACAAAAAATGTTGTTTCCAGCAGCCCGATTACTTTGCTTAACGCGGCGTTTAAAGAACCCTGGAAAGCCATCAGCATACCTGCAACTGCGGCTATTATCAAAGCAAGTAATTTTTCAGTCACAAAAACGCCCCTTTTTAAATCTTCAAATATCTTTTCCAGCGCTTTAAAATATATGCGGCTGATCTTGTACCAGCCGCACACTAAATTGCACTTAAGACACTGTCCTCCCAAGTTGATAAATATTCGTCCTTCTTATGACAAGACTTTAGCAGCATGGATGCCTCTACAGAAAAACTTTATCCTGCACCCAACCGTGAATCCCATGAAGGTATTGTGTTTCTCCTTTTTACTTCAGTCGTTTTACCGGCCTGCGGATTTTCAACAACTACCTTTGACTCCCCGGGCTTTGATTTTTGGTCGGGCTGCGGAGCACTTTTTAATAAGCCCCCCAGAAGCTTTAGCAACAGTGCGGGATCCATCTGATTGCCCGTCTGTAGGTTAACCATGTTCAGTAATGCCGCAGGGTTAAACGGAAGCCCGCCTTGAGCGCCTCCGGTATTCTTCTCGCCAGTTTTCTGCTGCCCCCCCCCTAGCATACTGCCAAGCATGCCAACAAGAGGATTAATACTCGCCAACTGATTTGGAGCAGCCGGAGATGATTGTTTGTTCAGTAAACTGACTATGCCAAGCAGGTTTAAAAGGCTCAGCATCAGCATCATATCATCCGGATTACTGGCATCCGGTTTCGACTGCAGTTCAAGTATTTTATAAAGCGCATGTTCAAGGCTATGGCTGTTTATACTCTCTTCTGACATTCCGATACCTCCCTCACCATTATATTTAAAAGGACTTCCAAAAGTTTTGACTTGCTCCCTTATATAAAAATGTCACAGGATACGCAATCGGTACGTAGTATACTAAAGGAACTTTTAGGTAAATAGATTTTATCTTTCCTTAAATTTCAAAGAAAGGAGGAATTTCAATTGCCCCAGATCTTACAACCAGACAACCCATACACATTGTTTTTAATTTTAATTCTATTAATCCTGTCATCTATGCCTGAAACTGAAACTCATTTGATGTTTCTTAAATCCATGTTAGAGGCTGTACAGTTCTCAGTACGCACTTTTCAAACCGGCATGGGAAGCTTATACAGTTTAACCCAGCTTGCAGCCAAATGAGATAGCGGGAAAATTATGAAATGGAGGTATATTTATTTTGGATAGTCAAAGTGAATTTAATAATTTTCTCCTTGTTCCTGTACTGCTCATGATGTGCATAAAACCGGATACCGAAGAAAAGCTTGGTCATCTGGCTTCGTTAATTGACGCTGTGTTTTCTACCATTCAAACATTCCGCTCGGGTTTGGAAAATTTTCAAACCAGTATGACCAAAGTTTTTCCGAGTTCCAATGATAATCAGCAAAATGATCAGCAAACTCCGGAAGCTTAACTGAAAGAAATGGCCCGGCGCCAGATTTATCAGGCGGCGTCTATTTAAGCCTGCCGGTACTTTTAATGACGCCGCCTGGCTAAATCATTCTTTTTTAACCGAAGCCTTATTTTCCCTGCGGTTCAGTTTTTGTTTCGGGTTTGCCCGGCTTATTTTGACCCAGAATATTAACTATCCCCATGAGGTTCAACAGGCTCATCAGAACAAGCAGGTTATTCTGATCTACATTTGAACCACCGCTTCTTTCCAAAATAGAAAACAGAGTGTTTTCCAGCCCGTAAGCTCCCTGTCTTTGATCCATGTCTGGCCACCTCTACTTACAAGTGTATTGCAGACAGCGCTGGAATATTTAAAAATCTCCTCAAAAAAAAGAAAAGCTGTCTAAACAGCTTCTCCCATTTTTTATTTGAAAATTAATTACTAAATACCGCCAACGCATGAAAAATCAACATCATCAATCTTTACCATGCTGTTATTAGGAGGCAGCGATGTGTTCGGCATAAAGGTAAATCTGACTATGGCTGTTACGGCGCCTATAGGAGCTGCCGGAGTGCTGATCGAAAACTGCTGATACCCGTTGTCAGGTATCGCGGAGCCCGGAAAACTGCTGCTGGCCCCGTCAACCGGCATACCCATTCTGTTGAAGAAGCGCACTTCAGCTGTCAGGGAATAATTGCTCGTTCCACAGAAGTCTTCCCTTGCCCAAAAGGATAATTTATAGGAGCGTCCCGGGGCAATATTTGCGCGTATAGTCTGGAATAAAGCAGCCTCTTGGGTCGGAACCACTCCAAGCTCTGCGGCAAAGTTGCCTGAATGAGCTATATGGGTAGGACGGACATTAGCGGCGCCCCAGAAGAGGGGAACGTGATGAGACCACTGCTCCAGGCCCGGATCTTCAAGCAGGTTGCCTACCGGGCAGATATCCGGAGATGGACAAACCTGAACGAAAATCTGGCGCTCTTCAACGAGCTTGAGTCTGACAATGACCACTCCGGTTTGCTGCAGACGGCCGCCCCGGATCAGATCCCAGGATACATCAATTCTTGGTCTGAAGTGACGGATAACCACTTCATCCTCATCAAGCACGGGCTGTGGCTTGCTCAGCTCGACCAGCTTAGAAAAAGGAATTTCTTCTTGCAGATGTTTAACAGTGTCATCTTTGTTTACATAATAAATTTGCTTGTGCAGGATTCCGCTGACGATTACCTTTTTAAGAACCGACACGCCTCCAACACATTTGCTGAAATGATTATGCCATTCCCTGGGAATAACCATGTGCCAGTGTCCCATACCCTCATGGATAAATACAGGCTCTGCTTCCAGATCTTTTACCCAGGCGTCAATGTGATCAATCTTTTTGCACAGCTCCGGCAGATGAACGGTTTTATCAATCAGAATCTGCGCTTCTTCATCCGACAGTACTACCGGAGTAACAATTTTCATACATGTTACAATTTCCGGTTCTGTAAACTCGTATTGAATGGGCATACACTAAAACCTCCTTATATAATTTATTTTTTAACCTTTTGCCGGGGGGGTACAAGGCACTTTAATAACCTGCCCCACATGTAAATTCTCGGGGTTGACCCCCGGATTGGCCTGTATGATCGCATTTACCGTCGTCCCATACTTTTGAGCTATCGAATAGTATGTATCTCCCGATTGGATGGTATAGTCGATTATTTCTCCCGGTGGGCAAATCGGCGCCGGAGTAGGAACTTCAGTTTCGACTACAACATCCTTCTGCATAGTTTCAATTGCCCTGGCAGTCACTTTAATGACCAGTTCAATAGTAATATGGCAGAGTTCATAACCGGCGGTAGCATACTCGCTGGTCACGGTAACATCGATGTCCATCCCCTCTTCCACTCCAGGTATCTCAACAAAGGTATGGAAGGGAATTTTTCGGCGTATAACGTATACGGGTTGGTCCGGAAGACCGGCAACATAAGTTACTTCAACAAATACATCGCCCCGGATGATGACTTTATCCTTGAGTATTCTTGTTTCTCTCACTTCTGCTTTGTCAACCGAGGTTTTTAAAACTTTTTCGATGATTGGTTCGGGATCAGGAGTTGAAAATGTATCCCGCAATACAACCTGGGTGCTGTCCTCGCCGACGACATGATCGATTTTAAGCCTCGCCATTTTGGCCTGTGCTCCGGAAACCTCAGTAATCACCTTGACCTGCTTTGTCTCAAAAGCCCTTGCCGTAAGCATTAAAACAACATCCGCCGATAAGCGGTCGGGAGTGTGCTGGTCAATGTCTGCGCTTTCCACTTCTACATCAACTCTTACACCCGAGTCTGAGCGGACACCGGGCATTTCAATAAAATCATTAAATGAGAAGGTCCTGTGCATTTCATGTACCGATTGTTCAGGCTCCATGGCAACATAAATGATGTTGATTTTTACATTACCGTCTACAATTACCTTGTTTTTCAATACCCGTATGTTGGTAACTTCTGCAGTGGTCATAGTATCCAGGATTTTCTCAGCCGAAGGTTTTTCCTCCGGAACATGGAACACATCACTTGCTACTACTTGCTTGGTCTTGCTGGCAACCACGTGGTCAATTTTAATGGTTTCAGACTTGCATGTAGCTCCGGCAGGACACTCTGTTAAAATATCAACGTCCTGAACTTCGGTAATTTTAGCAAATACCGATAGTACAGCGGCTACATCAAATACCCGGACATCATCACGGCTGGGAGCAATGTTTACATCCTCGATTTTAGCCCTTACCATCACTTCCATCCCCGGCTCTGCGCCGGGCACGTCAACAAAGGCTGTAAACGGTATTTTCGCGTGCATATGATGAACGGAATGTGCTGGCTCAAAGGCAATATAGACTACCTGTAAGATTATATTTCCTTCGACTATAACTTTGTCGGGCACTACTTCTGTTTTTTCGATATTTACTGTTTTATCCGTAGAAATAATTTTGTCCACATCCGGCTTTGCTTCAGGTACGGTTACTTTGCCACGAACCACAACCTGCTGCGTATCTTCGCTGACTACCTGGTGAACGCGCAGCTTTTCTGTGGTCTGTGCATTTTGCGCCATATGCATACTTCCCCCTTTCAAAAGTAATCTATTAATATATATATGAGTTACAGAAATAAATGTGCGGTAAAGAAAACTTTGCTAAAAAAAAAATAGGAAAAGATATCGGACCGGCTTGTGGTAGACGGCGATCAAAAAAGCGCCGCTTTTAACGGCGCTTTTTTCTTCTTCTAGGGGACGGGTTTTATTTGTTTGCGTTGGTTCGTTTATTTGCCTTTATACTGTGGGGCTCTCTTTTCAGTAAAAGCTTTGCGGCCTTCCAGCCTGTCCTCGGTGTCACGCAGGATACCCCAGAGCATGTAGTCGTACATAATTGCCTGGTCAAGAGGCAGGTCAGCGCCCACTACACAGGCCTGCTTGGCTGCTTTAACCGACAGCGGAGCGTTGGCAGCAATCTGGGCGGCAATCTTCATTGCGCCTTCCATGAGGGCTTCAGGTTCGAAAATGTCGCTGATTATGCCGATCCGGTAAGCTTCCTGGGCATTAATGCGCTCTGCGCCAAGAATCATCTTCATGGCCACAGCCTTGGGAACAGTCCTGATCAGGCGCTGCATCCCGCCTAGCCCGGGCAGGCTGGCCACTTTAACTTCAGAAAGGGCAAAAGAAGCCTTCGAGGAAGCTACCCTAAGGTCGCAGGCCAGAGCCATTTCCAGACCGCCGCCAATGCAATAGCCGTTGATGGCCGCTATAACCGGTTTCCACATCTTTAAGCCTGACAGATAGGTTTCCCAGTC